>WQUW01000093.1 GCA_009781915.1 Treponema sp. | reverse complement strand
GTAGAAGAAGACAAAGATGTATTTTTTTTCTTTTGCTGGGGGGCCACACACCCTCCCCCCCCCCCCCCCCCCCCCCCATGTAACTCCTTATCCTGTAACGACTTACGTCGCTTCGGGCTTGCCCTTGTTGCGTAAACAGCGCATATTACAACAGGAAGAATGTTGCCTGCGTGAACTGCAGGGAACTTCTTATATACTCATTAACACGTAAGGAGCCTAGGTATGAAAAGAGACAAGTCATGGTGGAAATGCGGCGGCATAGCTGTTATAGCGCTCATTGGATTGGCGCCGCCCGTATACAGCAATTATTCAAGCGGCAGTGATTTTGTCGCCGCCGTTAGGCCAAACGGATGGCTGTGGGCGTGGGGAAATAATGGATCGGGCAGATTGGGCGACGGCACTACGACAAGCAATAGGCTTCCCGCGCGAATAGGGATGGAATCGGACTGGGTGCAGGTGTCTGCCGGCAGCGCTCATACGGCGGCAGTTAGAGCAGACGGCTCGCTGTGGACATGGGGGCATAATGGATCGGGCCAACTGGGCGATGGCACTACGGCCCACCGGAACAGCCCTGCCCAGATAGGGACTGAAATGAACTGGGCAGCGGTATCTGCTGGCGGCAGCCATACCCTAGCGCTTGGAAGGGACGGCTCGCTGTGGGCATGGGGACATAATTCATCGGGCCAACTGGGCGATGGCACCACAATCAGCCGCAGCTTTCCTACCCGGATCGGGGCGGACATAGACTGGGTATCAGTATCTGCCGGGTATGCCCACACTGTAGCCATTAGAAGGAACGGCTCGTTGTGGGTGTGGGGGAATAATGCGTCGGGACAGCTTGGCGATAGCACTACGACAAACCGCAGCCTTCCAATGCTCATAGCGATGGTTGGGAACTGGACACAAGCAGCCGCCGGCAATTCCCACACCGTAGCCGTAAGAACGGACGGCTCGTTATGGGCATGGGGGCACAACGGCAACGGCAGGCTCGGCGATGGCACCACAAGCCACCGCAACCTCCCCACCCGGATAGGAACGGACTCGGACTGGACGTTTGTGTCCGCCGGCAATGCCCACACCGCGGCCATTAGAAGGGACGGATCGCTGTGGGCGTGGGGGCATAATGGATCGGGGCGGCTTGGCGATGATACGACAACCCACCGCAACGCCCCGGTCAGAGTAGGAGCCGATACAAACTGGATATCCGTAAGCCCCGGCAATAATCGCACTGTGGGCCGCAGATCGGATGGTACGCTGTGGGCATGGGGGCATAATTGGGACGGGGGGCTTGGAGACGGCACTTCAACCGACCGTCTTAGCCCTGTTCAAGTTATGATACCGTAGGTATGATACCATAGGATGGAACATCGCCACAGCCGGGAAGAAGGCTCCTTAATTTATCCGGTGTATTCCCGGCGTTCCGGCGGGCTGTCGGTCGGGATAAACCTCTTTCCGGATCGCAAACTCTGTTCGTTCGACTGCCCTTACTGCGAGGTGTTTCCCTTCGACAGCGAGCAGGCTTTTTCCCTTCCCCTTATGGAAAAGGCCCTTGTGGGGGCTTTGGCGCAAGCGAAGGAGCGGGATATCGCCGTTTGCGATATATGTTTTTCCGGCAATGGGGAGCCTACGCTGTCTTCTCATTTTCCTGCGGCGTTGGAGGCGGCCTTTCGTGTCAGGGACAGGGAAGCTTCGGGTGTGCGGCTAGCGCTAATCACCAACGGGTCGGGGCTTTTGGACGAAGGGCTGTTTGAACTACTGTGCCGGGCCGGGGAGCGGGGGCTTTGCATCTGGCTTAAACTGGATGCGGGAACTCCCCTTTGGTACAAGGCTGCCAGCCGCTCCGCCATTCCATTTGAGCGCTTAATAGAAAAAATCCGGGCATTCGTAAAACGCGCGCCCGTAACCCTGCAAACTATGATCTGCGCGATCAACGGCACACCGCCTTCACCGGATGAAGCCCGCGCGTGGGAGGCGCTCGTAGCGGAACTGGCCTGCGCTGCGGCGGAGCTGCGGGAGGTGCAGATATACGGCAAGGCCCGGCCCGCTCCGGAAGACCCCCTTGCCGCCTGCCTGCCCACGGCTTTTCTTGAGGCACGGGCGGCTTCTCTTAGAGCGGTTCTGGCTTCCGTGGGGAAGGAAACGCTCGTAAAGGTGTATCCCTAAAGGTACACGCCTGTCGTGTCATTGCTATCCCTTTGACTTTTCGCCCGAAATGTGGTGGAATGTGCGTTAGGAAACTATGTACAACATCGACAAACTTTTTCAGGCCGTAGCGGAGCGGGGCCATGTCTGCGTTGGCCTTGATACTGCGGCGGAATATATCCCCCAAAAAGAACTCGCCCGGCATTCGCCGCATTCCCCCGCCGAGGCGGTGCTGGCGTATAACAAGGCCATCATTGACGCCACGCTTGACATCGCCGCCTGTTACAAGGTGCAGATTGCCTACTACGAAGAACTGGGCATCGCTGGCCTTGAAAGTTACGCCGCAACACTCAAACACCTGCGGGACAAGGGCGCTCTTGTGATTGCTGACATCAAGCGGGGGGACATTGCCGACACCGCCAGCCGCTATGCCCGCGCCCACTTTGAAGGGGACTTTGAGGCGGACTTTGTTACGCTCAACCCATACATGGGAATGGATTCCATCCAGCCGTGGCTCCAGTGGGCGGACAAAAAAGGCAAGGGCGCGTTTGTGCTTATGCGTACCAGCAACAAGGGCAGGTGGGATTTTGAAGAGCTAGAACTCAAAGAAACGCCCGGTCAGCATACTGAACGCACCGGACACACTGCAGGCCGCCGCCTCTACGATGTTGTGGGCGACAAGCTTTCGCAATTGGCGGCTTCTCACTTGGGCAAGCACGGCTACGGAGCGTTTGGCGCAGTGGTGGGGGCCGACCCCCAATCGCAGGCCGAGCGTGAAGAAGCGGCGGCTATACGCGCTAGGCGGCCTAATCTTTTTTTCCTTATACCCGGCTACGGCGCTCAGGGCGGGGCGGCGGCAGATGCGGCCCTGCTTTTGCGGGAAGGCAACGGCGGCGTAGTGAACGCTTCCCGCTCAATACTCAAAGCGTGGCAGAGCAAAGCGGCGGCTGACGGCGTTAACCCTGCCGCAACTGACAACGCTTTTGCGGCTAACGCTGCCCGGCAAGCGGCGGTTGAAATGCGGGACGCTATCCGGAAAGCGGTTCAATGAAACTGAAATATTAACGGTTCCCCAAAATCAGAACGAATGTCCCAACGGCAATGAATGCGCCGCCTATCACTGCCCTGAGCGTAAGGGGTTCCCGCAGAATAATAAAGGCCATCATCATACCGAAAACCACACTGGACTTGTCAATCGGGATCACCTTCGAGGCCGGCCCCAACTGAAGCGCCCGGAAATAGAACAGCCACGAAAGGCCCGTAGCGATTCCCGAAAGGACAAGGAACAAAAGGTTCCTGCGGCTTATCCCTTCAAGCCCTCCCTGAGCGCCGGTGATAAAAACAACGGCCCACGCCATAACCAGCACCACTGCGGTGCGAATGGCGACAGCCAGATTTGAGTTAATACCCTCCAGTCCAATTTTGACAAGAATCGCCGTTGTTGCGGCAAACAGCGCCGAAAAAAGTGCGTACACAGGCCACATGGTTTTATCCTCCACTTTCAAAAAGAAGTATACCATGCAAGAATGGCTTATGGAAACTACTCAAATAATTAACCCGCAGGCCATTATTCTGTTATGCGCAATTTTATTTTTTTGCCTTCTGTTTCTCGTTATTGGTCGGCGCATGGGCTTGCGTCAGGGCCGCAGGCTTGAGGCCGCCGAATGGGAGGGCCGCAAGCTCGAAGGCATCGTAAAAGCCCGGCTCAAGCAGTCGCGCGCTGTGCTGGGCGGGCTTGTGTCCGAGCAAATAGCGCCTTTCCTGCCGGGCTTTCCCTTTGACCCCGGCGATTGCCGTTTTATCGGGAAGCCAGTGGATTTTATCGTTTTTAAAGGCATGAACGAACAAAACATTTCCGAAGTTATTTTTCTGGAAGCAAAAAGCGGTGTGTCAAAAAGTTTAAACCCGCAGGAAAAGCGCCTGCGTGAAACAATACAGGCCGGGCGTGTGCGCTGGGTTCAGTGGGATATCGAATTTTGAATCAGAAACAAGCCCTATTTAAGATTGCTTCTTCGCTTGCGCCACTGCGTCAGCGATGCCCGTAACCGCATCCCAGCGATCCGAGTACGCTGTTGTCGGTAGCGCCATATCCTTGCGGGGCGTTAAAGCTCCGGTGGGGCAGGCAGAGACGCACAGGCCGCAACTGATGCAGCTTTTTTCTTCGCCCAGCGGCATACTGAACGGCGGCTCTACCGTGGTATCGAACCCGCGCCCAACAAAGCCGAATACGCCGCTGCCCGTCTCCACGCAGATACGCACACAGCGGGCGCACAGGATACACTTGTTTCTGTCCCGCACGATATACTGATGGCTGTCGTCAATCCGGTGCGTTGTCCCGGCGGCAGGGGAACCGGAGCCGCTAAAGGCAAACTGATCCGCGCCGTATGCGGCGGCGTATTGCCGCAGCTTACAGTCGTCGGCATCGGCACAGCCGCATTCAAGGCATCGCGCGGCTTCCCGCTGTGCCTCTTCTTGCGAAAGCCCCAGTTCAACCTCTTTGAAATTATGATGCCGCTGTTCCTTTGTAAGCATGGGCATATGGATTTTCTCGATGCTCTCTACGCCGCTAAATGTTTGCGGGGCTATGTCGTTGTAATCCTTTGCTTTTACATGATTGTACTGCGCTGCCTCCGGGGCGATACGCTGGCCTTTCATGTATTGATTCATGGCAAGGGCCGCTCTCTTGCCGCCCGCTATGGCAAGGATGGCTGTTTGGGGGCCTGTAACGCTGTCCCCGGCAGCGAACACCCCGTCAACGCTTGTCATGGCGGTGGAATTGTCCGCCGCAAGGCGGTCGCGGTTTAGGGAGACATCGCAGTCCGGGCCGATAAAACGCAAATCCTGCGTCTGGCCAATGGCGGAGATTACATAGTCAAACTCTGCCGTGTATTCAGAACCGGCAACAGGGCGGGGCGACCTTCTGCCCGAAACGTCAGGCTCGCCCAGTTCCATCTTTGTCAGCCTCATGGCGACCGCGCCGCCTGTTTGCGACACGCTAAGCGGGTTCGTCAAAAACGAAAACTCTACGCCTTCGAGTTCCGCTTCCTCTATCTCCATTTTGTCCGCCGGCATTTCAGCGATAGTTCTGCGGTACACAAGGCTCACGTTTTCCGCGCCAAGGCGGACGGCGGTTCTGGCGCAGTCCATCGCCGTATTGCCGCCGCCTACAACAGCGATGTTTTTGCCCGCGAAACCGGGATGCTTGCCCCTCGTAACAGAGCCAAGGAATTCAACGCCGATTAAAACATTGGGGCAGCCATCCTCGCCGTCAACGCCTAACGGGTAGCCCTTCTGCGAGCCGACCGCCAAAAGAATCGCCCCAAACCCTGCGGCCTTTAAGCCCGCTATCGTGATGTCCTTCCCGAACTCCGTGTTGTACACAATCTCCACGCCCAGCGATGTTATGATGCCTATCTCCGCGTCCAACGTTTCGCGGGGCATACGGTACGAAGGTATGCCATAGCGAAGCATCCCGCCGGGGTTTTCCTGCTTTTCATAGATGGTAACGCCGTGCCCTTCCTGAGCCAAAAACCACGCCGCCGAAAGGCCCGCAGGCCCCGCCCCGATGATCGCCGCTTTCTTGCCTGTGGCGGGCTTTTTTTCGGGCAGGTACGGCGTTTCTTTGTTCAGGTCGATGTCGGCGACAAAGCGTTTCAAATAGGCAATGCCGATCTTCCCTTCAAAAATATTACGGCGGCATTTTGTTTCGCACGGCCTTGTGCAGATTCTGCCGCACACAACAGGCAGGGGGTTTGTTTCCTTTATGAGCGTTAGCGCCGCATCGTAGCGGCCGTTTGCGATGTGGCGAATGTAGCCTTGAACGTCAGTATGGGCGGGGCACTCCAAAACGCAGGGGGCTGTGCAGTCCCCGTAATGCTGGGAAACCAAAAGCTCAAGGCAGGTTTTTCTGGATTTCCCAATCGCCTCGGATTCCGTGGTGATAACCATGCCGTCTTTTACCTGTGCGGCGCAGGAAAGCGGCACGCCCCGCTCCCCTTCGATCTCTACCCGGCAGATCATGCACGAGCCGAACGGGGCAAGCCGTGGGTCGTGGCACAGTGTCGGGATAAATACGCCGTTTTCACGGCAAGCTTCCAGAACCGTCTGGTTGGGGTTCGCTTCACATTGTATTCCGTTAATCGTTATATTCACGCTCATTGTTATCCTCAATCGTTATTCTCAATTGTATCCTCTAGTCCACCAGAATGGCATCGAACTTGCATACTGCTTTGCATATTCCGCACTTTGTACATTTGCCCTGTTCTATTGTGTGCGCCTCTTTCACTTTGCCGCGGATAGCGTTCACGGGGCACTTCTTGGCGCATAACGTACAGCCTTTGCATTTTTCGGCGGCAACATCAAACGTGATAAGCGCTTTGCACTGACGTGGCGGGCATTTTTTGTCTTTTATGTGGGCGACATATTCGTCCCTAAAGTAGCGTATGGTGGTAAGCACCGGGTTAGGCGCTGTCTGCCCCAAGCCGCACAGAGCGTTACCCTTGATTTGATGCGCAAGGCTTTCCAGTTTTTCAATATCGCCGTCTACGCCTTCGCCCTTTGTGATTCGCTCCAAAATCTCCAACATTCTTTTTGTGCCGATTTTGCAGAAGGTGCATTTGCCGCACGACTCCGATTGAGTGAAGTTCAAAAAGTATCTGGCGATGTCCACCATGCAGTTATCTTCGTCCATGACAACCATGCCGCCGGAACCCATGATGGCTCCGGTTTGCGCCAGCGCCGCATAGTCAATCACGGTGTCCATTTTTTCGGCGGGAATACAGCCGCCGGACGGCCCGCCCATCTGAACCGCCTTAAACGCTTTGCCCGATGAAGTACCCCCGCCTATGTCAAAGACCACTTCTTGCACTGTCATCCCGATGGGGATTTCGACCAGCCCGCCTTTTTTAACTTTGCCGGCTAACGCAAATACTTTCGTGCCTTTGCTCTGCTCCGTGCCGTATTTCGCAAACGCATCAGCGCCGTTGCGCATAATCCAGCCGATGTTGGCGAGGGTTTCAACATTGTTGATGTTGGACGGCTTGCCGAAAAGACCCGAAGCGGCAGGGAAGGGAGGCCGTATCCGGGGCATGCCTCTGTGTCCTTCGATAGATTCGATCAAGGCGGTTTCTTCGCCGCACACAAAAGCGCCCGCTCCTTCTTTAATATGCAAGTGAAATTTCAGGCCAGCGCCCATGATGTTATCGCCCAAAAACCCGCGCTCTTCGGCTTGCTGTATCGCTATTTTCAGGCGGCGAATGGCTACCGGATATTCCGCTCTGGCGTAAATGTAGCCTTCACTAGCGCCTATCGCGTAACCTCCGGTGATAAGCCCTTCGATTACGCTGTGCGGGTCGCCTTCCAGAATGCTCCTGTCCATGAACGCTCCGGGGTCGCCCTCATCAGCGTTGCAGATCATGTACTTTTGGCTGGCGTTGTTTCCCGCGGCAAACTTCCACTTCATGCCTGTGGGAAAGCCTGCGCCGCCGCGCCCTTTCAGCCCGGACTTGAGTACCTCTTCGATTACCTGCTGGGGTGTCATGGTCTTTACGGCTTTTTCAAGGCCCTTATAGGCGTCTGTTCTCAGGGCGTCGTCGATTGATTCGGGGTCAATGTTCCCGCAGCGTTCCAGAACAATTCTTGTTTGACGGAAAATAAAACTCGCCTCCGAGCCGCCCGCCGGCTGCGAGCCGGGCCCGTATGCCAAAACAACATAATCCGCAAGCGGTGTGTTGCGGATAACGTGGCTTTCAAAAATCTCTTTCGCTGTTTTTTCGTTTACGCCCCCGTAAATTGTCCGGTTGCCGGCATCGTCAGTTATTTCGTTCATGGGCTCTTTGTAGCACATTCCCATGCACCCGGTTTCGCTTAAGGTTATGTCCTGCGTTGACTCACGGGCAAGCGATTGCAATGTTTCCTTGACTTTAATTCCGCCCGATGCTATGCCGCAAGAACCCAATCCTATGATGATCTTTTTCATGCTCGATTCACTTCCTTCGCCTGCCCCGCACCTTGGCGCAGGGAAAATTCCCTGATTACGCTTCTTGCTGTATCCGGTGTCAGCCGTCCGTGGGTTTCGTCATTTATCATGATAACGGGCGCAAGCGAGCAACAGCCCAGACAGGCAACGGATTCCACCGTGAACAGTTTGTCTTCGGTTGTCCCGCCCAGCTCTACGCCCAGTTCCCTGCATATCGCGTCCGCCACGTTCTCCGCCCCAATTACGTGGCACGCTGTTCCAAAGCAGATTTTCACGATGTTTTTTCCAACGGGGTTCAGCCGGAACTGCGAGTAAAAGGTAACAACGCCCATGATCTGGGACACGAATATTCCTGTTCTTTCCGACAGCCGGGTGATAACGTCTTTTGGCAAGTACCCGTAGGCGTCTTGCAGCCTTTGCAACAGGGGAATTAACTGCGACGGTTCCCCTGTGTAGCCTTTCATCACGCCTTCAAACGAATCCCAATACGCGCTGTTTTCCGTGCAATTACACATTTCCCGCTCCACGTGTGTGCTGTTTTCTACGTAGTGGTACTATAGCACAGGGGGAAGGGGATAGGCAACCAAACAGCTCAAAAAACCAGCAAAACCCCGCATTTTTGCCCAACTTTGGGCGTTTTTCTTTGCACCAGCGGAAAACAGGGTGTATAATTGTAGAATGAGGGTTCTCATAAAAAACATAAACAAGGAGATTTTTATGGTTACATTTCTTTTGGGAATTGCCGCTCTGATTCTTGGGTACATTGTGTACGGAAAGGTTGTCGAAAAGATTTTTAGGCCCAACGCCAGCGCCGTAACTCCGGCGTTCAGAATGAAAGACAATGTTGATTACGTGCCTATGGCAAAATGGCGGGCAACGGCCTTGCAGCTCATCAATATCGCGGGAACAGGCCCCATCTTCGGCGCGATAGCGGGCGCGCTGTTTGGCCCGGCGGCCTTTATTTGGATCGTGTTCGGCTGTCTTCTTGCCGGGGCGGTTCACGACTACATGATCGGTATGATTTCCGTCAGGCAGGACGGAACCAATGTCGCAGAGATCGTGGGAAAGTATTTGGGCAATAAGCCTCGTTATATCATGCGGGTTTTTTCGCTGGTTCTTTTGATTTTTGTCGGCGTTGTGTTTGTTACTACGCCTGCACAGGTGTTGGGGACAATTTTTGCTCCGGGCAATTTGACATTCCTTTACATTGCCGTTGCTTGTATCATTTTCTATTACATCATCGCCACGATACTGCCCATCGATAAAATCGTCGCGCGCGTTTACCCGATTTTCGGCGCGATCATTATCTTTATGGGCGTGAGTATGTTTATCATGCTGTTTGTATCAGGCGACATACGGAATATTCCCGAATTTTCGTTCCAGAATATGCGGCCCGACAGAGATATCAATATATTGGCAAGGATATTTCCGTTTCTGTTTATCACGATAGCGTGCGGAGCCATATCGGGGTTCCACGCGACTCAGGCTCCGATTGTGGCGCGCTGCCTTAAAAACGAAAAAGAAGGCCGCGCGGCATTTTACGGGGCGATGGTTCTGGAAGGTATCGTTGCCATGATTTGGGCGGCGGTTACTATGGGGCATTTTCACCATGTCGGCGTTTCAACGGCTGTTGCGGCTCCGGTTATTGTTACCCAGTCAGCCATTGCCTATATGGGCGCTATCGGGGGTACGCTTGCGGTTATCGGCGTGGCGCTTTTCCCCATTACATCGGGCGATTCGGCGTTCAGAAGCGCCCGCTTGATCGTGGCGGACACGCTGAAACTGAATCAGAAACCCGTGAAAAACCGGCTGGCGGTCGCCCTTCCCCTTTTCGCCGTGGGCATTCCCCTAGTCGTTTTTGCCCTTGCGAATGTGCAGAACTTCAACATTATTTGGCGTTATTTTGCATGGTCGAACCAAACGCTGGCAACGATAGGGCTTTGGGCGGCGAGCGCTTACCTTGCCAAAACAGGAAAGATGTACTGGATTGCTCTGGTTCCCGCAACATTTATGACTTCGGTTGTTACTGCCTACTTCTTTACCGCCAACGAAACGATTGGCCCGCTTATGACACGGCTTACTGGCAGTCCTGAAACAACGTGGATCGTGGGAATTGTTATGGGAATTGCGGCAGCGGTAACGGTCTTTTCGCTTTTTGTTCGCCTTATTGGGACAAAGCAAAAAGGGACGATTAGAGAAAATTGATACCCGCCCCCCGCCGTGCGTGAGCATTTCCGCCAAAAGCCCCGGCAGGGGAGGATATACGGTTTAAGAATCCCGCATGGGGAACCCGCTACGGAGCCACGGTCTCCTACGCGGAGAGTCCATGCAAAATGGCTTCTTAAACCGTATATCCTCCCCTGCCGGGCGTTGTGCCGATGGCTCACGCACGGCGGGGGCATTGCTGGAGGGGCTCCGCAGAACATTAGCCCCCGGCATTTCCGGTAAAGGCCACACGCCAAGCCTTCCCCGGACACCTTCCCGGAAGAACCGGGAAGGCCGCCCGAAGCAAGCATCGCCTTACGGCTGGTGTGTCCAATCGCCATCAGCGAAGGTGTACGTGCCAGCAAGTCTGCCGTTGCTTTCGTATGACGTCAGGAAATTCCAGTCTGAACCCATAGTCTGAAACCCTATGCCAAACATAACACCGCTTCCAATTGTAATGCTGGCAAGTTGATTACTCTCAAATGCTCCGCCGCCAATGTTGGTAACGCTGTTAGGAATGATAACGCTGGTCAGTCGGTTGCCCACAAATGCCTCATTGCCGATGCTGGTAACGCTGTTGGGTATGACAACGCTGGTCAGTTGGTTATGGGCAAATGCCTGCTCGCCGATACTGGTAACGCCGTTGCCAATGGTTACACTCGTCAATTGGCCATGCCAAAATGCCAATTCCCCGATGTAAGTAACGCTGTTAGGTATGGTTATGCTGGTAAGCGGGGCGCCCCGAAATGCCCCTGCCCCGATATGAGTAACTCTGTTGCCAATGGTTACATTAGTTATCGGGTTACCGATAGGAATTGGTCTAAGATTTTGATCAATGTCAGCACTGGCAAATGCCAGACTCCCGATGTGGGTAACGCTGTTGGGAATAATTACACTGGTCAGTTGGTTTCTGGAAAATGCTCTGTGCCCGATATGAGTTACGGTATCAGGTATAGTTACACTTGTAAGATTTTTGTCCCTAAATGCGTCCTCCCCAATGTGGGTAACGGGCAAGTTGCGTATCCGGGGCGGAATACGCACTGTCCAGCTATCGCCAATATATTCGACAATCCGTATCGATGCGCCTCCGGCCTCTGGAGCAACCCTAAAATCTCTTTCCGGAGAAAATTGCTGACCGTAAGCGGAAGAAAGCGCAGCCATCGCAATCAAAGCGATAACGCCCAAAACTTTTGTAACTCTTTTCATAAATACACCTCTTTGCGGTTCCCGCTTCCTACGGCGGGTAACCACTGGCTTCTGTCGAAGCCTTAAAAAATTACCAGCTTATACAAGCAAGGCATACATAAAAGGCCGCCGCCAATTTCTTGTTGGCTGTGGCCTGATATATCGGGGAAAAAAGAACAATTCCCGTGGGTTATGCCTTACTGTGGTGCGAGTGGGAAAATGTATATTGTTATGCGCTATGGCTATGCAACGTAACTCGTTACAGAATAAGGAGTTACGTGGGGGGGGGGGAACTCCACCTTGGAGCCGCTTATTATTATACCTTCCTTGCCTTCCTCGTCTATGAACTCCATGCGGTGCTTTCGCGTCTGATACAATTTACTGTCGCTTACCTTCCCGGAATGTTTGGGCGGGCGGTTGT
>WQUW01000092.1 GCA_009781915.1 Treponema sp. | reverse complement strand
GGGGAGGATATACGGTTTAAGAAGCCATTTGCCCAAATTCTTAGGCGAAGGAGACCGAGGCTCCGTAGCCGTGTTCCTTGGGCGGGCTTCTTAAACCGTATATCCTCCCCTGCCGGAGCTTTTGGCGGGAATGTTGACTCACGCGCGGCGGGGGGGCCTATCGCTTACCACAACAACCCCCTTCCCATTCTTGCCTTTAGTGTGGTACAATCAGCCAGAAGATACTTAACTTGAGGTATAGTCAGAATGAAGAATATGAGAGTGTCCGCAAAATTAATCGTCAGTTTTTTGATTGTTGGACTACTGGCGGTGGCGGTAGGCGGGGTGGGTATTTTTGGCATGGCGCGGATTGCCGATTCCAGCTACTACAAGTTCGAAGAGGTAATCAAGCCCATGCAAAACCTGTCCACTGCCGAGCGAACCCTGATTACCATCCGGGTACACATACGCGAGATGGTACTCGCGTCAGTTTCCGGGGATTTCGCGTTAGTCGAAACGGAGTTTGGCATCATAGAAAGCATGTTTCCCGTGCTGGATTGGAACCTGACCGCGTACCGGGCGTCAATAGAAGACCAGGCAGTCTTGCGCCTCTTTGACGAGGCTAGAGCTGTGTACGCGAATAATCTTTTGCCCGTCATTATGCAGTTGCGCGCGGCATCCCAAACAGCCGATATGCCCGCTATTCTTGGCTGGATGGAGTTATGCCGGTTGTACAGCGAAAGAATCCTGGCGATCCTTGCCGAGTGCCTTGAAATAAAAGTAGCCGGGGCGCAAGAATCGCTTTTGCGCACAGTAGACCTGTCTCAAACCCTGCTTGTGGCAATTGTTACCGTGCTGGTTTTCGCGTTAGCCGCCATTATATTTTTGACATCCTACGTGTCCAGCACAATCAGTAAACCAATTGCCCTTTTAACCACAGCTTTCTCTCATGTCGCCGATGGCGATTTAACAAAACGGCTTCCGGAAGAAGGCAATTGCGAAATAGCTGAAGCGTCCCGTTCTTTCAACAAGACCATGGAAAAACTTAAAAGAATGATCCTTACGATAAAAAACCAGTCGGAGAAAATGTCCGAAATAGGAAACGAACTCGCGAACAACATGACCGAAACCGCCACGGCGATAAACCAGATCGCCGCCAATATCCAGAATATCCAGTCGCACACTGTGAGCCAAAGCGCCAGCGTTATCGAAACCCATGCGACAATGGAACAGGTTGCCGTGTATATCAGCAAGTTAAACAGCCATGTGGAAAACCAGAGCGGCGAGATTACCCAAGCCTCGTCCACCATTGAGCAATTGGTAGCCAACACCCGGTCGGTTACCGACGCGCTTGTTAGAAACGACAGCAACGCGAAAGCGCTTATGGAAGCTTCGGAAGTAGGGCGTGACGGCTTGCGGGATGTAGTGGCGGACATTCAGGAAATCGCCCACGAGTCCGAAGGTCTTATGGAGATAAACTCGGTAATGGAGAACATCGCCAGCCAGACAAACCTGCTTTCGATGAACGCCGCGATAGAGGCGGCCCACGCCGGCGAAGCGGGCAAGGGCTTTGCCGTAGTAGCCGACGAGATTCGTAAGCTCGCGGAAAGTTCCGGCGAGCAGTCCAAAACCATAGGCACAGTTTTGCAGAAGATAAAACTGTCAATCGACAAAATTACCCGCTCCACGGAAAACGTATTGAGCAAGTTTGAAGCTATTGATTCAAGCGTAAAGACCGTTGTTGAACAGGAAGGAAATATCCGCAATGCGGTGGAAGAACAGGGGATAGGAGGCAGGCAAATCCTTGAAAGCATGAATAGCGTGCACGAAACAACCCGGCGGGTAAACGACGGCTCCCGCGAAATGCTTGAAGGGGCCGAAGAAGTCATAAAAGAAAGCGCCAGCCTTGAAAAAGTAACCTTGGAGATCTCGTCGAGCATGACCGAGATGGCTTCCGGCGCGGAGCAGATTAACTTGGCGGTGCATCATGTCAATGAAATAAGCGGCAAAAGCCGTGAAGAAATCAGGACCTTAATGAAGGAAGTTTCACGGTTTAAGGTTAACTAGCGCTGGTAGCGGCACAGGTAAGATCGGACGCCTGTTATTTCTCCGTCATGGTTATCGTCCCGTCCCAATCAGGCGGTGGCGGGCTGGTCAGATGCTCGGCGATCCGGGCAAGGTACAGCGATGAAAGATAATCCTCCGCGCCCGCTTTTTCAGAAATGGACAGGGCGCTAGTAAAATACTCTTTTGCCGTTTCCCATTCACGCATGGAATAAAGCGTAAGCCCCTTGTTGTATTGATCCAGCGCCTCCCGGTCGATAACAAGCTGCGCCGGGGTTTCCTCGTCCGCCTCTGTCCGCCACGCCGCGTATACCGTGTAAAGCCCCACCGGCTGGTCTTTTCCCTTTACGCGCACACTGTCAGCCTTTCTGAAAATAAAATGATCTTTGGCGGCCTGAAAAATATTTTCCGAAACAATAACCGTCTGCCGGTAATACTTGGTAACCCCCTCAAGCCGCGCGGCAAGGTTAACAGTATCACCGATAACCGTATAATCAAGTTTATCCTGAAAGCCGATGTTGCCGACAACACACTCACCGAAATTAACGCCAATCCCCGTGCCAAACCCTTCCGGCGGCAGGGCAATGCCCGAAGTCTCTACCCGCGCCAGAGCTTTCGCCATCCGCAGCGCCGCCCGTACCGCGCTTACCGGAGCGTTCGCAAGCGTTTTGGGCGCGCCAAAGATCGCCATAATGGCGTCGCCGATAAACTTGTCAATATTGCCGCCTTCGTCAATAATCTCGTTGCCCATAAGGGAAAAGTAGGCGTTAAGAAAATTCACCAGTTCCCGCGCCGGCGTTTTTTCAGAGATTTTCGTAAAGCCCCTGATGTCGGAAAACAGAATCGCCACCGTTCTCGTTTCGCTCTGGCTTGATTGCGAGGCCGTTTTTTTAATAATCTCGTCCATTACATCTACGGGAACATAGCGCGCGAAGGCGGCCCTTGTTTTCTTCTGTAGAATTTCCATCTGACGCACATGCAAAGCGTTAGCCGCGATGGGAGCCGCCGCCGAAAGAAAAACAGCGAGGTTTTCAAGAATAACCGGGGAAAAATATTCCTTAATGGAATTGCCGATATGAACCGTAGCGAAATCTTCGCCGGAACTGGCAAGCGGAATCAGGATATACGACTCAATCTTTTTGTCTTTTCCGCCGGGCGGGAAAAAATCGCTGACCTCTTTGGAAACAACCTTGTAATCGGAAAAGCGTGTGTTAAAATCGGCGATGCTGACAGCTTTAAAATCTTCGGCAACAGCTTCCGTGTATCCTGAATTGTTGGCGTTGTATACCACAAGAGCGTTATCCGTGTCCTTTATCATTATGGAACACATTTCCGCCTGACACACATTATTCAAAAGCGTGAAAACGCCTTTTACCGTTTCTTCAAGAGAGCTCGCCTTCGCGGACAACTCCGCGAGCCGCCCGATAAGCGTTGTCTGAAACAGTTTGTTGTCCAGAAGGTTATTCACCATTTCCACAAGGGAATCTGATGTTATCCTTTTTGCTTCCCGCTTAATCACTTCGTAATCGGCCGGCGGACATTCCTGTAACAGCCGCCGTATGCGCACCGAAAGCTCCTTAAAATTTTCAGGAGTTTTTTCGATGTAGCAATCCGCCCCGGCCTGCTCACCCCAGAATTTGTCTTTTGATTCGCCCAGAGACGTAAACATAATAACCGGTATCGCGCGGGTAGCGGCACGGGATTTTAAAAGGCGTGTCGCCTGATAGCCTTTGAAAAGCGGCATCTCTACATCCGTAACAATAAGCTCCGGCAAAAAATGGTAGACCTTTTTTATGCCGTCAAGACCGTTTTCCGCCCGGTCTGTTTCATAGCCTTCCCCGTCTAGGAATTCCAAAAGCATATCCGCGAAGACATCAGAATCTTCAAAAATCAACACCCGTTTTTTATCCATAAGCTTCTCCGATCAATTCACGCGCGGCGGCGATTAAATCATGGCTATTGAATGAACTCTTCGAAATATAGCGGTTTACCCCAAGCAGCACGGCCCTGCTTCGATCTTCCTCGCCGGATTTGGATGAAACAACAATAACGGGAATATCCTTTAAGCTTTCGTTCTTGCGGATATTCTCTGTCAGCGCGAATCCGTCCATATTCGGCATGGCAATGTCGGTGCAAATTAAATCGTACTGGGCGTTTTTCGCAGCGGCCAAAGCTTGGGAACCGTCGGAAGCGGTATCCACCTTGTAGCCTTCGGCCTCGAAAATATCCCGCACAATGTCCCGTGTCGGGCCTGAATCGTCCACTACCAGAATTGATTTTCTCATACGCTCATAATCAATGTGGCGTTTTTTCATATCAATAGTTTTTATGCGCCGGGCCATTCTAATGATTGTCGGAATGTGCAGCGCCGGAATCATTTCGTAATCCTCGCCCGGCGCTACCCCCAAAAACACTTCCATTTTTTCCATGAACGCCGGCAGCGTTTTAAGGATTACCTGCCTGACGCTGCTTATTTGATGTACCGCGAGGGCTACCGTTTCTTCATACGCCTGCACAATAACCACAAACACCGAATCGTCCCCGCTCTTTTTTTCGTCCGCGTTGATTTTCAAAACATGATGCAGGTAATACAGTTTGATAATCCGCCCGTTAAATTTAATGCCGGGGCGATCTACCACCATGATGATGTCTTTGGTCTGTATAAGCATAACCGTATCTACAAAATTGGCGGGGATAATGAATTTCATGCCGCCAGAGAAAACGGGAAACCCTGTCAGGGCAGCCATTGACAGCGGAACAGAAATGGTAAAAACCGTTCCTTCCCCGCTTTTGGTTTGTATCGCGATACTGCCCTTCATGCGCTCTATGTTGTTCCTGACGGCGTCCATTCCTACCCCCCGCCCCGAAACGCTGGAAATTTTATCCGATGTTGAAAACCCGCTTTGGAATATGTAGTTAAGAAGCTCCTCTTCGCCAAGAGTCAGGGCGGCTTCTTTGGAAACAAGGCCGCCGCCGACAATTTTTTCGCGTATGCCTTCCATGTCGATACCTTTTCCGTCATCGGCAATGGTAATTTTCATGTTTCCGCTTTCCCGGACACAGCGGATCGTTATAAGACCCGCCTCGCTTTTTCCCGCCGCGCGCCGGTCTTGCGGCGCTTCAATGCCGTGGTCGATAGAATTTCGTATCATGTGAAGAAACACTTCGGAAAGCGACTCTATAAGATTTTTGTCAATCTCATTTTCCGAGCCCTCAATTTTGATGTGTACCTGCTTGCCTAGCTCGCTGGCAATGGTAAAAACGTGCCGGGGGTATGCGTCAAGGGCGGTAGAAAGCGGCAGCATCCGCAGGGAAATTACGCTGTCATACGCTCCCTGAATGTGATTGCCCACATCAAGAGCGTAATTTTTTACAAAGGAGCCAAGCTTACTTGCCATCAATTCTATTGAACGGAATTCCTGAAGCTGCGGTACACCCGCCGCCAGAGAACGGCCTTCCCCGGCGGCGTTCAAACATTGCCGGAACGCGGCGTTAAGGGCTTCGGTATCCCGCGCGATATTTCTGGCGGCGATTTCCAGAGATTGAAGCGCCGCCATGTTGTGAATAATTTCATCGATTCGTTCAAGGGGTATTCTGATGCTTTCTGATTTCGCTTCTTCAAGCTTGTTCCGCACGGAATGTACGTCCTTGCGTTCCTGACGGGACGGCTGTTTCGCCTGCGGCGTTATCGCCGCCGGCGCTGTTGCCGCAGACGTTACCGCCACTGGCACTGTTGCCGCCGGCACAGTATACTCTTCGTTAGCTGACAGCGCCGACAATTCCTTTTGAAAAACATCGGCCCTGATAGCGTCTTTTCCGCCGGATTTAATGGCGCTTATTCCCGTCTTAAGCTCGTCCAGCCCCGCGAGAAGAAGGCGCAGCGCTTTATCGTTAAGGGATATCCGCTCTTCTTTCAGGGCGGAAAACACCGTTTCTAGCGAATGCGCGAGGCTTTCAATGTGTTTGAATTCCAGCATCCGTGACGAGCCTTTTAGCGTGTGCAGCGCCCGCATAAGCGTTACAAGATCGTCCTGAACGGAAGCCCCTTCCTTTACTTCAAAAAGAAGCGTTTCCACTGTCGAGATATTTTCCAGTCCTTCATCGGTAAACTTGCCAATGTATTTGGATTTATCAATCGCCATGTTCGCCCTGTTTTGCCGTATCCTGCGCGGTTAAAAACCGTTCCAGCTCGCGGATACGCTCTGTCAAATTCGCGGCGGACAGCGCCGCCGTTTTCGCCGCGCCGGAAAAACGCTTCATCCTCTGCGAGATTTCGCTTGTAGCGTCATATATGTGCCCGCCTGATTTTAACTGCTGTTGCGCGGAAACGGCAATTGTCTGCATTTGCCCGGACGTTATTTCCGTGCTGGAACGAATCCCCTTAAAAATATCTTCCAAGTCTTTGATAAGTTTGTAGCCTTCCGCGATTCTGTCGGAACCTTCTTCGCTGTACACAATAAGCGAGGAAGAAGAATTCTGTATTTCCTCAACCTGTTCCCGTATCTGGCGGGTAAGAACCGCTATGTCGTCAGCCAGCCGGTTTACCTCGTCGGCTACCACGGCAAACCGCTTTCCCGTTTCCCCGGCGCTCGCCGCTTCCAGCGCGGCGTTAAACGCGATCACCTTCGTTTGATCGGTAATGGTGGTAATGACCCGCACAATATCACGGATTTTGTTCACCTTATTGCTTAGCGATATAATGCCGTTAATGCTCCCCGAATTTTTTTCTTTTATGTCTGTCATTTTTTTTATGTTTTTTTCCAGCACGGTAAACCCGTGCGCCGCGTCATTTTCCATTTTGGAAACAATGGCGGCAACGCTGTTTGTTTTGTCAATAATTTCCGTGATGATCCGGGTGTTTTCATTTATTGCCCGCTCAATTTTTTCAATATTGCCGTCCTGATCGCTTTCTGACACCGGGCCGTCATGACCGGAAAGGGAAACAGCCCCGGCGGACTCTTTTACTAGCGCGGCAAGGCGGGCCGTGTTATCCCGAAACCCGGACTCGTCCCCGGCGGATCGCGCCGCCTGCGCTGAAAGTTCTTCAATCCGCTTCCTGTATGAACGCAGCAGCGGAACCACTACAGCTCCCGCGAGTACCGCTCCAAGAATAAAAAAGAAAAATTGTCCGGGCATGGCGGCGCTCCTTAACGTTCAGTGCGGTACTTTTCCACGTTCCCTTTTAATTCCTCGGACATGCTGTTCAGGCTGTCGGCGATGCTGGAAGTGGAAGAAGTGGCTACCACGAATTGTTTTACACCGGCGGATATTTCCCTAAGGGCGGTGAAAATCTGCGATGAAGCCAATTCCTGCTGCTTACTTAAATTCGATATTTGCTGGGATCGGGTAGCGACATTTTGCGAATTGTCAACGATCTGCTCAAAAACAATTTTTTGCTCGCTCATTCTTTCATAGCCGGTTTCGATTTGTCTGGAACCGCTGTTGGCTTCGGTAATTAAGATTTGCGAAGCGCCCTGCACCTCTTCTATCTTCTGTTTAATTTCACGGGTCGATTCGGCTACGTTGTCGGCGAAACGCCTGATTTCCGAGGCGACCACCGAGAACCGCGCCCCCGCCTCGCCGGAGGACGACGCTTCAAGGGACGCGTTAAAAGCGATCAACTTTGTTTGATCCGCTATGCCGTCGATTATCCTGATCGCCTCGCTTATTCTGACAATCATGTCCGACAGATTCCGTATTTCGCTTATGATTTTCTGGTTCTGCGTCCGGATATCTTCCATCATGGTCTGGTTCGCTTCCCTAAGGCCCGCGCCCTTGCTGCTTAATTCCTGCGTTTCCCTCGCGAGCTGCGCTACTTCGGTCGTTTTAAAGGCGATCTGCTCGGACAGGTTTTTACTGCCTTCCATCGTGCTGACAATCTCGGAAACACTGGCGGACTGTTCATTCGCCGTGGTGGTAATTTCTTTTGACGATGAAGAAATATCAAACACCGAATCGGCGACCAGCTTAGTGTTTTTCTTGAAGCTCCCGAATGTAGAACGAAGCGCGTTAAGAAAGCCGTTAAAAGCTGTCATCAGTTCGCCGAACTCGTCTTTGGAATTGACCTGTAGGGAAAGGGTTAAATCGTTTTCATTCAAGCCCCTGAACAGGGCTTTAATGGTTTTGACCGATCGGCTAATATCCCTTGTAATAAGCACCACAAAGCTTAAAGCGATTCCCAGCGATACCAAAACAATAAACCAGTATATGACTAACTGCCGTTGGGCAGTCCGGATGTTGCGCTGAATGTGTGTTTCAAGATGGACAAATACTTCGTCCCACAAATTGCACAAATAGGTATTCATGCTGGATATAGTGTCAAGCATTTCGGCGGCGGTGCTGGGGTTCGGTATACCAAAGCCAAAGAGCCGGCTGTGCTGGCCGGACAACACATCAAGCGTTTGCTGATACTGTTCCAGCCAGCCAGCCAATTCCCCAAACTCATCCTGCCTGTCAGCGGCTTGCATGAGCGGGGTAAGGTTGTTAAGAACCCTGTCCCTGTCCGAATTGAATAACGTATAACTGTTCCAGACAATTTGAATATCCGCCGGGCCGAGCATGACAACGGTGATGTCCCGCCCGCTTCCTTCAAAGGGCCTAACCATAAGCCTGCGCCCCAGCGTGTGGGCTTCGGCAAGCTCGGTATTCCACCGCTCAATCACATATTCGCCGTCGTGAAGGTTCCTGCGCAATAGGTGTCCGACCGATATAAGCCGCAGCGACGCTTCCGGAATAACGGTCAGCGCGAGGGCCACAAGATAGTAGGCGGTCATGTCTGTAACAAGACTTAAGCGTGAAAATTCCCCAATGCGGGTTATTGTGTTGTTAATGGAGTTGGCGAAATCTAAATGATGCCGGTACAGTTCGACGCTGTCCCCTTCAACCCTTCGCAGCGCTTCCCGCTCGTCCAAAAAGCGCGGCAGTTCCCTTCCTTCCGCCCGGTAACGCTCCAGCTCCCTGTCCATGGCTGTTAAAGAGGCGGTGAGCTGCCCGTCCAGTTGCGCCAAGTTTCCCTGTTCCAGCCCCAGATACACGTTAAGGTACGCGGGCAAATTCCGCATTACCGTTACTACGGGTTTAAGCGAATTTAACCCGTCGCGCTGATCCATGCTTTTCTGTATTTCTTCAGAGGTGATGTGCCAGATGAAGATAATCATTACCCCTATGGGTATCAAAAACACGGCGCTGGAAATGACAAGTTTTGCGGAAATCTTTAGTTTGGAAAAAAACATTCTTTCCCCCTGTTTGTGGTGTCTGCGTATTGAAAATAAAAAACATCGTTTTGATTTTTTTGTTCAAGACCGGCGTGGCATACTCCGGCGGTTTCCGAAACTCCCATGATAAGGATGCCGCCATCTTTTAGCGAAGCGGACACGTTGGAAAGTATCCGCTCCCTGTACCGGGGCAAAAAATAAATAAAGGCGTTGCGGAAAAAAATAATGTCGTATGCTTTTCCGGAAATTTCGTCCATAAGGTTATGTTGAAAAAAACGGATATTTTTTTTAAGCGTACCGTCTACCTGATACCCGCTTTCCAGTTTTTTCAAATAAGGAACCGTCATATACCGGAAATTTTTTCCGTCTTCCCGCAGGGCGCGCTCGCCGTACACGCCCGCGCGGGCGGTTTCGATTACTTCGGGGTTAAGATCAAAAGCGTCGATATGGTAGCGGAGGGGCTTTTCAACGCTTTTGTTGTAAGCTTCAATAAGCATGGCGATGCTGTACGCCTCGCAGCCTGAGGCGACCGCGGCGGAACAAACGCGTATCCCCGTTTTTTCAAAAGAAGGTAGCATGTCCCAAAGGAACGCGAAATGGGCCGGCTCCCTGAAAAAATAGGTTTCGCTTACGGTAAGAAAGCCCGCCGCTTTCCCCGATGAAAAAACGGCGTTAATTGTCTGTGCGTCCTCCGCTGGGCCGGTTTTCAGGATATATTCCCATAGCCGCTTAACGTCTTCGGGGGCCGCTTTAATCCCGAAGCGTTCTTCCGCCATCTGGCTAAGGAGTGTCATTTTGTCAGCCTGACCAGTTCTTCCGGTACGCGGCGCAGAGGCAGCGTCATATCCACGCATCCTGTTTCCGCCGCGGCTTTTGGCATACCGTAAATAAGGGAACTTTCTTCATCCTGAGCCAGAGTAATGCCTCCGGCTTCACGTATCTTCCGTGTTCCCAGAGCGCCGTCGCTGCCCATGCCGGTAAGCACCACGGAAATAACCGACTGCCCAAAACATTCCGCGGCGGTTCTAAAAAGGACATCGGCGGCGGGCTTCTGGTTGTTTTCCGGCGCGTCATTGTTGTAGCGCAAGCAACAGTTTTGCCCGTCCAGTTTTTGGAACGCCAGGTGCCTGTCGGTTTCAGCGATATACACCGTGCCGGGCTTGGCAAGCTCTCCGTCTTCGGCGAGTTTTACGCCTAGCGTTGTGTAATTGCCGAGCCACTGGGCGAACGATTTGTCAAAGCCGGAAGAATTATGCTGCACCACCACTACCGGCGCGGGAAAATCGCCGGGAAGAAGCGAGAAAACCTGAGACAGCGCCTTCGGGCCGCCTGTGGACGCTGTTATGACTACCGCGCGTATGTCCCGCTTTGCCGGGAGTTCCCGCGCCTGTTCAACAGAAGCCGCCGCCTTGCGCGCCTTGACGCCGCTTATCCGTTTGAGGGTTTCGTAGATTTCAAGCCGCTTGTCCGGGTGTAAGGCGCGCGAAAAAATATCCTTGGAATAAAATTCCAGAGCCCCCCGGATAGTCGCTTCGTAGGCGTTTTTCGCCGAGTCATGGCTGGAAATAACGACAATGGGAACGGAGGTCTTTTTCATCACGGCTTCGATAACTTCAAGGCCGTTCATTTTGGGCATTTGAATGTCCAGCGTTACGAGGTCGGGGTTAAGGGAAAGGATTTTCTCGACGGCTTCTTCCCCGTCCGCGGCCTCCGCGATAATTTTGAAGCTTTTATCGCCTTCAAGAAAATCCCGGAGCATATCCCTTGCCAGGGCGCTGTCGTCCACAATCAATGTGCCAATCACGGTACGCCTTCCATAAGTTTTTCCGTATTTACGATGAGGATTACATTGTGCCCGTTGAAAAAGGCTCCCCTGAAATACCGGAACGCCCCGGCAAAAACATCCGGCAGCCTGTGGATGCGGTCTTCCGGTATTTCCAAATCTATATCAATCCGGGGTGTCAAAAGCACTGTTTTCGAGGGGCGGTCTGTTTTAAGAACAAGACCGTGAGGGGCGGAGGGGTCTTTCTGCCCAAGCAGTACGGGCAGGGAAATGAAAAATTCCCCGTCCCCGGTTTCGTATCCGGCAGTCTGTATTCGGGCGGATGGAATTATTCGCTGTGTGTGTTCCGCCGGAATGCCCAACTGTACCGCCGCCAGAGCGCATATAAAATACCTCATTAAGCGTCCCCTTGCTCAAAGTCCTGTTTTATCCGGCTCACGAGTTCTCCCGCGTCAAGGCAAAAAACAGGGCTGCCTTTCCATTCAAAGAACGCCCGCACCGGTCCGGCAAAGGCGGCTTCTGTGGTCTCTATGTCCACCAAGGTTTCGGCGGAAATGTCCACGATGTCCGTTACGTCATCAATAAGAAGGGCGATCTTGTCGATTTCCTCCTTTAAGACGATGACTTTGCGGGCATCTGAAATATCTTTTGAAAGGAAAAGGCAGACGTCAATAAGGGCGTAGGGCAGAGAATACCGGTTAATAATGCCCCGCACGTAACCGGGAACCAGCGGCAGGGGAAAGAATTTTTCAAGCGCCGCTACTTCGCTTATAACCGCTGACGGCAAGGCATAGCGGCTTTCCCCGGCGGTGAAGATAAGGTATTTTTCAAGCGGAGTGTTTTCGACCGGGGCATCGACAGGCGTAGCCGTGGTTTCCGCGCTTTTTGGCATGGGGGAATTATAGCACGCATTGTTTTGTGTTTGCAAGTTGCGGGCTTGGGGCAAAAAAAAGCCTGGCGACGACCTACTTTCCCGCCCCTCTTGGGGGCAGTATCATCGGCGTAAGAGGGCTTGACTTCCGTGTTCGGGATGGGAACGGGTATGACACCTCCACGATAATCACCAGG
>WQUW01000091.1 GCA_009781915.1 Treponema sp. | reverse complement strand
CAGAACTCAACCGCAGATTCCTTGAACTCACTCGTGTAACTTTTTCTTCGTTTCCTCATGATTTACTCTCCTTCGGTTATCATGAGCTTAACTTTGTGTCCACTCAAACGGGGGAAGTTCACTCCTTCCCTTTTGCCATACTTCATGATGAATAACAAAGTGTTTGTATTTCTTCATCAGAGCCTTTCTTTAACATTACTTTAGTTGGCAAAATTGAAGTAATAATCGACCCAAATATAAAAAAAGAAATGTGGTATGATGGTTTAGAGCACTATTTTACCGGGCATGAAGATGAAAATTATTGCGTTCTGAAATTTATAACAGAACGTTATAAAATATTCATTGGCGATGACGAAGTTGAAAGAAAAATATAAAAAATTAATGGAGTATGGGTGGTACTTCGCATTTTCTTTACCGGGCGCAAAGGAGTGGACGTTTTGTCGAAAACTTTTGGTTTGGTAGAAGCCGGGCGTTTTATTTCGCTGATTTTACGGGAACTGTTTGATTGCACAGAATGGCGGCAAGAACTGTATAGAGTGGTTTCCTTGGATGAATTCTACAATAACGTACAAAATTCAAAAAAAATGCCGGTAGCCCCCCACAGCGTATAACAGCAATCATCCTAAACATTGATTTTTCCCGCTAAATTTGCTATATTACTGTAGAGGCTTACCATGACAGAACCAGCAGCGACAGACACTCTGGCGGTGGTTCCGGCTTCACCGGAACCTGCCCCGCCGCGGCTTCCCGATTATCCGCGCGGCCTAACCTTCGAGCAGGTATGGGCGGCCCTGATGGAGAACCGCCAGCAATTGAAAGAAATGACCGAACAGCAAAAAACCGCAGACGCCAAGCGGCAGGCTGAATGGGAAAAGACGGAAAAGATCGTACGCAGAAACAGCAGGCAGATGGGCGGCTTACACCGCCGCTTTGGGCAGCTTGCCGAACATCTGGTCGCCCCGAACATCGCGAAACGCTTTAACGAGCTTGGATACCATTTTGGGAGCGCTTCGCCCGGCGGCCACAAGATTTTTGACAGGCAAGGGAATACAAAAACGGAAGTGGACTTGCTTTTAGAAAACGGCGATACGATTATGGCGATAGAAATAAAGGCAACGCCTGCGGTGAAGGATATTGAGCACCACATAAAGCGGCTGGAAATAGTAAGGGAATACAGACGCACATTGGGAGACAAGCGGAAAATACGCGGAGCAATTGCCGGAGCCATATTCGGCAGCGAGGAGAAAAAGGCGGTTGCGGAAGCGGGGTTATTTGTGGTGGAGCAATCCGGCGATACCATGAGGATAGATATGCCGGATGGTTTTGTTCCACGGGAATGGTGAGCCGCTTGTCGGCAATTCTGCCGCCGCATCTTGGCAGGGCTTTAAGGCTGACGCAATCCCGGACTTAGGGATGCGCCTCCATCACTTACCCTTCCCCCCCGCATAACAGCAACACGGTCGCACAGGTAGCTTACCAGTTCCATGTTGTGGGAAATAAAAAGCAAACTCAAGTTCAGCTGTTTGTTAAGACTGCGGAAAAGGTTTAAAATCTGCGCGGCTACGGAAACGTCCAGAGCGCTTACCGGTTCGTCCGCTACGATAAGGCCGGGGCTTAACATCAGCGCCGCCCCTATCGCCACCCGCTGTTTCTGCCCGGAGGAAATTTCACGGGGCTTGCGTGTTTTGTAAGAAGCGTCAAGGCCAACAAGGTCAAGCATCTGGTCTACCCGTGTCTGCCTTTCGGCGGAGCTGCCTAGGCCGTGCGCCCTTAGAGGTTCTTCCAGAATCCAGCCTATAGTTTTTGCCGGGTTAAGACAGCCGCCCGGATTTTGAAACACCGCCTGAACTTCCAACGCCCTTTCCTTCCTGCTTTTGGGGGAAGACTTTTTTTCACGCCTGCGCCCGTTGATAATTACCTCTCCTTGATAATCTATAAGACCCAACACGCACTTCGCCAGAGTAGTTTTCCCGCACCCCGACTCGCCTACAAGCCCAAAAATTTCTCCCCGCCCGATTTCCAAATCCACATGATCCAGAACCGGCTTTACTTCCTTTTTGCCGAATACGCCCCAAGGACGGGTAACATAGGCGCTGGAAAGACCCTTGATAACAAGAAAAGGTTCAGGTGTCATTCGCCCCCCATTTGACGCACCGGGTTTTGTGGGCGGCGCTGACAGCTCTTGCGGCAGGGAACTCCCCCCTACAGTCCGGCCCGGCCTTTTCACAGCGGGGATGAAAAGGACAGCCGCCGGGCCGCCCCTCCTCTAGCGAAGGGACTTTTCCGGGAATGGCGGCAAGCGGCCTTCCCCTCGCGGCCTTTGCGGGAATGGAGGACAAAAGGCCACGGGTGTATTCGTGGGCCGGGCGGGAAAAAACGTCCCCCGTACAGCCTTCTTCAAGAATGCGGCCCGCGTACATGACCAGCGTCCGGTCGCAGAAGTTTTTTACCAAGGAAAGGTCGTGGGAAATAAAAACAATGGAAGTTCCCATCTCCCGGCGTATCTCTTTAAGTATGTCCAAAATCCGCGCCTGCGTGGTAAAGTCAACAGCAGTGGTCGGCTCGTCAGCTATAAGAAGCCGGGGCCGGCATATAACCGCTAGGGCGATCATCACGCGCTGGCACATACCGCCGGAAAGCTGTCCGGGATATGCGTGGATAAGCTTTTCCGGCTCCGCAAACCCCAGATTTTCCATAAGACTCATTACCCTGCCTTTGATCAGAGCCTTGTCTTTTTCGCCATGAATTTCCAGCGTTTCCGCGATTTGCGCGCCAACTTTCACAAGGGGGTTAAGAGACGAAAACGGCTCCTGAAAAATCATGGAAATTTCCTTTCCCCGGATGCGCTGAAACTCAGGCTCTGTAAGCTCCAGAAGGTTTTTCCCGCAGTACATTATTGAACCGTCCGCTTTTTTGCCATCCCCAAGAAGCCCCGCAATAGAAAGCGCCGTAAGGCTTTTGCCCGAACCGGACTCGCCGACAAGCCCCAAGATTTCCCCTTCGTGTACATCAAAAGAAATGTCTTCCACGGCGCTTAACAGCCGTGTGTGTTTCTGTATGCTTATGGAAAGGTTTTTGACTTGCACGAGAGCTTTCATCCTGTCTCCTGCGAGGCCCTGTCTTTAAGCCCTTCGCCCACATAATGAAATGCCAGAACCGTAAGCAGTATCATAATTCCGGGGCTTAGAGCGGCCCAAGGAGCGTTAAAAAGAAAGGCTTGAGATTCCGAAAGCATACGGCCCCAGCTCGGCACGGGCGGCTGAATACCAAGGCCAAGAAAACTCATGGTCGACTCCGCCAGAATAGCGTTTGAAAGTCCCAGCACGGAAGCGGAAAGAAGCGATGGCACAAGGTTTGGAAAAATATGCGCAAAAATAATTCTTGCGTCCGAGACTCCAGCTATGCGGGCGGCAAGCACAAAATCCCGGCTTTTGTAGCGCAGCATTCCGTTGCGCATAATCCGGGTAAAGCCGGGAATAAAAATGATGAGCAGGGCGGCAGCCAAAGCGCCGTGGCTGTTGCCTGCAAGGGACACTGTTACTAGGGCAAGAAGTATACCCGGAAAGGAACTTAACGTATCCATAATCCGCATGACTATTTCATCCCATATCCCTCCGGCGTAACCGGAAAGCATCCCTAGGGCGGAACCTGCCGCCGCGCTCCCGGCCACGACAAGAAGGGCGGTAAGGAGGGTGAACCGCGCCCCAACCATGACGCGGGAAAAAACATCCCTGCCAAAATTGTCCGTACCCATAAGGTGATGTATCCCCGGCGGGCTAAACATCCTTGAGCTGTCCATGTCGTTGTAGCCGTAGGGAAGATAAAAAAAGCCAACGAGGGTAAGAGCGCCAATAAGCAGGGCCAGCCCCGCGCCAATTTTGAAGGTACGGCTTTGTTTTTCCATGCGTTTGTCCCGCTAAACCTTTTCCGCTAGGCGGATGCGGGGGTCTACGATCTGTAAAACAATATCCGCAAGAGTATTCGCCAGTATCACCACGAAAGCGATGTAGATGATCAGGGTTTGTATCAAAGGATAATCCCGCGCGGTAATGGAAGCGATAAAAAGCATTCCGATTCCCGGTATGCCGAAAACCTGCTCGATTATGATGCTGCCCGAAAGAATCTCCGCGGCGATCATGCCCAGAAGGGTGATTGCCGGCAGGGATGCGTTTTTGAGTACGTGGCGGTTAAGGATACGATCCCGGCTTGCGCCCTTGCTTTTGGCGGTGCGCGCGTAGTCGCTGTTAAACTCCCGAAAAATGGAAGCCCGCAAAAACTTGACGACTAACGCCGCGTTGGGCAGGGCGATGGCAAGCGCCGGAAACACAAGGTAAGCGAAAAAGGCCGCCGGGTTTTCGCTGTGGCTGACAAAAGCGCCGGGGACAAAGAGCCGCAGCCCAAGGCCGAAAATCCAGATAAAAAGTATGCCAAGAAAAAAACCCGGAACGGAAATGTTCAGCGCGGTAAGGGTTGCAACAATGCGATCAACAGGGGAGTTTTCCTTCTTGACAGAAAAGAGGGAAACGGGAACGGCGATGAGGATAACAAAAAGAAAGGAAAGCCCTGCAAGGGCAAGCGTTACCGGAAGCCGATGCAGAATCAAGCCGGAAACGGAAGCGCCCATGAAGCGGGCGGAGTTTCCCAGATTGCCGGTAAGAAAGTTCCCGGCCCAATGGACGTACTGCGCCGGAAGGCTTCTGTCAAGACCCATTTCCGCCCGCAACGCCCGCAGTTGTTCTTCCGTAGCCTCGGTTCCCAAGGCAAGAAGGGCCGGGTCGCCGGGGATAAGGCGGAAAGCCGCAAAGGCAAGAACCGAAACCAGAAACAATGTCAGAACGGTTATGACAAGCCGTCTTGCGATAAAACCCATGCTGCCTTATCTTCTGTACATCGAGGCGAAGTCCATTACAAAGACAGGATAATTCACCACTCCGCCGAAACGCCCTCTGGCAAAGACCCTGAAACCCAGAATGTCCTGAATAAAAACACTGGCGGCATTCTCCGAGATGATCCGCTGCGCTTCCCGGTAAAGAGCGGTTCGCCGTTCTTCGCTTGCCTCGACAAGCGCTTCCCTAAAAACCCGGTCAAAATCGGGGCTGTTGAAATTGATGAAATTCCGCTCCGAGTCCGAAACATAGCGGAAAAGAAAACTCCGGGGGGACACGGTTCTGGCATCCAGCGAGATAATTGTCGCCTGATAGTTCCGGTTCCGGTACACCTCGGAAAGCCATGTCCCCCAGTCCACGAGGCGTATGGTCGCCCTGATTCCCACTTGGGCAAGCTGGTGTACGATAACTTGAGCGGTATCAACGTGCATGGTGAAAGCGGAAGGAACGGTAATTTCCAGAGAAAAGCCGTTGGGATGGCCGGACTCGGAAAGAAGCTGCCTTGCCCTGTCCATGTCGCGGGGAAAGGGGTCACGCAGAGAGTCGTCATACGCGCGCGCCAGCCCCGGAATGACGGGGCTTCCCGAAGGTTGTCCGTGTCCGTGAAAGGCGGTTTCGATGATGCGCGGTACGTCAATGGCGTAATTGATTGCCTGCCGCACCCGTATGTCGTTAAAGGGCGCGCGGGCGTTGTTCAGGGCCAGAAGCTGCACTGTGTTGGAAAACCAAGGGAACATATCAAAGTTGTCCGGGTTAAGCCGGGCAAGCATTGCGCCTGTAACGCTGGCTCCGTCAATATTGCCCCCAAGAAGCCCCGTGATAAGGGCATCGCTTCCGGCAACAAAAACGATGGTAACCCGGTCAAGGGCGGGAACTCCGTTTATTCTATAGTGGGGGTTTCGCGCCAGCCTAAGAAACTGCTGAGGCGCATAGTGTTCTATCATAAAGGGGCCGGAGCCGATGGGGTTCCGTTCCCTGTCGGGATTATCTTCCGGCACAATCCCCACGGTAAGGTAAGGAAGAAATTCCGGGTCAAGTTCGCTAAGGGTTATGCGGACTTCGCGGGGGCCGGAAACTTCAACCCTTTCTATTCTGCCAAGTCCGGGAAAACCGGCGTTTGCGGCAGTGTTAATCGAAAAAACAACATCGGCAGGCCGCAGTTCCCTTCCGTTGCCGAACCGTATGCCTTCACGGAGCGTAAAGGTATAGACCAGCCCGTCTATGCTATACGATTCGGCAACCGCCGGAATAAGAGCGCCTGTGCTGTCGGGCCTGACCAGCCCTTCGAAAACGTTGAAGAGGATGCTCCTTCCGTCCGCGGTATTGGCGGGGTTCAGGGGGTCGAAGGTAACAGGCTCGGTAGCCAAGCCGTACCGCAGTTCGTTAATTCCCGGCGGGGCTCTGTCTCTTCCCGGCATGGTAAAAAACGCATATGCCGCAAGCAAAAGCAGCAGGGCAAAAACCGCCGTGAAAAGGGGCTTTTTTTTCAACTCGGCAACTCCCTAAAAAGCAATCTAACGCCATTATAGTGGATTTGGTTCGCTTAATGCAACGATGCGTGTTGGGCCGGGAGGCTGGTTTGACAGAAACGCCGCTTCGGGGCATAATTCTGTACCAGGATGGTATTCTTATGGTGAAAAAAATCATGCTCCTTACAACAGGCGGGACTATCGCGTCAGAAAACACTGTGGACGGCTTTGTTCCCAGTATGCCGCCGGATCAAATTCTCCGTTACGTGCCGGAGGTAAAAACATTTTGCGATGTAACGGCACTACAAATTATGAATATTGATTCCAGCAATGTTCAGCCGGAAAACTGGCTGCTTATAAGCCGGGCCATCCAGGATCACTATGACGCGTTTGACGGCTTTGTTATTACGCACGGAACTGACACAATGGCCTACGCGGCAAGCGCGCTTTCCTACCTGATTCAAAACCCCGCAAAACCCATTGTTTTAACAGGCGCTCAAAAGCCTATCCATCAGGGAGACAGCGATGCCCGCCGCAATGTTATTCACTCGTTCTGGTTCTGCGCCGAAGCGCGGACAGGAGGTGTTTTCCTGTGCTTTGACGGAAAAGTTTTTGTGGGAACAAGGGCTTCCAAAGTTAAAAGCAAAAGCTATGACGCGTTTGAAAGCATCAATTTTCCCGCGGTTGCGTATGTTCACTACCGGCATCCGCTTTCCCGTATTCACCTTGGGGGTCCTGCCAGTAAGCCTGTCCGGTTTTTCGATGAAATAGACCCAAGCGTATTTTTATTAAAACTTATACCCGGCATGGAACCGGAAATACTGGAATATGTCGGGCAGCGGTACACCGCCATTGTCATTGAAAGTTACGGCCTGGGCGGGTTGCCGTTTGCCGACCAGCGTAATTTTTTGAAGCAAGTCGAGAGCCTTGTATCTTGCGGAAAAATTCTTGTCGTGGCAACACAGGTAAAAAACGAGGGCAGCGACTTGAGCATTTACGAGGTGGGAATACGATCCATCCAGCGTGTGCCGCTTTTACAGTCAATGGACATGACCATAGAAGCCGTTGTTACAAAGCTCATGTGGATTTTGCCGCAGACAAAGGTGTTCAAGGAAGTTGAAAAACTGTTTTACACGCCCGTAAACGAGGATATTTCCATTTTTCCTGAGGGGAAATTTCGGCCTTGAACAAAGCCCCCCCGCCCGCTTCGCGCAGCCTTCCCGGTGGAACCGGAAAGGCTGTGCGAGGTGCTTTTCCAGTAATGCCAGGAGCGGTAGCCTTGGCTTGACCACAGTATAGCATGGCGCAAGATATTCTCAAAAAATACGCTTCAACCATTGATCTCCGTTAATTTCCACGCTTTTTTCGCGAAAAAACGCCCTTGCCCCCTTGCGCCACAATATATTGTATGATACAATGGGGATTGAAGTGAGAGTACGCTATATATATGGCGCAATATACAGACGTTTTTGTTGAGGTACCACTACCGTGCGTTGTCCCCATTGTGGCAGCTTCGATGACAAGGTAATAGACTCCCGGACATTGGCCAACGGCGATGCGATCCGGCGGCGGCGGGAGTGCTGTAACTGCAGTTACCGGTTTACCAGTTATGAGCGGACAGAGGACAAGCAGTTCATGATTGTCAAGCGCAGCGGCCGCCGGGAACCTTTTGACAGAGTCAAAATCGAGCGGGGTATAACCCGCGCGCTGGAAAAACGGCCTGTCTCCCAAATGAGTATCGAAAGGCTGGTAAATGAGATTGAAGACATGGCTGCCATTATGGGGAAGGTGAACCACGAGATTGACGCCGCCTCTATCGGTGATCTTGTGCTGGAAAAGCTGGCCGCTTTGGACAAGGTGGCCTATATACGCTTCGCCTCCGTGTACCGGCATTTCGAGAACTTGGATGAGTTTGTGCGCGAGATAAAAAAGGTAGGGGGGAATTTTCATCACGAGGGAGAAGCGTTTGGTTAGGCAGGCAGCGCCTTTGCGTGTTAAAAACCGCTTTGAAGCGGAGAATATACAAGAGAAACCTTGAGGGCATTAAAAACGGTTTTGCCGTGGCGAGGGAGGCCTTTCATTCGTGAAAGGTTCGCCGGCGGAGACGTGGGGATATGGCGAGCGGCGGCTCTACCGTGTAGACGCTAACGGAGTGCGCGCCGCCGCCCCTTCCTCTTTACGGGTTACGGGGTCGCAAGCGCCTTTTCAATGGCCCTTGCGAGCTGGTCGCCGCAGGAGGTTTCCCGCCTGCCGCAGCGAAGCCCTTTAAGTTTTTCAACAACGCTTGCGGCTTCCATTCCTTCCACCAGAATGCCTATGGCTTTGAGGTTGCCATCACAGCCGTTGTCAAACGAAACGGAGCGGACATTGCCGCCTTTTACATCAAAGTGTATAGCGGTTGAACAGGTTCCGCTGGTTTTGTATTCACGCATAATAGCGGGAAATGTACCAGATTTCAGGAAAATAGTTAAGCGGGGGCAGAGCCAGTGCATGGCAGCGGCTACTTTTCTTTCGTGTGCATCCCATGCCGGTTTCTTCACCACTCCTTCGGATAAGCGTATTTGGGCTAGATTTTTATTTTTGAGGCAATTCGGAGCTTGACATTTTTTCCAACACGGGATACACTGGCGAAGTCTTATGGGGGCGTAGCGAAGCTGGTTTATCGCGCTGGCCTGTCAAGCCGGAGATCGCGGGTTCAAGCCCCGTCGCTCCCGTAAAAAAGGAGTTTGGCTGTTGCCAAACTCCTTGTGTTGTATGCTTTAGGGGTTGTGCCCGGAGGTTTTTGCATGGCGTTTATGTTGAATAGCTATCCCGTGGTGTACCGGGCCAAGTACGCGGGGGAAGAGTGGAAGGGCGAGTATCTGGAAAAGCCCCACAAAACTCCCTCCGCCGAGCGGGCCATGCCCCCGGGCGAGCAAGAAGCCTTGGCGGCCTCCCGCAATTTTTACCCGGATATGCCCCTTCTAAACTATACCACCCAGTACGGGCTTTCCTGTTTCGAGGGCCTTAAAGCCCTGCCCCAGAAAGGCGGCGGCCTTGCCATTTTCCGGCCAGACCGTAACGCGGCCCGGTTTTTCAACTCCATGAAAGGGCTTTACATGCCGCCCTTCCCGCAAGACCTGTTCGTAAAAGCCTGCTTGGAAACCGTCAAACAAAACGCCGCGCTGGGCTTTTGTCCCAGCTACAATGCGGAATGGGAAAAAGACTCCTTTATGACCGCCGGCTCCGTCTACCTGCGGCCCTTTACGTACGCCGAGGGGGGAATCGGGGTGAGCATTTCCCGCCAGCCGTGGGTCGTCATCGTTACCACGCAGGTGGGCGCTTATTTTTCCACAGGCAATTCCGATGCCGTAATTACTAACCGCGTCAGGGCAACCCCCAACGGGACGGGGTGGATTAAGGCCGCCTCCAACTACGTAAACGCCGCTCTCGCCAAGCACGAGGCTCAGGAAGCGGGCTTTATGGAATGTATTTTTCTTGATGTAGTCCACAACACGTATGTCGAGGAAGGATCGTCCTGCAACATCTTCTTTTACCTTAAATCAGGCGAACTGGTAACCCCGGAGCTGGGCGATACCATACTGCCGGGAATAACACGGGCCAGCATTGTTGAACTGGCCCGCGACCGGGGCGCGCAAGTTTCAGAACGGAAGATTTCGATAGAGGAAGCTTTGGGAGAAACGAAGGAATGTTTTGTCAGCGGAACCGCCAGCGGAGCAGTCCCCGTTACCAGCATTACCTACAAGGGGAAAAAAGCGGTCTTTGGCGAAGGCAAAACCGGGGAATTTACCACTTGGGTGCGTGACACCATCAAGGGCATACAGTACGGCATCATCCCCGACACCAAGGGCTGGATGGTCAGGGTTCCGGATTAAACCGTCTCGCCCTTCCATTTTGGCTTAATCCTTAAAAACCCAAGTATAGTCAGAAACGTGAAGTACGCTGGCGTGAAAAGCAGGGCGGGGATGTAGGCCAGGCAAAACCTTCTTTTTGGGAGGGAAGCCCCAAACAGGCTCAGGTTCGCTATCGTGTTAAAAATCATAACCGTTACCGGCCCCAGCGGCAAAAGCCAGAGAGAGGGAACGAGCGGCAGGAAGGGGAAGGCCAGCACCCCTATTGCCATAGTGATCATCAAAAAAGTGTAGTTAAAGCGGGTAACCGGATCCGGGCAGAAAAGGCCGCCGTTGTTCCACCGGAAGGTTTGGTGGATAAAATCCCTCCAAGAGCGCTCTTCTTGGGTAATTACGCTCACATCGGGCCCCAGCGCCGCCCGCACCTTGTAATCGGAGCAAGAGCGGATTTTCGAGATAAGGGCGGCGTCTTCAGTTGGCGAAGGGGGCACATTTTCGTAGCCACCCACAGCGTCCAGACTTGCCCGCCGCAGCATGAGGTTGTTCCCGAACCCGCCCCCGGCCGCGCCCAAGCCAACCGCCCCCGCCAAATACAAATAGCGTACCCCGTGTTCGTAGCACTGATACAGGTTGAAAAAACGTTCCCCGCCGTACCGTTTCAGTACCGGCCCTATGGCGGCCCCGACCATCTTGTCCGCCATGCGCTTTACCATGCCCCATATCCAAAACGGCGGCACTTCACAGTCGGCATCGGTAAAAAGAAGAAATTCCCCGGACGACGCCTCGATCCCACGGGCCAGAGCGTACTGTTTGTAATTGGGGCCGGGGTTTTCTTTAAGGGTGATTATCGCTGCCCGCGACTGTGGCGGCTGGCTTTGTATGAAAGCGGCGATTAGAGCCGCGCTTTCGTCATGGGATCTGTCGTCAACAAAGATAATTTCCGCCCGCGGGTAATCCTGCGCCGCAAGGCTTTGCAGTAACCGTTCTATGCGGCGGCTTTCGTTGTGAACCGGAATAATAACCGAAACCTTTGGGGGAGGGACGGCGAATGTGGTTTTAAGCGCCCGCTTTTCCCGCAGCCACTCCAGAACAATGCCCGCCACGAGGGCAATATGAAGCCCCACGAAAATCACGAAGTAGGAAATCTGAATAATCATATCAAAACGCATTATAACACATTTTTCGCTCCTCCGCCGCACGTGAGCATTCCCGCAAAAGCCCCTGTAGGGGAGGATATACGGTTTAAGAATCCCGCCCAAGGAACACGGCTACGGAGCCTCGGTCTCCTTCGCGGAGAGTCCATGCAAATGGCTTCTTAAACCGTATATCCTCCCCTACAGGGCATTGTACTGATGGCTCACGCGCAACGGGGGCATTATTGGAGGGCCTTCCCAGCGGAGCCGGGAAGGCCGGGCAAAGCGGGCGGGGGCCACCCGTAGTAGCGGACAGCCCCTTAATTGAACTTCCCCCGATTGAGTGGACACAAAGTTAAGCTCATGATAAACAGAAGGAGAGTAAATCATGAGGAAACGAAGAAAAAGTTACACGAGTGAGTTCAAGGAATTTGCCGTTGCGCTCTGCCTACGCGGTGAACGTACAATAAAGAGCATTGCCGAAGAGCTTGGCATCGACCGAAGCCTCTTGGGTCAATGGGTACGGGCAAGCGAAGACGAAAAAGCAAGCGGCCTTAGGGCATTCCCCAGCAAGGGAAAAACCCGCGATGAGGAACTTGCCCGGCTGAGAAAAGAGAATACAGATCTCCGTGAAAGCAACGAAATCTTAAAAAAAGCAATGGCCATTTTCACGATAAAACCCCGGTAGCGCAGTATATGTTTACGCGTCAATATCACGGACAGTACAGCGTTAAGAAAATGGCCAAAGACCTCGGGGTAAGCGGCAGCGGTTATTATGCATGGCTTGATCGTAAGCCGAGCCGGCATAAAACCGAAGACCGGCATCT
>WQUW01000090.1 GCA_009781915.1 Treponema sp. | reverse complement strand
CGTAGCCGTTGTTCACGGCATCGACAAGGCTAGACCGTTCGTAGAATCGCTAAGAAACGGCTCGCGGAGATTTGATTTCGTCGAGGTCATGTCTTGTTCAGGAGGCTGCGTTGGCGGCGGCGGTCAACCCATCGATGCTCGTAGTGTGAATGCGCCCAGATTGTTGCAACTTCGCGCAAACGCGGTATACCAACGAGATGCCAGTCATGAAATACGTCTGAGCTGCGATAATCCGCAAATCAGGTCGATTTACAATGAATTCCTTGGTGAACCACAATGTATTACAACAGACGCCGTAGACATTCGGCAATCGGATATGCTACACCTTTAGCATTAACAAATAATTTAGCGGCTTAATTCAGTGTCCAAAAAATCGGGGGAACTCCAGACCGTGGCTCCGGAGCGGGTTCCCTGGGCGGCTTCTTAAACCGTGTACCCTCCCCTGCCGGAGCTTTATGCGGGAATGCTCACATCACGCACGGCGGGGGGTGGGGTTAATTGTCCGCTTCTCATTTTCGTGCTATACTTACCCTATGACCATAACGCAGACCGTGGAAATCCCGGCTAACCGCCGGCTGACAATTGAAGTCCCCCGCGAAGTGCCTACAGGCACTGTTGTCCTTGCTTTTTCTCCGGCCCATGTTTCAACGCCGGGGAGAGATCCCCGCACCCTTGAGGAAGCCCTGCAAATGGCAAAAGAGCGAGCCGCCGATCCCAATCGAAAATCAATTTCCCGGTTTTTTGGAAAACACAAGGATATTTTTGGCGGGGACGGTGTAGCGTATCAGAGGGCAATCCGCGATGAATGGGACTAACATTGTCTTTGACACCTGCGCCATTGTCAAATTATTTAACAGGCAATACGACTTGACCTCAATAGGCCTTAACATTAATGAAGCACGGCTTTTCACCAGCGTTATTGTGAGAATGGAACTGCTGGCAAAACGGGATATGCAACACAACGAGGAACGGGACATACGGGAATTTCTGGGCGGCTTAATTGTCGTTCCCCTTGATGAAACAATTGAGAAAAAGGCCATCGAAATCCGCCGCGCAACATCAGTCAAACTGCCTGATTGCGTTGTTGCCGCTACTTCCATTGTCTTGGACGCTATTCTTCTCACAGACGATGACCGTCTTTTAAACCTCCCCTGGCCCGGCCTTCGGACACAGGATATTTTCTGATAGCTGAGCCTGCCCTAAACATCGTCAATCTTAAACATTATCCACAATAGCGAAACACCTCACCTCGCTTTCACCTTCACCTTCACCTTCACTGCGTACACCTCAAACGTGTCGCCCAGGCGGAAAAGGCGGCTGGCGAGAAGCAGCGTCCGGTACAGCGCGCCCTTTTCGCCGGGCCGCAAAAAACGACCAAAGAGCGGGAAGCGCTGGGGGTGATGCCCGGTAACCACGATGCCGCGCAGGCTAAAGCCGCAGCGTTTCAGAACCCTCTTGCAGATGCCGGGGCTCCAAACCGTAAAGTGATCCGGCGGGCTGGCTTTCAGAAAGGAGCGCAGGTGTTTGCGGCCAGAAACCCCGGAAAAGGACGGCGTTGAAAACGCCAGCGCCCCGCCGTCTTTAAGAATCCGGTGAATCTCCCGGAGTATCTTTTCCGGCTGGGGAAAGTGTTCCAGCACATACCACATAGTTACCGCGTCAAAGGGGCCGTCTTCGGCCTTCGCCCCGGTGGGGAAAAAGCCCTGCCACGCGGGAAACCCCAATTCCTCCGTTACGTGCCGCACCGCGTCCTGTACGGGGTCTACGCCGCAGGGGGAAAACCCGCGTTCCGCCGCCGCCGCCAGAAACGGGCCGTAGGCGCAGCCAATGTCAAAAACACGGGGCCGGGTTTCACTGCCGATCTCGCGCAAGCGGCGGAAGTGAGGGAGCCTTTGAATACGAGACAGGCGGCGGCGGCCCATTTCAACCAGATTGGGAAAATCTTCCAGATACGTTTTGCCGTACTGCTTTTTGTACGCGCCGAAAAAATAGTCTTTTTCGTACTGAACCGGGGGCGGCGTAAGACGGCTAAGGTATATCGCGCGGCAGTGCTTGCATCTGTGGTAGGTCTCTTCGGGAAAGCGGGCCAAGACCGGGGCGGGCGCAGTCCGCTCCCCGCAGACAGGGCAGAACGCCGGAGCGCACGGGGCAAGCGAGCCTAAAAAGGAGCCCAAGTCCTCCCTCTGATCCCCCTCCAGGCCAAAGCGCCGGGCAATTCTGGCCCCCCGGCTGGAAAGGGCCGCTAGAAACTTCCCGCTAAAGGACAGGTTTTCAAGGCGGCGGGCGGCGGGCGGGCCGATGCCTAGTGAAAGAAATCCGGCGTTACGGCTTAATTTTTCGTGATAGCCGGAAGGGGAAACAAGCAGCACCGGCAAGCGGGCGTAGACAGCCTCGAACGCCCCAATGCCGAAATGCGTGATAAAAAGATCGTAGTGGGCCAACTGTTCTTTCAGGCCGGCTTGCGTTCCCGTTACCGTAACGCCTGAAAGCCGGGGCTTTTTTCCCGCCGCGTAATCCCGGACGGGGGCGACGAAGGTAACTTCAGGCGGCGGGGACGCCCGTCGATTCTTGGCAAGGCTTTTCGCCGCCAGAAACCCTAGCCCAGCGGCGTCTTCAGCGCCGAAGCTGACAAGCACACGCAAAGGGCTGGACGGGGACGCTCCCGGAGGGCGGCGGTTGCGGGGCAGGGGAAGAAGGCCCGGCGCGCTCACGTTTGACTCCGGCCCCTCCAGCGCCGGCAGGAGGTCAACGAGAAAATCAAAGCGGCTGCGGCGGGGGCCTCCCTCGTCTATGCCGATAAGGGGCCCCAGACCACGCCAGAAGGCGAACTCCTGCGGCGGGGTTTTATAGCGGTCAAGGATGATAAACTCCCACTGTCGGACGGAAAGCTCACTTTCGCGGGAAAGGAGGCGGGCGTGAAAGCCTTTCGAAAAGCTTGAACGCTCAAAAAAATCCCGGAACCGCAGGAATACGCTTTCCTTTTGCGCCTCGGCGAGCCACAGATACGTTTCCAGCCCCCGTTCTTCAAGCGCCTGCAAAAGAAAAAGGCAGCGGCTTAGGTGTCCGCCGCCACGGCCCTCCTCGCAGGCCGGAACGAGCAGAGCCGCCGGGGAACTCACGCGCCGCCCCCGGCAAAGAGCGCTGTATAGGCGGCAATGACGTTTTCCCCAAGGTTCCGCTCTTCTTCGGGCAGGGAGGACAAGCGCTCGTAAAGAGCCTGCGCCCGCTCGTAGTCCTCGCGGGTGTCAACGGTAATGCTAATGTGCGGGCTCTGCCAGCGGCGGGGGGCCAGCGGGCGGTGAAGCCGGAACAATTCGGGGCGGCGGTAAAGATAGGGACACACGTGTTCCCGCTCTTCCGCCCCGGTAGCCTCGCGCTCCGCCAGTTCCAGCGCGCGGCTTGCGATGGACTCTACGCCGGCCCCGTGGGGAAGGCCGCTATACCCGGCGTAATCCGCCCCCAGTTCCCCGGCTTCCCAGTCCAGGGCAAGGGCGGCGTCAAAAAACACGAAAGGATTATCCCCCGTTGCCCGGATAATTCTTTGCGCCCCGCACTGACGCATGGCCAGGCAGTAGCGGGCAAGCACATCGTCCTTGGGCCCGGCGATCAGGGTAAACCCCGCCTCCCGCGCAAGTGGCTCGAAGGCGGCGGCTGAGTCTTGCGGGCAGGCCAGTATCCTTGTGTCGCAGGGAAGGGATTGCAGGGCCTGCATCACACGGAAAATCAGGGGACGCCCGCCAAGGGGAAGCAGGGATTTTCCCGGAAGGCGGCTAGAATCGAGGCGGGCCTGCAAAACCAGCGCCGTCATTGCCGTTCCTTTTGGCTGCCGCTTAACACATCAAGACTTTCCCAGCGCTCGACAATGGTTCTGGCGGCGGATGTAAAGCGGTAACGGTTGGTTTTTACCCACTGGCGGGCGGCGGAAAACTCATCCCACGCGGCGAAGAAATCGCTGCCCATGTTCCGGTAATACCACGGAAAGCGCCGCAGGGGTATGTGGGCGTAATCCGTGCGAAACACGGGAACAAGGTTTTTCAGGATAAAACGCTTGTAGCCGCTTTCGGCAGTGCCGTCCTCGTGGGGGATTGCCCCTTCGTAGCTGAGCTTTATCAACTGGGTCGATGCGATTTCTTCCCCCCACAGCCGTGAACGAAAACCGAAGTCCATGAGCTGCCAGTGAAAGCTCTGTATGGAAGGGTCAAAGCCGCCCAGCCGTATAAACCGATTCCTGTCGTAAATGCCGATGCCGTCAAAGGGGTATAGGGAGGGAAGACCCTCTTCCACAGGAAAAAACGGAACGGTCTTGATAGAGGCTACGGATTTTTTTGGGGAACTGAGCGCCGGGGTTATAAGCGTGGGGATGCTTTCGCTCCTACAGTCCTGAAGCATGGGAACCGTGCAAAGCCGTTTGTACTGGCTGTCGTCCCCGGCGCTTTGAGCCTGCGCCCCGCCAGAGTGCAGCAGCCGCTCCGCCATGCGCCCCGCCCCGCCGCCCCGCAGCAGCCGCACATCGTTCCACAGAACAAAAAACAGGGGGCTGGATAATTCGGCGGCGGCGATGTTAATGTTTTCCCCGCAGCTTACGGGCTCTTTGAGCAGGATGAAGCGGACAAAGGGAAATTCTGAAGAAAGGTTTTCAAGGTCGTAGCGGCTGCACGAGCCTTCCATCGAGATAATATAATCGAAGCCCGCTTTTTCCAGCTCTTCGAAAAAGCTGTAGCGGGAATACCTTCCCCCCCGGTTCAGCACCACCGCCGAAAGACCTGTGGAGGCTTTGCGTTCAGAGCCCCCGACCGCGGTATAGGAAGGCAGGTTGCCGTTAAAAGTTGTAGGTATAGTATTCATCACAGCCAGCGCAGATTCCCTTGTACTGAAGATCGCAATGCTCCCGGTACACAGCCGCCCCGTTCTCCCAGATAGCGCCTAACTCGCCGGTACGCGCGTTCCCCCAGACGGGCTTGTCTCCGGCCCCCCTAATCGCGCCCACATCCTCGCGGCAGCAGGGCACGGTTCCGTCAAGAAGTATGTTCATGTCCCGTTGAATGTGCCAGCAGGGGCGGCGCTTAACCGGGGAAAGATCGGATGCCTGCAATTTGGGAAGGGCTCCGGCAAAATCATCGTACTTCTGGATGATGATGTGTTCCCCGTCCTTTCTCCCCGCCTCAAGCGCCTGCCGGGGCAGGTCTTCTCCCTTCCACGAGCGGTAGAAGTTTTCGATGTCGTCCTCGAAGCCGGAAACACGCAGGGCCTGAACGTATGTGTCGCGGGGGAAAAGCTCGAACAGCGTTTTGGCGCAGGCGCGGGCCTCCGCAAAGCCCGGCCCCCGGATTTCCCGGTAGCGTTCGGGGCTGTAAGCGTCAAGCGAAACGATCCACGAAAGGGGCGGCTGGTGGTTTTTTCTCGGCGCTGCCCCGGACGCGGCGGCGGCAAGGGCTTGTAGTTCATCGTTCTTCCAGCCAATGCCCGATGTTTCTATCAAGAGTGAAAGAGCGGGCCGGGCAAGTACCAGTTCGATAAGTTCCATTTTTTCGGGATGAAGGGCCGGTTCGCCCCAAAGGGAAACGCTTATAACGGCATCCCCGGCAAATTCTTCGATTTTTTCAAGAAGGACGGCAAAGGCGTCTTTGCGCATAAACTCCTGCCGTCCGGTAACGGGTGTGTCCCCTTTCGCTCCATATATGGGCCAAGGGCACAACGAACAGGCTTGGGTGCAGACGGCGGAAATCTGGATGTTAAAGAACGCCGGCAGGGTACGCAGCAGTTCGGGCCGCTCCCTGATACACGTTTCCGCTTGCGAGGCGGATGTAAAGCCGGCTTCCATAAAGCGGGACAGTAAAAGGCTGTTCCGTTTGGAGTCCGCCGCGAGGCTAAGTCTGTAATGCCTTAGGTCAACGGGGGAAATCTCGGTTTCAAGGTCGAATGCGTTAATGTCCTTTTGGATAACGCCAAAAAGGCTGTCCCGCTGGACAGGCCCGTCGCCGGTCAGGATGCTGGAGAGAATGCCCGCCGTTCCCGGAGCGAGGAGTTCGGGGGCGAACCCGTATGGCCAGCCGTCGGCGTAGGAATACTCGGCGGCGTAGCGGATGTGCCGCTGGGCCAAGGCCCCGGCGAGTTCCGGGTCGAGCAGGGGGCAGTCGGCCCACGCAAAGTAAACAAGGTCGAAGCCCGCGCCGAGCCGGGCAATTTCTTCCAACAGGCTTTTTATTGTCCACGAGGGCCGGCGCACGGCCTGAACGCCGGGGGGAAGGTCGTGGTTCTGTCCGTCAAGGCACAGGAGCACGGTCTTTTCGGCCCCGGCAAACCGGCCCGCCGCCGCCAAAGCCAGAGAGAACGGGCTTTGTCCAGTGCCGGGCATTTTTTCAAACGCTTCGGGGGCAAGGCGGCCTCCGTAAACTACGCTTAGAGCTTTCATGCTACTTTCTATATCGGCATTTCCGGGAAAGATATCATGCCGAGGGGGCGGGGGTGGGGGAGCTTGCCAGTTAATCAGGGGATTGCGCCGTAGTGGATTTGACAAAAGGCCCTCCAGTGTAGTATGATGAGGTATTGTAATTAAGGAAGCGTCATGATAAACAACGATATTATTAATGGATTTGATGACGAAAAAGATGATAGCCTCAAAATCAAACTTCAAAAGGTTAAAGAGGTGGAAGGATGCCTTGTTCTCTATCTTACCGGGTATATTGACACGTATAACTCCAATTATTTCCAGAAAAGGGTTCAAAGGGCCATTGAATCGGGGTTTATCCGGCTGGTGTTCCAGTGCGGGGGGCTTAACTATGTTTCCTCCACCGGAATTGGCTCGTTTACCGCCTTTCTTAAAGCGGTAAAACCCCGGGGCGGGGACTTGGTGCTTCTTGAAATTCAGCCCAAGGTATACGAAGTTTTCCAGCTTCTTGGGTTCTCTCAGTTTTTCAATATCAAGAATAGTCTGGACGATTCCATCAATTACTTCCAAAACAGTACCGCCGTGGAGGCGATCGCCGCTTTTCCAAAGATTTTCGCTTGCCCTATCTGTTCCAAAAAACTTAAGGCGCTGAAACCGGGCCGGTTCCGGTGTTCGGAATGTAAAACGATTCTTGCTATTGACAATACCAGCCAGGTCTTTCTTGGCTAGCGGCTGGAAGTAATTGACGGGTGAAGGGGAGAGTATGGCTGAAAACAAGATAGAGCAGTATTTAATTGATCTTAAGTACAGTTACCGGGAGGTAGACCCCAATTTCTGGCTTCTGGATGATGCCGAGCATGATCTTGAAGGCGTAGCGGTAATGTACGACGATCCCTTGGTTATTATCGAGGTGCAGGTGATGAACGCTCCCCGTGAAAAGCGGGAGGAGTTCTTTACCAAGCTGCTGGAACTGAATGCCGGCGACATGATTCACGGTGCGTACGGTTTGGACGGGGAAAAGGTCGTAATCATCAATACGCTGGAATACGAAACTATGGATTATTCCGAATTCCGGGCGGCTCTGGACGCCATTAGCCTTGCCCTGACTCAGCATTATCCAATTTTATCTGTTTATAGGGAAAAATAATTATGAGCATTTTTTCAAGACTTAAAACGCTGATTTCTTCCAATGTCAACGACCTTATAAGCAAGGCAGAGAAGCCCGAAAAGATGCTGAACCAGCTTATTATTGATATGCAGGGGCAGTTGCTGGAATCCAAACGGGCCGTGGCCTTGGCGATTGCGGACGAGAAAAAGCTGGAACGGGAAGTGGCGAATCAGGAGTCCCAAGCTCAGGAATGGGAAAAAAAGGCTATGCTGGCGGTACGGGCCGGGCAGGACGACCTTGCCAGAGAAGCCCTGCTCCGCAAGCAGGAGTACGACGGCGCTGGGGCGGAGTACCGCAAGCAGTGGGAAGCCCAGAAAGATTCGGTAGAAAAGCTCAAAGATTCCCTTAGGGAACTCCAGAACAAGATAGAAGAAGCCCAGCGGAAGAAAAACCTTCTTATTGCCAGAGCGAAGCGGGCCGAAGCCCAGCAGAAAATCCAGAACACCATATCCAGCGTCAGCGGAAACCGGAGCGCTTTTGACGCTTTTGACCGGATGGCCCAAAAGGTAGACCAGATGGAAGCCCAAGCGGAGGCGGCAAAGGAGCTTGAGGATTTAAGCAGCAACACGAGCCTGGACAAACGTTTCGCTGAATTGGAACGCTCCGGCTCTTCCGCCGACCTTTTGCTTGACGACCTTAAAAAGAAAATGGGAGCCTTGGAGGATAAAACCTGATTTGTGGATAACCTGTTGAAACTCCCGTAACAATTTGTGGGGTGTATCAGTTTCCATACATTGGGATTTTTTGTGTTTTGAAGGGGTTGGCGTATTCTTCGTAACTCGTTATGCTGTAACGAGTTACGGTGTCTGCCCAAGGGGAAAAACGCGGGTGTTAGCCGAAATAGCATATTTTTTTAGTAATGTTTCAGAAAATCCCGCCGGCATGGCTCTGATTGCGCTGTGGATAACTTGTTAATAAAAGATGGCTTGGCGGGGCGGCAGAGCGTTAGTCGTATGTTGCGCTGTGTCCCGCCCTTGCCAGCCTCGCTGAACTTTTCTATGATACTCCCATGAAAGAAAATGCCGCCGGCCTTCAGGCAAGGGCGCGAACATACTTGGACTGGGCCGCCGCCGCCGTGCCCGATACCGCAAGCCCGGACGAGGCCGTATACGGGAACCCGTCCTCGCTTCACGCGGAAGGCCGGCGTGCCAGGGAAGCCTTGGACAGCGCCCGCGCCCGCTGCGCCCTGGTTTTGGGAGTCCCGCCGGAAACCCTTTACTTTACGTCCGGGGGAACCGAATCCAACGCCCTTGCGCTGTACTCCCTTTTGCGCCGGGCCGGGAAAGGCCGGCTTCTTTACTCTGCCGCCGAGCATCCCTCCGTGCGGGAAAACTGCCACGCGCTGGAAAAGCTTCATGTTCCGGCAAGCGCCATCGGCGTTGAAACGGACGGCAGGGTCAGCGAAGCATCGCTTTCCCGCGCGCTGGAAAAGTACCCGGACACCCGCCTTGTCGCCGTGATGGGAGTAAACAACGAAACCGGCGCGCGCATGGATATTGCCGCCCTTGGTTCCCTGCTGCGATCGCGCGGGGCGGAAACGGGCCGTCCCGTACACTTTCACAGTGACCTTGTTCAGGCATTGGGCAAGGTTCCCGTTGACATCCCGGCGTGGGACATCGACTCCGCCTCGTTCAGCGCCCACAAGCTGGGGGGCCCCCGCGGCATCGGGCTTCTTTACCTAAGAAAACCCCTTCAACCCCTGTATTCCGGCGGCGGGCAGGAACGGGGCGTCAGGCCCGGAACCGAAAACGTTCAGGGAGCGCTTGCCCTTGCCAGCGTCCTTGAACGCCGCGCCAGCCCCGCCACGGTACGGCTTGAAGAGGAAAAAGCCGGGGCGCGCTTACAGTACCTCTTAGCCCGGCTGAAAAAAATAGACCGCGTAAGCTGTATTCCCGCGGACAGAAAAGCCGGCGACGGGCGTTTTTCACCCTGGATACTTCAAGCAAGGGCCAGGGGCGTACCCGGCGAAGTCATGGCGCGTGTCCTTGACAGCCTTGGCGTGGCGATCTCTACCGGGGCCGCCTGCTCCGCCGCCTCCAAACAACGGCCCGTGTTAGCCGCGATGGGCCTTGACCAGTCCGCCCAGCTTGAGGGATTCAGAATCTCCCAAGGCTGGTCTACGGATACCACCTGCATGGACGCCCTTGTATCGGGCATTGAAAAGGCGCTTGTATCGTTATGACAACAACATACCTGCTTAAACTGGGCGAACTTACCCTTAAAGGGGGCAACCGGAGGCTGTTTGAAACCGCTCTGCGGAAAAATCTGGCGAGCCTGTTGAAGGGCTCCGGTGCCAGCATCGACATGAGGGACGGGCGCTTTTTTGTGCACTGCCCCGAAAGCGCTCAAGCCAAGACCGAGGACGCTCTGGGCCGCCTTATGGGAATCGCTGGCTGGGCCAAAACCAGAATCGCCAACAAAACCCCCCAAGCTGTAACCGCCGCCTGCGTGGAAGAGGGCAGGCGGTTATACGAAAGCGGGATACGGACGTTCAAGATAGAAGCCCGCAGAACCGACAAGAGTTTCCCCCTTGACTCCTATCAAATCCGGTGCATGGCCGGGGAAGCTGTAACAAGGGAATTTCCCGGCCTTAGGGTTGATGTTCACAAACCCGGCGGCGTTATCGAAGTGGAAATCAGGGAGAAAGCGTACATTTTTGGAAACAGCCGCCGGGGAAGGCGGGGCCTTCCGGTGGGGACTGCGGGCCGGGGCCTCCTTCTCCTTTCCGGCGGCATCGACTCCCCGGTGGCCGGTTACATGATGGCGAGCCGGGGCATGGCTCTGGATGCCGTGTATTTTCACGCCTATCCGTACACATCGGAAAAAGCGCAGGAAAAGGCCGAGCTGCTTGCCGGGATTGTGGGCCGTTACGCGCCGGGTTTGCGCCTTTTTCCGGTTAGCTTTACGGCGATTCAGACAAGGATAAAAGAACGGGCCCCGGTGTCGTGGCGGACAATACTGCTTAGAATGGCGATGATGGACTGCGCCGAAAAGCTGGCCCTAGGCCGGGGGGACAAATGCCTTATAAGCGGGGAAAGCCTTTCCCAAGTGGCAAGCCAAACGATAGAAAATATTTCCTGCACCCAAAGCCGGATAACGCTGCCGGTACTCAGGCCCCTTATCGGTATGAACAAGGAAGAAATCATCGCTATAGCGCAGGACATCGGCACGTACGAAACCTCGATTCTTCCGTATCAGGACTGCTGCGTTCTTTTTACCCCGCCCCACCCGGTGCTGAGGGGAAACCCTGTCGAAGCGGGAACTCTTTATGACGCATTGGAAGCGGGGCCGCTTATCGAGGAAGCCTTTGGGGGTTGCGTTTAGGAAGTGCGGAGGCCCTGTCCTATCCGCGGCAGCCTATTGACGCAAATATCGCTTTTTTGTACACTGGATTTGTGATTTACCGGGGCTGTAGCTCAGTTGGCTAGAGCGCTTGAATGGCATTCAAGAGGTCAGGGGTTCAATTCCCCTTAGCTCCATATTTTCGACCTTGTAAGTCATTGTATTTTATAGACTTATGGATTTTGGCCCGCAAAGAAAAATGGCAAACAGGGGGCCGAGGTCAACTGGAGGTCAACCTTGATGGCTAAAATTGCCTATCATGTATTCAAAAAACCCAAAAAAACGCTTGGCGGGAGGAAATTTTACCGCTGGTATTACTACTACATTGACGGCAACGGAAAAAAAATTAAAAAAGCTTGTCCATGTTGCCAAAACCGCTCGGATGCCGAAAGCTACATAAGGACGCTTCCCCCGCTTGACGGCCCCGTCGCGTCTAGCCCCGATCTCCTACTACGGGATATTGCCAAGGATATGTATATCCCCGGCTCGGCCCATGTTGACCGCCGCCGCCAGCTTGGTAAGACAACCAAAATAGAAACCCTAAAAGAATCCCGGAATTACGCCGAGCGTATTATCGCCGATTGGGGGGATCGCACCATAAAAAGCGTTGAGGCGGACGAAGTTATAAACCACCTTTTCACGGTTCCCCGGTCAGGCTCGTGGAAAAACCGTTACATTGCTATCTTCAAAGAAATTTTTGAGGAGGCTCCGAGGCACGGTTGCAAAGTACCCGCGCCGTCTTTTCCCGCCTTTGCGCTTAATGTCAAAAAAGCGGATATTTTTACCAGCGGGGAGCTTGCGGCCCTATTCAAGCCCGATAACTTCCCCGATAAAAAATTTTTCCTTTTTTCCCCTGTTAATCCTTTCCGCAGGGCTCCGGCTGGGGGAGGCCAGAGCCGTGAGGTACAAACAGATCGTTTTCGAGAAAAAATTGTTGATTGTTGACGGGTTCTGCAAAAAGGACGGCTTGCGGACGCAATACAACAAAAAAGGAAGCCAAGAAAAACCGAAATTCCGCGCCGTGTGGATCCCGGATTATACGCTAGACCAGCTTTCGGGCTTTCTTGGCGATGCCGCCTTGGGGCCGGAGGACTACATCTTTACCAATGATGGGCGGCCCATTCGGGACGAACTGGCGCATAATGTTTTTATCCGGGCATTGATAAAAGCCGGGATTGCCCATACAAGGGCAACGTTGATAAAAACGGGAGCAATCCAGCAGGGCCGCTTCGCAAAGAAAACCGCGCTGATACCGGACGGGCGCAAGCTAGTCCCCCATTCCTTGCGGTATACCTACGTCTCCCGTATGCGGCGCGAACTGTCAGCCAAAGAGCTACAGCCTTTGACCGGGCATGTTTCACAGGAGCAAGTCGAATACTACAACAGGCGAAATCTGGAAGAGGTTATGTCCAGCCTCCCCGATGCCGATACCGCCCTTAAAACATTGCTGGACTTCACCCCGGCCCATTCTTAGCCGCGCCCCGCTACCTGCCATGCGCCCCGGCGTGCGGCGGCGTTTTTTTCGGCGTTTTATTTTACCCCCTCCCTTATGTTTTTAAAGAATTAAAAAAATTAGAAAAAATTGAACTTCCCCCGATTGAGTGGACACAAAGTTAAGCTCATGATAACCGAAGGAGAGTAAATCATGAGGAAACGAAGAAAAAGTTACACGAGTGAGTTCAAGGAATCTGCGGTTGAGTTCTG
>WQUW01000089.1 GCA_009781915.1 Treponema sp. | reverse complement strand
GCAGAGCTCAACGGCAGATTCCTTGAACTCACTCGTGTAACTTTTTCTTCGTTTCCTCATGATTTCCTCTCCTTCTGTTTATCATGAGCTTAACTTTGTGTCCACTCAATCGGGGGAAGTTCAAAGTTAGCCGCATTGTTAGAAGGTTTTTTGTTGTAGCGTCCAGCGAAGGGTGCAGGGATGTTCAAAGTGCGGTAGTTGAGGTGCAAGCAGAAATCCGTGGAGCCCCTATTTGGCTTGTGCATGGAACGACCAACCTTGCTACCGGCATTGTATCCAACGAAAAAAAAGATGATGGGACAGAACATTGGAATGACGACAGTGAAGACGGCAAAGCCTTTAGGAGATACATAAAAGACCTTTTCGGCTATGACTATTATATGCCCGAATGGGATGGAGGAAATAGAGTGTCTTCCCGAATTCAAGGAGCAGAAGCCATAGCCGGACAGATAGCAGTATGGCACAGAGCAAACCCAGATAAACCAATAATACTTATAGGCTACAGCCACGGAGGCAATGTGAACAAGGAGATTGTAAATATACTTGCCAGAGATAATCCGCCTATATTCGTAAACACGCTGATTAACATCGCAATCCCAATAAGGCCGGATTTCACCTTGAACGCCAGAGTGGGGCAGCATATAAATGTGTTCAATAGGGGTGATGCTATTCAGGTTGCAGGCGCTCGGCATACGGGCACTGAAGAAGTTATTGACTTTTATACCGGAATGCCTAGAACTGTGCCAAGGAGAGTTACCCCTGACGATCCACGGCGTTACGGTGGGACCGTTTATAATATTGAAGTGCCGAGGAGGCATCTATTTGGGCCAAGGGCAAACCACAAATTCATGCACACCGACCCTGAAGTGTGGAAAAGAATTGAGGAGCTTATAATATTGCCGCCGTTTTGCTATAATCTTCCTTGTATATATTTGAAAAAACTTAGTTAATAAGCGTTTTAGAGAGGTTTCCTTGCCGGACTACGACTACGGAATAAACGAGCGGGTTGTTCAAATACGAAAAAAAATGAACTGTATCCAGAAAACGTTTGCCGAACCCTTAAAAATAAGCACCTCTTTTCATGGCGGGGTGGAAAAAAATCACCGCAAGGTAAACGACCGGCTCATAAAAATGATCTGCCTGACCTACGGGGTAAACGAAGCGTGGCTAAAAACGGGGCAGGGCGAAATGTTCGCCGCCGGAAAAGACCCCCGCCTTGAACGCATTATCGCCAATTTCCACAAGCTGTCCCCGCCGCTACAGGACTATGTAATGGACTACATGGACTGGCTTACCGCCTACTACAGTAAAGAGTAACAGCCACCACGTTACCGGATGCGTTACGGGTTTCGCAGCCCGTAGCTGACCCATTCCAGAAACACAGCGCCCCGCTTGGCTATGGCGGAAGGAATATCAATCCGGCTGGCGACAAAGTTTGACACATCCGCCCCGGCGACAACGTAGATTAGCATCCCTTCGACAATGGGCTCCATGTACAGGGTCGCCGAAAGGTTTTCTTCCCGCAGCACCGGAAACAACAGAAAGCGGATGGCCCTGAAATTGGTAAGCCGGTAGAATATGCCGTAGGGACTCGTGGAAAACTCCCCCCGGTAAAAGGTATTGCCAAAATTTACGTCACGCAGGCGTATATACACCGTTTCCGAGGCGGGCAGTTCCCGCGCCGGCCGGGGGTCGGGAATGGGCACGGTTCTCCGCAGGCTTTCAAGGCGGGTGGCTTCTTCAAAAAGGGGAACCATCCCTTGCCGGGTATGCGAGTGAAAAAGGCGTCCGCTTAAATCCTGTATCCTTCCCAAGGCGTTGTAGGCGGCCAGCTTGTCCAGCGTTCTGCCCGGATGAGGCACGACAATAAGTATCTCGGAAAGAAAGTTATGCTCCCGTTCGGTCATCGCGCCGTAAAGGTCTATGCCCGATCCCGAAGCGGGAACAAGTTCCAGCCGCTGGTCTCCTCTAAGGACGCGGATAAGACCTTCTTCGCTAAAAACCGCCTCCTTGCGCTCCTGCCCAATGCCGGGAAAAATTTCGCCAAAACTGCGCAGGGCTGCCGGGGTTTGCGCCCCCACAGCCGGGGAAAGAGCAAAGACGCATAGGAAAACGCACACGCGCACAGAAAGATACCGCACTAGTACGCTCCCCTGCCCTTCAAAATTACCGCCGGGGTGCGGTACAAAATCCACAGGTCAAGCCACACAGACCAGCTTTGAAGGTAATACAAGTCGTATGACACCCGTTCAGCGTAGTCCGTATCGGAGCGCCCGGATACCTGCCAAAGCCCCGTTAAACCGGGCTTTACGGTCAAGACCCTGCGGGCGTTTTCGCCGTACCGCTGTAGTTCAGGGTCAGTTACGGGGCGGGGCCCGACAAGGCTCATGTCCCCTTTCAGGATATTAAGGAGCTGGGGGAACTCGTCAAAACTGGTGCGCCTAAGAAGTCTGCCAATGCCTGTTACCCGCGGGTCGTTTTTCAGTTTCTGGCTCGCTTCCCATTCCTTGCGAAGCCGGGGGTCAGCGTCCAGCAGGCCCTGTAGTTTTTTGTCCGCGTCCACCACCATTGAACGGAACTTGTACGCCTTAAAGTATGTCCCGTTAAGGCCCAGCCGCTTGTGCCCGTACAGCACAGGGCCGGGGGAACTTATTTTTATCGCCAAAGCTATCACAAGAAGCAGGGGCAGAATAACAAGCCCCCCGGCAATAACCAGCGTTAGGTCAATACACCGCTTTAAGGCCAAGTTCCAGATCATTTTAAGCCGGTGGCTTGTGGCGAAACCAAGGATGCCGCCAAAATCCCGCACCGACATCCAGATATTGTTGATGCTAAAAAAGCCGGGAATAAGCACATTGTACCTGAACGCCGACACCGAATGGCTTATCATCCGGGTTAATTGGGCCTGATCCAGATTGGGCATGGCGACTATAGCCATTTTGATATTGTAGCGCCTTGCCAGTTCCGGCCCAAGGCGGGTGTCGTGGATAATGGGTATGCCCCGGTAAGAATCCCCGCACGAAGCGTCATCGTCCAGAATAAGCGCCGGTTCGTAGCCCGCTTTTTTAGCTTTAAGCATTCTGTCCACCACAAGCCGCCCGGTGGTTCCCGCCCCGTACACAACCGCCGGAACGCCCTTGGTTTTGCTCCATTTGATAAGGGTATGCGTTATATCCCGGCATACCATCAGGACAATCGTGGAAAACACGAAACTGAACACAAAGGCGACCGAGACGGAATTAAATGTCCCGTACTGAATCTGGCGCGAAACGACAATGCCGCCGTGAGCCAAAAGGGAGGCGATGGCAAAGCCCCGTGTTTCCTCCGCCGGGGCAAGGGCTATTCCCGGATACAGGCGCATAAGCCAGATAATAAGAACAAAAATGGGCAGATAGGGCCAATAGGTAACAAACGACCAGAACGAAAAATCTGCCCAGCGGCCTATCGCGATATAGTAAATCTTAACGACAAAAAAACCCGCCCCGATAGAAAGCATCGCCCCGATAAGGTCTGCCAGTATCATGGCGGCGGCGGTAAGGGAAGAACTGGTTCGGCGGTATTTGGCCCTGAACCACTGGTCAAATTCATCAAGGGTCATGCTCCTATAATACCCGAAAAGGGGCAGGGGGGGAAGAAGCCCTGACTCCCCTCCCCCGCCGGGGCTTCTGGCGGCAATGTTTATCTCACACGTGGCTGGGGGACGGCTACGGGGGCTGGGTCTCGCTAACCGCTTGCCCGCGCGGTGAATTCCCACTTGCGGGGCTTAAAGTTCTCGGGGGTGTGTATCTTCACAGTGTCCCCGGTCTGCTCTATCGCGTAAAAGCCGCTTCGTAGTATGTGGTTTCGCACCTCGTTCCGCATTATCGCCCCGGCAATCGCCCCCATAAACGCGCGGTTGTCCCCCCGGACGTCGGCGCGGCGGCGCAGAACATCCAGCCGCTTAACGTGGGCTTTCACGTCTTTCTCCAGCGGCTTGGCCTTTACCTCCACCGCCATCACCATGTCGCCGTTTTCCAGAAGTATGTCAACCTCGGCGATGAAGCCGCCGGACCTGTCCGTTATCTCGATATCCTGGGCCACCTGCTCGAACGAAAACCCCAGCGCGTTGAACTTCTCCTTGATGTTGGGAACCACAAGGTGTTCGGCCAGCTCGCCAAAGCGGTTGGTCAAGGCCCCGATCTTTCGGTCGGTCTCCTTCATCAGGCGACCGGTTTCCTTCATCTGTAGGTCGGTCTCTTTCTGCTTCTCCCTGAGTTCCTCCATTTGCTTGGCGTTTTCCCGCATCTGCTCGGCGTTTTCCCGTAGTATGGCCCATACGTCCTCGGGGGTTACGCCGCGCGGGTAGTCATAGGTTGTCGTAGCTCCAGTCATTGCATACTCCTCTCACACAGTATAGCGAAATTTGGCGAAAAAGGCAAATCTTCGAGGCCCCCGCCGTGTATGAGCATTTCCGCCAAAAGCCCCGGCAGGGGAGGATATACGGTTTAAGAATCCATTTGCAATGGACTCTCCGCGAAGGAGACCTCAGGCTCCGTAGCGGGTTCCCCATGCGGGATTCTTAAACCGTATATCCTCCCCTGCCGGGGCTTTATGCGGGAATGCTCACACGCGGCGGGGGAACTACTGAAAAAAAAAGAAAACCATGCGATACTTAAAACACGGATGATACGGAGGTTTGAAGCGTGAAAATCGTAAAGACGGCGGCGGCCGGGACGCTTGAATCAAGCGACGTGTACGTAGAAGTGCGCCCCGGTAACGCAGTGAGCGTTGAAGTTGAGTCGGCGGTGGCGGCCCAGTTCGGGCAGGCCATAACGCAGACTACCCGGCATATGCTGGACGAGTTTGGCGTAGAGGGCGCCCATGTCTTTCTTAAAGACCGGGGCGCGCTGGATTGCGTGATTCGCGCGCGGGTGGAAACAGCGCTGCGCCGCGCCGCGAGGGAGGGTTAGCCGCATGAAGCGCTCTTTGCTTTTTTTGCCGGGGAATAACCCCAACCTTTTGATCAATGGCGATGTGCTGGGGGCCGATGCCGTCATCTTCGACCTTGAAGACGCCGTAGCGCCTGACGAAAAAGACGCCGCCCGCGTCCTTGTCCGCAATGTGCTGGGGGCGCTTGACTTCAGCGCTGTTGAAGTTATCGTCCGCATTAACCCGGTTGACGATAGCGGGATGTGGAAACTCGATCTTGACGAGGTAATTCCCTTAAAGCCCCGCTGCGTTCTTGCCACCAAGGCGCGGGACGCGGACTATGCCCGCGCGGTGTCGGCCTACATGGGCGAAGTGGAGGCCCGGCATGGCATCCCCGCAGGCACGGTGAAACTCATCGCCCTGATCGAGACCGCAATCGGCCTTGAAAACGCCTTCTCCATTGCGGCGGCAGACCCCCGCGTGAGCGCCCTTTTTCTCGGCGCGGAGGACTTGACTGTTGACTTGCGCAGCGCCCGCACCAAATCGGGCGAAGAAATATCCTACGCGCGGGGACGGATTGTGGCTGCCGCCCGCGCCGCCAGTATCGACGTATACGATACGCCCTTCACCGATATTAACGACGATGACGGTATTACCCGCGACGCGACGCTTGCCAAGTCATTCGGCTTTTCCGGCAAGGCCGCCATCTCGCCCCGCCATGTGGGCGCAATTAACCGGGCATTCAGCCCCACTCAGGACGAAGTTGACTACGCCCGCCGGGTACTGGAGGCTATCGAAGAAGCCAAGGCTCAGGGGAAGGGAGCCGTCTCGCTTTTCGGCAAGATGATCGACGCCCCCATCGTGTTGCGGGCGCAGCAAGTGATTGCGATGGACGCCGCTATTAAAGGAGGAACAGCGCATGAGTAAGCTAACCGCATCCATTTCTAGCGCAATAAAGGCTTCGGGTCTTAAAGACGGCATGACCGTGTCGTTCCACCACCATCTGCGCAACGGCGACTTTGTGCTGAATATGGTCATGGCGGAAATCGCCGCGCTGGGCATTAGGGACATTACCGTTAACGCAAGTTCAATTTTCGACTGCCACGCTCCCCTTATCGACCACATCAAAAACGGCGTTGTGTCCGGCCTTGAGTGCGCCTACATGGGCGAGCGTGTCGGGCGCGCCATCTCACAAGGCGTTCTTGCCAAGCCTGTTGTGTTCCGCAGTCATGGCGGCCGCCCGGCTGACATTGAAAGCGGTAAAAGCCGCATCGACGTGGCCTTTATCGCCGCCCCAAGCGCCGACCGCATGGGCAACTGCACCGGCAAAGAAGGGGCATCGGCCTGCGGCAGTTTGGGCTACGCCTTTGCCGACGCCCAGTACGCCGGAAAAGTAGTTGTGATTACCGACAACCTCGCCCCGTACCCTCTTACCGGGTTTTCCATCAGCGAGACTTGCGTTGACCATGTTGTTCAGGTTGAAAAAATAGGCAATCCGGCGGGCATTGTTTCCGGCACTACCCGCATTACCCGCGACCCGGTTGGCCTTTTAATGGCCGGCTATGCCGCTCGTACCATCAGGCATTCGGGGCTGCTGCAAGACGGCTTTTCCTTTCAGACAGGGGCCGGAGGAGCGTCCCTCGCGGCGGCGAAGTATCTGAAAGACATCATGCTTGAAGAAAAGGTATCGGGCAGTTTCGGCATGGGCGGTATTACCAGCTACCTTGTTGATATGCTGCGCAGCGGATGCTTCCAGTCGCTTGTGGATGTGCAGTGCTTTGATCTTGCCGCCGTCGAGTCCCTGCGTACAGACCCCCGCCACCGTGAGGTTACGGCGGCCCACTACGCCAGCCCCATAGCCAAAAGCGCCGTTGTCAACAGCCTTGACGTGGTTATTCTGGGAGCCACCGAAATTGACACGGAATTTAACGTTAACGTGCATACTGACAGTAACGGCATCATCATGGGCGGCTCCGGCGGACACAGCGACACGGCGGCGGGGGCAAAGATCACCATGATTATCGCCCCCCTTGTGCGGGCCCGCCTGCCCATTATAAGCGAGAAGGTGTTGTGCACCACCACACCGGGCCGCACGGTTGACGTCTTGGTAACACAACAGGGCATCGCCGTAAACCCCGCCCGAAGCGAATTGCGCCAGCGGCTAAAAGACGCCCGCCTGCCCGTAAAGGACATACGCGACCTGTACAAAATGGCCATAGCCGTTACGGGGCAGCCACAGCCGCTTGCCCGTGAAGGCCGTGTTGTGGCGGATGTCATATACCGTGATGGCTCCCTTATCGACCAGATACGTCAGGTGGTATAATGGACGGCAGTATGAATCACGCCATTTCTGAAATTCGCCCGTCCGATAAAAAAGGTCAGCAGGAGTTTGACCGCCTGCTTGAAGGAGCGGGAGTCAAGAGGGACAACAACCTTGATTACATTGCCGGACTTTACGACAGCGAGTACAAGCTTCTGGCTGCCGGGGCGTGCTTCGCCAACACCCTGCGCTGCCTTGCCGTGGACAGCGCGCGTCAGGGCGAAGGGCTCATGGCTCCTGTCGTAACGCATCTTTTGAACTACCAGCTTGCCTGCGGCAACACGCACTCGTTCTTGTACACCAAATGCGAAAACGACTATATTTTTTCGGCGCTGGGCTTTCACGAAATCACGCGGGTAGGCGGCGATATCTTGTTAATGGAAAACCGCAAGCACGGGTTTAGCCGCTTTCTGGAAAACCTCGCCGCGCAAAAACAGCCCGGCAGAACCGCCGCCATTGTCATGAACTGTAATCCGTTTACGCTGGGCCACCGCTACCTCGTGGAACAGGCGGCGGGCGAAAATGATGTTGTCCACCTGTTTGTCGTGTCCGAAGACATTTCCTTTTTCCCCTTCGCCGACCGCTACAGCCTGATACAACAGGGCTGCGCTGATCTTCCCAATGTCATACTGCACGCCACAGAAAGCTACATGATTTCAACGGCTGTGTTTCCCTCGTACTTTCTAAAAGACGAGGCCGCCGCCATTGAAGCGCAGGCGAAACTTGACCTCGCCATTTTTACCCGGATTGCCGCCGTGGTAGGCGCGACCGTCCGCTATGTCGGGGAGGAGCCATTCAGCGTTGTAACCGGGATATACAACAAGATTATGCGCGAGAGCCTTCCACTCGCGGGGATTGAGTGCGTCGTGTTTTCACGCAAGGAACACTCAGGCGCGCCCATAAGCGCCTCGGCGGTGCGAAAGCTGCTGCAAGAGGGCCGCCTTGAAGAGGCGAAGGCGCTTGTGCCGGAAACAACATACCGCTATTTTTCAAGCGAAAGCGGGCGGAAGGTTCTTGGCGAGCTTCAGCGCGCTGGGGACGTTGTGCATTACTAAAGCGTTTGTTGGCGCGTATTATGGAAGAAGTTTGTCTGGAAGAAGTTTTGGCCCACAGGGAAAAAAGAGTCCGCCGCCGGCAGGAACTGTTGGCGCAGTACCCGTTTCCCGTGGCCTGCCTTGGCCTTAACATTCCGGGGCGGCGTAAAACCTTCCCTTGGGCCCGCCGCTGTTTCCATGAAGAAATTGAAGCTTTCACACTGGCGCTACAGGCCGAAGGCATCGCCGTTATCCACCAAGAGGCGCGCGAGGAAAAGGCCGGGTACACGGCCCATATTTCCGCTCGCGCTTCGCCAGACGCCCTAAAAGCCATAGCCGAGCGCGTGGAAGAAACGCATCTTCTTGGGCGGCTTTTCGACATTGACATCCACGAGCCGGGGGGAAAAAAGCTTTCACGGGACGACAAAAACGCCCCGCCCCGCCGGTGCTTTGTCTGCGGGGAAAGCGGCTTTGCCTGCGCCCGAAGCCTCTCGCATCCGCCGGAACATCTGTGGAACTCAGTTCTGCGGATAATGGAAAACTGGCTTAGGCAGAAACTTGGGGACGGCGTTTGCTCGGCGGCTCTGTGGGCCATGATGAGCGAGGCGGCGGTTACCCCCAAGCCGGGTCTTGTAGACCGGGCCAATAGCGGGGCCCACAGGGACATGGACTTTTTTACCTTTATAGATTCCGCTTCGGCGCTGCTCCCTTGGTTTCGCTCCTGCGCCCTTGCCGGCTTTGACTCAGGCGGGGCGGCGGCCCTGTTCCCCGAACCCCGCTCGCTCTTTGAATCACTGCGGCCCCCCGGCAGAATAGCGGAACTCGCCATGAAGAACGCCACTGGCGGAGTCAACGTTCACCGGGGATACATTTTTAGCCTTGGCGTTCTGTGCGCGGCATACGGCAGAATGTTCAGGGACACGGCGAAACCTGACGTGCCCGGCGTTCTTGAGTTCTCGAAAAAAATGACCGTGGCGCTGGAAGAAGATTTCGCGCGTCCCGCCGGAAATCGCTCCCACGGGGAAGAGGTCTACGCCCAAACCGGCATCCGGGGCATCCGGGGCGAGGTTCTTCGCGGTTTCCCAACCGTAACGGAACACGCTCTGCCGCTGCTTCGCCGTATGTTGAAACAGGGCTACTCCCTGAATGACGCGGGGGCCGCCGTACTGCTTAAAATACTGGCCCATGCTCAGGACACAAACATTATCCACCGCGGGGGCAGGCGGGCGCTGGGCGAAATCCAGAGCGATCTCGCCGCCTTCTTCGCGGAGGATCAGGCGGCCCTTCCCAGCGCCGGGGCGATACAGGAAAAAGCCGCGTGCCTTGACCGGGAATTCACTTCCAGAAACCTTAGTCCCGGCGGCTCCGCCGATCTTTTGGGCGTTACGTTTTTTCTGCTCCGGCTTGAAGCTGAATCAGGCTCAGGATAAGGCCGCTACCGCCGCTCCAAAAAGGGACGCCTGCTCTACCGGGGCTATGACAAAGGGGCACGGCCCGTTCCTGTTCAGTAAGACGTGAAGGTTCGATTCCAGAGCGCTCCTCATTCCCTTGTAGGCTAGGTATGTTGTTCCTTCTACCACAATACGGGCGGGCGTTAAGGGGTCAGCCCCGGCCCCGGCCTTTTCCACCGTGGCGGCGATGGCGGCGGCGGCGAGAAGGGCGGCCCGCCCGGTTACTATCGAGGCAAGGTACACAACGCTTAAAAGAGCGTCCCGATCGCCAGAGCCAAAGAGTTCCCCGATTGGGTTTTCTTGGGCAAATGGCCCGCACAGGAACGTGTTAAGGTCTTTTGTGTGTAGCGCCGGCCACGACAAAAACTCGTCCTGCCTGTCGAAAGAAAAAAGGCCGTCCCGCAGCGCCTGTTTGAGTATGTGAAATGTAAGGGGCCCCAAGTACGCGCCGGCGGTGGCTTTTTCAAGAGTGTAGGCTCCGGGGTTTTTCGTCGCGCTGTCGAACTCCCTGTCCAAAGGCCCGGCGTAGCGGTGGGCAAAGCCGCCTGTTTCGCAGACAACGATCTGGGGGCTGTCCGGGGAATCAAAGCCAATCTTGGGGATACGCTTTTCAGGATAGGCGGTGTTAAAGCCCGTGCCCAGAATAACGCCGGTAAGCGGCCCGGACTGCCCGCCCTCTAGATGTTCCCCGCCGCAAGGCAACTGCGAAAGACCGGAAAGCAGGGCCGCCGTGGTATCGTTAAGCACAACAATTCTTTCGGGGGCCGGAACATTCCGCCGGGCAAGCGCCCGCCCAAGCTCCGCTCCGATGGACATTCCTACGACCTGCGGCGCATCAACCTCCTTGCTGAAAGCGGTGAGTATTCCGTCAGCGCCAGAGGTCATTTCCATAGGGTAGGAGAAGCAGAAGCCTATCCCTTCCACACGGGCCCCTTTCATAAGGGGAGCGGCAAGGGCGGCGATTCCGTCAAAAAACGCGTCAGCACCAACGGGCCCAGAGGTTCCGGGCATGGGCGCTTTGCGGCTGTCCGTTGCCACGGCCTTGCCGTCTTCATTGAATGTTACCAGCGCCGCGCGGAGGTTTGTGCCCCCGGCGTCCAGCGCGATAACGGTTTTGCCCGGCATCGTTCTTGAAACAGGGCTGATATGGGCGGGAATCATCGAAAGGCTCGAAGCCTGCCCCCGCAAGCCCCGCTCCATTTCGCCGTGAATGTCTTGCACAAGAGCGGACGGGTCAACGCGGGCGTAGTGAAAGCCGTAATAGCGGGCGAACTCGGACAGGGCCTTGGGGCTAAATGGCGTACTCATGGGGCTACCGGACAGCCGAATGAACTTTGTACAAATACTGGTCCATCAGAACCTGCTGCGGAAAGGAGTACGCCGAACGCAACAGCAAATCGTATTCGGCGGTCAGGGCAAGGCAGGTTTCGGCCCCGGCGGGACTATAGCGGGCGGCGGCGGCGGAGTAATCCCGCTTGGCCCCGGGGGCGGAAACGCCGATTTTTTTGTATTCCCATTCATCACGCACCCCCGCTTCTTTAAGGGCAAGGTAGCCAATCAGCTTCCGGAAACAGGAGGCAAGGGCCGCGAATAGCGCTGGGGGAGTTTCCCCGGCGGACAGGAGCGTTCTTGCCGATTCAAGGCTTCGGGAAAAATCCCCGGCGGCAATCCGGGAAAACAAGGTAAAGGGCGACTCCTCCCGTGTGTGGGAAAGCCATGTTTCTGCGTCCTCGCCGGAAATTTCCCTGTTTTTGTCCAGAAAAAGGATGAGCCGGGAACATTCCTGCTTCAAAGCGGCGGTGTTGTTCTCTACCAGTTCCAGAACGCTTTCTATCCCCCCGGCGCTGATTTTGAACCCCTTGCTTCTGAAAAACGCCTGCACCCACTCGTACTTCCGGCTGTCCGAAAGCTCCCAGAATACCCTTTTATTGGCCTGAGGAACCGCCTGCTCCAGAGACTTGGCGGCGCTTGTTTCCTCGGAAATAAGGACGAGGAACGTGCCGTCTGCCGGGGCGGCGATATACGAAGAAAGCAGGTCTATATCTTCCTTTTTCTTGATTCCCTCCACGCTTTTGATAAAAAAGAGCCGGGTGTCCGCGAAAAGAGAGCCGTTTCGCAGGGCGGACACCATCTGCGGAACCGGAGTTTCCCCGGCGTAGTAGGCGGTTTCCTCGCCAGCGCCGATCTTTTTCCTGATTTCGTCTATAGCGGCCTCTTTCTCGCCGATTTCCGGCCCCAGAAAGAGCCAACAGCCGTTTTTCGCGTCTTTCATGCGCCCCTTGTTATGCGTAGGAGCGGAATATGTGGGCCAGTCTGCCCAGAACCCGCACATCCCCGCTGCAATAGATGGGGGAATACTTTGCGTTTTCAGGCTCCAAGCGTATCCGCGCGCTTTCCCGGTAAAACGTTTTCAGGGTAACGGCATCGTCCATCATAACCACGGCAATTTCGCCGTTGCGGACGATATTCTGGTGCTCAATTACCGCTGTGTCCCCGTCCATAATGCCGGCCCCTTCCATAGAGTCGCCCCGTATCCGCAGGGCAAAGTACTCCCTGCCGTTTTTAAGCTGCGAGCGGTGAAGCTTTATTGAGCCGTCCATGTTTTCCTCGGCCAGCACCGGCCGTCCGGCCGCCACGGTTCCAAGGACAGGAATATCCCTGAAATCCTGCTCTTCGTCCTTGTTTTTAACCAGTTCCATGGTGCGCGGCTTGTTGTCCCCCTGTTTAAGCAGGCCCTTTTTCTTCAATGCGGCAAGATGATCATGGGCTCCCTTCACGGAAATGCAGAAAAAATCCGCCACTTCCCGGATTGTAGGGGAATACGCGCGGGCATTGACATACCCGGCGATGAACTCCAGCACTTCCTCTTGGCGTTTGGTAGGTTTCTTCATCATTTATAATCCCTGCTTCTATGATCCCCGTTCGTTTCATAGACACGGCGTGATATGTACAGTGTATCATATATGCCGGGAAAATGATACTCCCCGCATTGTAAATATGTTGAAAATGAGGCAATGCGCTTCCTTGACCCTCTCCCCTCGCGGCTGGTAGAATGGCAGTGCGCCATGCGCTTTTCGCCGGGATGATGGAATGGTAGACATTGGGGACTTAAAATCCCCTGGCCGTAAGGCCGTACGAGTTCGAGTCTCGTTCCCGGCACTGCGCCCCCCGCCGCGCGTGAGATGAACATTCCCGCCAAAAGCCCCGGCAGGGGAGGATATACGGTTTAAGAATCCCGCCCAAGGAACACGGCTACGGAGCCTCGGTCTCCTTCGCCTAAGAATTTGGGCAAATGGCTTCTTAAACCG
>WQUW01000088.1 GCA_009781915.1 Treponema sp. | reverse complement strand
TTTTTGTTTTATATTTTGTTTCCCGTCCGTGTCCGGCCCGGCGGCGCGCGGGTGTGGTGCGGGCCCCCCCCCCCCCCCCCCCCCCCCCCCATGTAACTCCTTATCCTGTAACGACTTACGTTGCTTTTGGTTAACGTTCCTTGCGTTAGATACAGTACCTAACAACATATATTTTCCCACCTGCACCCCAGTACGGCATTACCCACGGGAAGCTTTCCTTTTGCTATTGCGCTCCGTTGGGGCGTTTCCGCCAAAAGGCGGGTAACTTATTCGGGCTTTGGCCTGTGTAATCGCCCTCCATAAGGAAGCGGGGATTACAAAGGAGAGGTTTTGTGAAAAGTACAGTCAAATTGTTTGGAATTATTGCACTGGCTGCGGTAATTGGGTTTTCATTGCTGGCCTGCGACACGGGCACAGGCGACACAGGCGTTTTGCCGCCGCCAGAAGTTGATCTGAGCGGCCTTAATGCCGCAATCTCCGATGCCGAAACGCTGCTTGCCTCAACTGCGGTATCAGCAGACGGTTCTGATGTGGAACCCGATGTCTATTGGGCGACACCAGCCGCGCATAACACCTTCGCCAATGCTATCAGCACGGCTATTGGCGTACGCGACAACACTGCCAGCACACAAGCGCAGGTTAATTCGGCTGCCGCAACTTTGCGGGACGCAACCTCGGCATTTGCGCTTGAGCTAATGCCCGGTACTTTGTCTCCACCGCCAGAAATTGTTGAAATGGTACGGGTAGGCGGCGGCGTTTTTTACCTTGGGCGGGAAGAAGGGACTGCGGGTCTTGGTGACGTAACTCCCATATCCCGTGTAACCATGAGCGGGTTTTACATTGGCCGCTTTCCGGTAACGCAGGGGCAGTTTTACGAGGTAATGGGGTTTAACCCAAGCTATTTTACAGCGGCCCAAGGCAGGCCCCCTGCGGCTGGGGAGACGGATGCCCTGCGGCCTGTTGAACAGGTAAACTGGTACGAGGCAATCGTGTTCAGTAACCGTTTGAGCATCCTCAGGGATTTAAGTCCGGCGTATGAATTGCCCGACCAGTGGCCTAGTCCTACATCATGGTCTACTGATCCTGACACATGGGGCGCTGTGCCTGAATGGGACGATCCTCTGCTAGCCAGATGGGATGCCGTACGGATAGTTCCCGGCTCTACCGGATACCGCTTGCCTACGGAAGCGCAGTGGGAGTTTGCCGCCAAGGGCGGGACGCTTGGTGGCGCGTACACGTTTTCCGGGAGCGATGATAGTAACGCTGTTGCGTGGCATTGGGATAACAGTGGAGAACAGACACGTGAAGTTGGCGGATTACAGGCTAACCGCCTTGGGATATACGATATGAGCGGGAATGTGTTTGAATGGGTGTGGGACTGGTTTGGGTCGTATACCGCCGAGGAGAAGGAGGATCCCGTGGGTGCGTCCTCAGGGTATTACCGTGTGAATCGAGGCGGGGGCTGGTTCGATTCGGCTTACGTCGCCCGTTCCGTCTACCGTAACTACACCTACCCGGATATCCACAGCGTTAACATCGGCTTCCGTGTTGCCCGCCCCTAGCTTACGGCCCCCTCGCCGTGCATGAGCCGATAGGCAAAACATCACGGCGGGGGGCGGGGGCGAATTTCCTGCAGCTTTACAGTACACTTACCCTAATGTTCGCCGCCGCAACCCTTCAATGGTTTACACGCGCCTTGGGCGCTCCCACCAGCGTACAGCGCGAGGCATGGCCCGCCATCGCTTCCGGCCATCACGTATTAGTCTCCGCACCAACCGGAACAGGCAAGACCCTTTCGGCGTTTTTGGTGTTCATCGACCAAATGATGTCCCAAGCGCGAGTGGGCGCATTACCAGAGGGCCTCCAGTTGGTCTACATTTCGCCCCTAAAAGCTCTTGCCGCAGACATCCGTGAAAACCTGCACCGCCCGCTGGACGGCATCGCCAAGGAAAGTGGCGGGGAAATTCCCTTGGGCAAAGCTCCCCTGACAGTAGCCGTGCGCACTGGAGACACCCCCGCCGCCGACAGACGCAGAATGGCGCAAAATCCGCCGCACATCTTAATCACCACCCCCGAATCCCTGTACCTCCTGTTAACCGCCCGCTCAGGCCAAGCCATGCTAAAAACCGCGCGGGCCGTTATCGTGGACGAACTGCACGCCATAATCGACACAAAGCGGGGAGCGCATTTAATGTTTTCGCTGGCACGGCTGGACGCCCTGTGCCACCGCCCCTTACAGCGCATTGGCCTTTCCGCCACCATTCAACCGCTGGAATTGGCTGCGGATTATTTGTCCAACGGCGACACTCAAGTCCAAATCGTAGCGCCCCCCATGAACAAAGCCTTCGAAATCAAAATCGCTAACCCGTTTCATAGCGGTTTGCCGCCCGAAGGTTCCATCTGGCCGGAAATCGCGCGGGAGGCAGCCAAGTCGTGCCGGGGAACCAGAAGCGTCATCGCCTTTGCCGAAGGGCGGCTCATGTCGGAGCAGTTGGCGTACTATGTAAACCAGCTGGAAGGCGAAGGCTTTGCCCGCACCCATCACGGCAGCGTGTCCAGAGAGCAGCGCTTCGAGGCCGAAAATGAATTGCGGGCCGGCAAACTCCGACTGTTATGCGCGACATCATCTATGGAACTGGGCATAGACGTGGGGGAAATCGACAAGGTGCTGCAAATCTCCTGCCCCTTCTCCGTAACCAGCGTAATGCAGCGGCTCGGACGCGCCGGACATAACCCCGGACGGCTAAGCCTTATGTATATGGTTCCCCGCACCATACCCGAAGGATTGTACTGCGCTCTGACCGCCCATATCGCCCGTGAAGGCGGCATCGAGCGCTCCCGTCCGCCGGCCCTGTGCTTCGATGTGCTGGCGCAGCACTTGGTTTCCATGACAACAGGCGGCGGATACACAGTCGAAGATGTCATGTCTCTCTTGCCCCGCGCGTATCCCTTCCGCACCGTGTCCCGTGATGATGTGCGGGCTATCTTGCGGATGCTCGCAGGCGATTACGAACATACACGCGATGTACCCGTGCGCCCCCGTATCCTGTACGACCGCATTCATGAACGGGTCGAAGGCGATGCCTACAGCCGGATGCTGGCGTCTTCTTCGCCGGGCACGATTCCTGACACGGGAATGTACTCGGCCAAAACTCAAAGCGGCGTGAAGATCGGCGACCTTGACGAAGAGTTTGTGTTCGAACAGCGTGTGGGGTATAAATTCCTGTTGGGATCATTCGCGTGGAGGATTGTGTCCATAAGCCGTGATACCGTTACCGTTGTTCAAACCTCGCACGAAGGCGCGCGCCCGCCCTTCTGGCGGCACGGGGGGCAGGGGCGCAAATTGCAGACCGGCATTGCCTTCGGACAGCGTATGCGTCAGCTTACCGAAGCGGCGCAGACCGGGGCACTTCATGCCGAACTTCAGGCTATGGGGCTTGATGAACAGGCTGTTACAGACACCGCCTGTTTTATAGAGCGTCAATTGGAAGCCACAGGACTCCTGCCCGACGACCGCTGCCTTATCGCCGAGCATTTCCACGATGAAACCCGGCTTCACCAGATTATGGTTCACTCGATCTACGGGCGGCAGGTGAACGCTCCCTTGTCCATATTGCTGGCGCTGGCGGCGAAAAATCTTACCGGCATGGATGTTGACGCCTACGACGACGATGACGGCATTCTGCTCATGGCTCGCGGCGAGAAAGCATTGCCGCAGGGACTGTTACAGGCTGTCCGGCCCGAAACGGCAAAGGCGGTTTTGCAGGCCGCGTTACCCGGCACGCCGTTGTTCAACATAAGTTTCCGCCACAATGCCGGACGCGCCCTGATGATGGGAATGCGTAAAAATAAACGGACTCCCCTGTGGGCGCAGCGCCTGCGGGCAAGCGAAATGCTGGACAGCGCCATTCATCACAGCGAACACCCGCTCGTGCAGGAAACAACACGGGAATGTCTGGAGGATCACTGGGATGTGCCCGGCTTGGAAAAACTGCTTGCGGGCATCCAGTCCGGCACGGTGCAGGTGCGGGAACTGTACCGGAACGAGCCTTCTCCAATGTCGCTGCCCCTGCGCCGGAAAGCGGAGGCGGAACTGGTGTACAACTACACGCCCACCACGGATGCCGTGCTTGCCGCCGCTTCACAAACCGCCAAAGACACCATGACCGGGGCCGAAAACAAACTAAGGCCCAATCCCGAACAGTTGGCCCATGTTTCCCAGCGCCAGAAACTGCCCGAAGATGAACGCCAGTTGCACACGCTGTTAATGATAGAAGGAGACTTGATCGCCGGGGAATTGCCCGCGCCGCTTGAATGGTTCGAGACCCTAGCCGGACAGGGGCGATGCCTGTACATCGAGCCGGGGCTGTGGATTGCGGCGGAACATCAAGAGGCGTACCGGCGCGCCCTTGAAGACTGCGAAACAGAGGCCCGCCAAAACATAGCGCGGCGGGCATTGCGATACCGTGGCGCGATGGACGCCGCGGAGTTAGCCGGACGGTATTTCTGGCAGGAAGAAGCGGCGCGCGAAGTGTTAGAAGCCCTGCGAGAACAGGGCAGCGCCGTTGCCGAAGAAAGCTTGTACTACCATGCCGGACTTTACGAGCGTGCCCGCAGCGCCACCATTGCCAAACGGCGGCAGGTGCGGACAGTGCCGGCTTCTCATTACGCCGCTTTTATGGCTGCCCGCATTCATATTCACGCGCCGCCGGCAGAGCAATTAAAACAGGCCATCGAAACCTTGGCTTGCCGCCCGTTTCCCGCAAGCCAGTGGGAAGGCGGCTTGTTGCCGGCAAGGGTAAGCGGGTACAGGCCGGAACTGTTGGACAAACTGCTTTCCGGCGGCGAACTGTTTTGGCGCTTGGGCAGTGAGGGCCTGTCCTTCCACGCCTACGCCGATGTTGACTGGGACGCGGACACAAGCCCGCTCCTTGACAGCGTGGAACTGGAGGAAGACGAAAGAACAATCATGCAGATGCTGCTAAAGCGAGGAGCGTCATTCCTTTCCGTCATGCATACGGAAAAAGACCGGGATGCGCAAAGGCCGATGCAGGAAGTGTTGTTTTCGTTGATGGAAAAGGGCCTTGTACACGCAGATAGTTTTACGCCAATACGCATATGGCTGGAAAGGGACAAACTGGAAAAATCCCCTGTCCGCCAGAAGGTGGCGGCACGGGTAGCGGCCACAGGCTCAGGGCGCTGGGATATTCAGCGCCCGCTAAATCCCCAAAGCATGGACGAGCGGCTAGACCGCGCGTTCAAGAAAACGGGCCTGCTTTGCCGTGAAACCGCCGCGGCCCTGCCGGACATTCCTTGGGCGGCGGCTCTGGAAGCCCTGCGCAGTTGGGAATACACAGGCCGCGCCCGGCGGGGCTACTTTGCCGAGGGGCTGTCCGGCGCGCAGTATATTCGGGAAGACGCATATCCTTCGATTATCCAGGGGCTGGAACATCCGGCAGACGGGATCGTCTGGCTTTCGGCGGCTGACCCGCATCAGGCGTGGGGAAGAGCCCTGCCCCACATGGCGGACAGGCAGTTTATAATCGTGCATGGCACTGCCGTTGCGTTAAAGCAGGGCATCCCGGCGGCGGTGTTTGAGCGGCAGGGGCACACCCTGCGGGTATTTGACGAGGATGCGCTTGCGGATGTCCTGTCCGCTTTTGCGAAGGCATTTAACAGGCGGAGCGTCTTCCCGGCATTACCGCGCCTTGCGGTAAAGCAGTACCCGCCAGCCGCCGCGCAAGCCTTAGCCGGGGCCGGGTTCACACGGGTTATGCTGGATTATGTGCTGTACAGGAAGACTGGTGTGTTTGCCGGGTAGGGGCGGGCTTTACCGGAAATGCCCCCGCCGCAGACCACCATCCTGAAAAAAACGCATTTTCTTGAAACAAAGCATTGACAATTCTGAATTCCTGCCACATCATGGTATAATCCGTCAGTAACAACGAACAGAAAGGAGTTTCTTATGAGTTTTACCACCGACCTTGTTAGGAATGTAGCAATCGCCGGGCACGGAGGAACCGGCAAAACCACCCTTTTCGAGCGGCTTTTGTTCGCCGGGGGGGGTATTTCAAAAGCGGAAAATTCGGAATCCGGCAAAACCGTCAGCGATTATACGCCGGAAGAGATAGAGCGCAAGATTTCTATCCACACAGCCCTAGCCAGTGTCAAATGGAGCGGCAAAAAGATTAACCTGTTCGACACGCCGGGTTCTTCAGACTTTACCGGGAACGTGATTCTCGCGTTCAGGGCCAGCGAGTTTGTGCTTCTTGCCGTGGATGGCCAAAGCGGGGTGCAAATAGAGACCGTAAAGCTCATGCGCAGTCTGGAACGCTCCGGCAAACCGCATGGCGTGTTCATTACACGCATGGACGCAGACCGGGCCGGATACGAGCGTGTGCTGGAGGACATAAAGGAAAAGTTTAAGGTGAACCCCGTGCCGGTAACGCTGCCAATGGGAAGCGGCGCGGCCTACAAGGGCGTTATTGATGTGCTAAGCGGGAAAGCGTGGTTCGCGGAAGGGGGCGAAGGAGCGGTCGAGAAGGAAGGCCCCGTCCCTGCCGAGTTCGAGGCTGCCCTTGCCGCCGCGAGGGAACATCTTATCGAGGCCGCCGCCGAAGGCTGCGACAACCTCATGGAGCAGTATCTTGAAAACGGAGCCCTTGCGCCGGAGGATGTGCAAAAGGGGCTTGTGCAGGCCCTTGCCGGAAACAAGTTTGTTCCCGCCTTTGCCGGAGTTGCGCCGAAGAACTCTGGCCTTGTTCCCCTCCTTAATTTCATCGCGGGCGCTGCCCCTAGCCCCGCCGCCGCCAAGGACAAGGCCCGTGACAGCGCCGGGAACGAGAGCGAAATCGCCATTGATCCGGCAAAACCGCTTTCCGGCCTTGTAATCAGAACCACCTACGATCAATTTTCCGGCAAGCTTTCATGGATTAAAATTATTACCGGAAAGCTCGCCGCCGATTCGGAAATGGTAAACGCCTCGGAAGGCAAAAAGGAACGGGTGGGCAAACTCTACACCTGTCAGGGGAAGAAACTGGAAGAAGTCCGGGAACTTTTCGCCGGGGACGTGGGGGTTATTACCAAGGCCGCCACCCTTAAAACCAACGACACCGTAAGCGCCGGGGACACCGGCCTTGCCTTCCTTCCGTTGAAGCTGCCCTATCCGGTTCACTCCATAGCCGTGAATGCGGCATCGAAAAAAGACGATGACAAACTGGGCGAGTTCCTTGTCCGGGCCGCCGAGGAGGACAAGACTTTCCGCTACCTCTTTAACGCCGAGACCAAGGAAACGGTAATCTCCGGCATGGGCGAACTTCACATCAACATCATTCTGGACAAAATCAAGCAAAACCAGAAGGTCGAAGTAGAAACCCGCGTGCCCCGGGTCGCCTACCGGGAAACCATCACCAAAAAGGCCGCCGCCGAATACACTCACAAAAAGCAGACCGGGGGCCACGGTCAATACGGCAAGGTGATGTTGGAAATTGCCCCCAAAGCCCGCGGGGAAGGATACAAGTTTGAAAACAAGATTTTCGGCGGCGCTGTTCCCAAAAACTATATCCCCGGTGTCGAGAAGGGCATAAACGAAGGTATGGCTCACGGCACTATGGCCCAGTATCCGGTCGTGGATGTTGAAGTAGCCATCGTGGACGGCAAATACCATCCGGTGGATTCTTCAGAACTTTCCTTTAAGCTTGCCTCCAGAAACGCCTTCCGGGAAGCCATGCGCCAAGCCAGCCCCACGCTCCTTGAGCCGGTTATGAACCTTACGGTCTTTGTCGAGGACAAATATCTGGGGGACGTTATGAGCGACCTTTCCAGCAAACGGGGGAAAATTCTAGGTCAGGACTCGGACGGCGGCATCTCTGAAATTCGCGCCGAAGTCCCCCAAGCGGAGCTTTTGCGCTATTCCATCGACTTGCGCTCAATTACGTCCGGCACAGGCTCCTTCGGCGTGGCGTTCAGCCACTACGCCCCAATCTCAGGGCGCATTGCTGAGGACGTGATTAAGGCCGCGGAAGCCTTCAAGGTGCAGGAAGAGGACGAGTAGCGGGAGTAGAGCCTTGAAGAAAGGGCTGCCGGGGTTTTCCTGTGTAGCCCTTTTGTGTTAGTGTTCATATAGGACAACCTCATGCCTAAACCCAAGGAAGAAATAACCATCCGGTCAAGCGCGGCGGAATACCTCACATTCATTGCCGCTACAGGAGACAATAGCCAAAGCTTTGAAATGCGCTACGAAGACGAGAATATCTGGCTAACGCAAAAAATGATGGCTACTCTTTACGATGTCGATAAACGGACAGTCAGCTACCATATTGGAAAAATATATGAAGATTGCGAGCTGCAGAAAGAGGCAACTGTCCGAAAATATTGGACAGTTCAAATTGAAGGGGAACGGCAGGTTGAAAGAGAGCAAGAACATTACAACCTCCAAATGATAATCGCCATAGGCTTCAAGGTCAACAACGAACGAGCGGTTCAATTTCGTAAATGGGCAAACAAAATCGTTAAAGATTATACGATTCAGGGCTGGGCAATTGGTCTCTTGAACCGTATACCCTGCCTTACCGGCGGCGTAGCGTTAATCGTGTGTTAGGCGAAATGCCAAATTACTGTATAAAATATCATGCAATAATTAATAAAAATCTGTAAAAAAATGGCTTGACAAATAAATATTTTTAGGATATACTTAATATATCCAGACAAAAGGAGGCATTTATGCAAACATCAGTAGTAAAATGGGGAAATAGTCATGGTATAAGATTGCCCAAAGCATTTCTCAAAAGTATTAATATTATGGAAAATGATCCTGTTGATGTTACTCTTGATAATGAAAAAATAATAATAAAAAAAATAGAAACAAAACAACGTAAAAGACTTGAACAAAGGCTATTTGAATTTTATGGAGAAAATTTTGAAAAAATAGTTGAAACTCAAAAGGAATATGATTGGGGTAAGCCTGTGGGAAAAGAAGTATGGTAGAACAAGGTAACATAATTATAGTTGATTTTGACCCTCAATTAGGTCATGAGCAAAGAGGTAGACGTCCAGCGTTGGTTATCAGTAATAAACTTTTTAACAAGTATTCAGAAATGGCAATAGTATGCCCGATAACAAATACTGATAAAAATCATCCTCTTCATGTTAAATTGAATAAAAAAACAAAAACCACAGGTGTTATTTTATGTGATCAAATAAAAACGATGGATATTAAAGCCCGTAACTTTAAGATTTTAGAGGACATTCCGAAAGATATTCTTGAAAATGTTTTAGATATAGTTTTTTCATTAATGGAAAAATAAAAATTATAAAATATTATTTCCGAATTCAATAAAGAAAGGCACTTCGCCTAACACACGATTAGCGCAAAAATGCCTGTTCGGCATTTTTGGTATTTTGCTTCACCACATTTGGGGCAGGGGTCAATGCTACTAACCTTGCTAAAAAATAATCAAAAGCAATCCTTACCAAAATCCGCCAAGATATGAAAAACTACAAGGAGATTTGAAAGGTTCTTATTCACGCCGTATAAACAAAACAAGCAACATCGTTTAACAATCGGTAACGGCTGCGCCGGAAAGCGCAGCCGCGTGAAGTAACTCCCTGCTTTACTTACTCAAGAACCCACCTGAAGTCAGCGCCGGGTTCCCCAGAAACAATGGTGTAGGAAAAAATTCCCGATCCCGGATCAACGACAAGTGTCGTAGTTGCTGTGTTCCAGCCTCGCCGCAAATCCATGTTCATTGCTATGGTTCCTTCAAGGCGCCCCCCATCATAAAATCTAAGAACGCCGCTTGCTGTCCCCGCAATGTTGGCGTACACAAAAAAAGCATGACCGTAACTGGGGAACAAGGCCGCTTGTTCCCAGTGAATGGATTGGCCCGCCACGGTAAAGCCGTTAATAACAAGTATCCTTACCCCTGTTGAAGCGCTGAAACTGCCTGTGTGGGGAATAAGTTGAGCACGGTAATCATCAAGCCAGTCGGAAGCGTGCGTTAACGCGGTCTCCATTGGCGTTCCAAGCATGACCGACAGGGTATCGCCGTCCAAGCGTACTTCCCATTCGCCCGGGGTTGCGGCAATGGCGGATATAGCCATAGGCCACTGACTATACCCATCAGTTTCCCGAACATCGGTAAAATTAATGGCTGGGCTAACGCTAACCGGGGCCCCGTGCTCGTCAACAACTGGAAACGTCATGGGCGCGCCGGGGGTAAACGTAACGCTGCCGTCTCCGCCCGGCGGCAAGCCGTCCCCGCCGTTAACGCTGCCAGTGTCGCAGGCCGCCATTGAAAACCCGATTACTGCCGCAAAAGCAACAGTCCCAAGAAATTTAAATGTGTTTTTCATAAAAAACACCCCTTTTTGCGATACCACGCGCATTTTGGCAGGAATCGCAAATTTGAATAGCCCGCCCCAATGGGCAGGATGTTCAGAAATTTCGCGTGGATCTGCGTAAGGCGTAAAAAAGTAAGTAAAAAGGCTCAATTTCTAAACTAAAACCAATAGTTATATAAAATTCCACTATTGTCAAGTGGCAATCTATAACTAATTCCTTATTCTGGTACAAGGAATAGCAAGTGGCAGAATCAATCACGCAGGCTAGGGAACTTTTGGCCTTGAATATCAAACTGTTAAGAAAACGGGGGCGCTTCTCGCAGGAAAAGCTGGCGGAGGCCGCCAATCTTTCCACTCAATCAATCAGCGATATTGAAGGCTGCCGCACATGGGTAAGCGACAAAACACTGGAAAACCTTGCCAAAGCCCTTACCGTTGATGTGTTTCAGCTTTTTATGCCGCCGGCCGGGGATGCCGGGGACGATTCGCAGGCTTTCCTGCATAACCGGCTTATGAACCTAAGAGCCGCGATAAGAGAAGATATCGACAACAGGTTAAACCAGTTCTATGTGTCGGAAACGTCGGTTTCCCGGAAAAACGGTTTCGCGTAAAAAGACATCATTGGTCGTCAAGCTCCCGCTCGACTTCCTCAAGCCGCTTCGTGAGCTGCGCGATGGTGCGCTGGAGGCGGCTTTTTTCCTTTTCCAGACGGTGGCGGGGGTCTTCTTCTTCCGGCTTTTGGCGCAGGGCGGTTTTTACCGTGTCCGGGCTTTTGCCTGCCAGTAGCGAGGTTTCCGCCGCTATGCGCTTTTCCTCGTTGGGGATGCCCGCCAGAAACCGCATGTTGTCGGCCCCGGTTTCGGGGTTCAGGTTGTACTGGAACATCCTGACGGCAAGGTTTGCGGCCTGCCGTGGGATGCGGAGTACCCGGTCTATGTAGTCCTCGTAGCGGCCCCCTATGGCGCTGCAGAGTTCGTGGGCTTTAAGAAGGAGCTGGCCCAGTTCCTTAACCATATTCCCGTTTTCCGTAAGATATTTTTTCCTGATGGTGGCGGTTAACGCTTCAAGTTCCCCGGAGCCAGAGAACACGTCCTTGTAAATCGCCTTTTTCTCGGCCTTTTCCAACAGCCCGTGAAGTATGGCCCAGAATTCCGCAGTATGCGCTCTGGGGGAAAGATGCCCGCCTCTGGCGCAGGCGTGAAGATGATGGGCGTACTCGTGAATGGCGGTGTACAGGAGAAGGTTGTCTTCCGTGAAGTTCCTGTTGTGAATGATAATTTCCCGGCTGTCGGGCTTGTACAAGCCGTTTACCTTTTTGCTTTTTTTGCCGGACAAAACCACGGTAAACTCCATTGGAGCGTCCTGTATGGCAAGCAGTTTTTCCTTTACCTGATCCTGATTCACAATGAACTCCGCAAACTCCGTTTGTTTCTCAAAACTTTACCCCAACGCGCCGATTTTTTCCAGAGCCAGCACTGCGGCGGCAACACAGGCGGTTTCCGTGCGCAGGGCCCGCTCGCCCATAGAGAGGCGCAGGAAGCCGGCTTTTTCCAGTTCACCCCGCTCTCTGTCAGACCAGCCCCGCTCGCAGCCGACCGCCATGACCATCGGCTGGCCCAGCGCGGACAGCAGGGCAAGGGAGCCTTCGGGCCGCACGTTGTCCAGAGCGATAAGGATGGGGCTTCGGGAAAGGCTTCCTCCAGCGTACACGCTCCAAGGCGGGCGGGCGGTTTTTTCCGGCGCAAGAGGTTCAGGCGAGGGCAGGGGCCGTTCCCAAGGCCGCCCGGCCAGCCAGTCTTCAAGGCATGGATACACCGACAGGGCGGGTATCCGGGTGTCCCGCGCCTGAACAGCCCCCTCGACAAGAGCGGCGCGCGCGCCCCCGTCGGTAAGGAGTTTTGTGTCCCGGTAACTTTTCTCCCCAAGCTCCGTCCCGACAAGGTCAACCGCTTCCAGCCCCAGATTGGACAGGTCACGGAGAAGCCGCCGTATTTGTATGGGCCGGGGAAAGCCCACGGCTATGCGGACGGGGTAGCGGGGCGGCGGCTCTTGCCGGAGGTCGAGCGAGAAAACCACGGAGCCATCCAGCCGCACGGCGTCAATGCGGCCAATCCCCATGTTCCCGCCGACAATTCCGGCGTCAAAAATGTCCCCGGCCTTTTTACGCAGCACCTTCAAAAGATGCAGCGTGCGCTCGTCCCGCCGGGGCAGGGGCTTTCCTATTTCTGCTGGCTCAAAGAGGATTATGTTCACAAGAGGAGTATAGCACAGCACAGGGGAATACTGCCACGGGCGGGCAGGGTGGGACGCGAAAGGGCCGCCCGCATTGCCGCAGGGTGTCCTATTCGTTTGTGAGTCTAGGGCGTGTTCACACTAAACAGAAGACAGGCTGGCGGCTGGGGGTACTGTGATTGGTCGCGTGTGAGACTTTGTAACTGTCAAAACCTATACTTTTTGACAGTTGCAAAACCTCACAAAATTACCCGTCCAATAGTGTAAAAATACCATGTTTTACGGCAATTGTCAACAAAATTCGTAAAATTCTTCTAAAAATTCCGCCCAAACGAGCACTGTCAAAAAGTATAGGTTTTGACAGTTGAGTGTGCGGCTCCCGTCCTTGCGAACCTAACCGAGGTTCGGAACGGACTCAGTGGCATTCGCGGGCGTATGCCTGTGAAAATATTTTTAGA
>WQUW01000087.1 GCA_009781915.1 Treponema sp. | reverse complement strand
GTTATATGGCCAGGGTGCTGGGCAGCCATGTGCTAGAAACTGAACACGGACAGATACGGTTGGGACATTTTTCTCGAATATTAGTGGCTGGCGGCGCTATTGGGATAGAAGCCGAAAATTTTAAGCTGTACAGGGGGGCCTTGGTTGCGACTATTGGCGGGGTTGTTGCTGTTGGCGGCGTGGTAGTTGTTGCGAGGCGGAAGAAGTTGTAGGGGGCCCTTCACTGCCCGCTAAAAAGGTCTATCTTGGCCTTCACGTAATCAAGGCGGGCGTGGTTAAGCACAGAGCGGCAGTATCCGGCGAACTGTTCTACCTTGTACCATCCACGGCTAAGGAACTTCATCCCCCTGCCCTCGGCAAACCAGTACACCAAAGAAATGCTTTCCCTGTCTACCTCGATGGCGCTTACGCCCTTTTTGCCCATTGCGCTGCCGGAATTAAAAAGGCAGGGAACCGGAAACTCGTCCCCGTAAAGGTTCAGCCGGGGGCCTTCTTCCAGACGCTCGGACTTTTTAAGCTTGCCCAGTTCAACCTTTAGGGCGGCGACTTCCCCGGCAATGCGCTCGCGCTCCTGCCCGCCGGAAGTAACGTAGTCCCGGCAATGCCGCTCAATCTCGAATTTGATGTAGTCGAAACGGCCCAAAGATTCAAAAAGAGGGCGGTGGGTGTGGCCGATAACCGAGATACAGTTGTTTTTCAGGGAAAAATCGTACGCCTCGCGCTCCACATGAAAGCGGCGGCGGGGGCTGCGCACCGCGGAAATGTTCCGTATCCCGATGGGCTTTAAAAGGTACTTAAGGCCAATGCGGATAACGCTGTTGAAATCCGTATACACCCGGGAGGACTGATGTCCGTGGTACACGTAAATGGGGACAAGCCCGGTTTCTATGCGTACCGCGTTGTGCAGGGGATAGGGGTAGCTCTTTTCAAAGATAAGGTCTTCGTCGTGGTTGCCCAAGGTTTTATAGAGCCTTCCTGCCGAATCGAAACGATCGAAAACCCGGTATATCTGCGTCCATTCCCTGCGTATGCTGGCAAGAGAGTTTTTGGCCAGTTCTTCGATATCCCCGTTCAGCACCAGCCGCCAGCTGTTCTTGTAATAGTAGTCTTCAAGAACGCTTTTGACGATTTCTCCGTTGGGGTGAAAGTCGTCCCGTCTGCCGCAGCCCATGTGAAAATCGCTGATAATAAGCGCCCTGCCCCCCGCTTCTTCCGGGGAAAGCGCTGAAAGGTCAATAACCGCGCCGGGTTTATAGCGCTGATTTTTTATATCTGAAAAAAAAGATGTTGCCATTGGCGAATAGGGGATTATATATCATCAAGGGGGAAGGAACAAGCTCCGGCAAAGGCCCGCATCGCCCGGTCTACTGACAACCCGCTACGTTCCCTCCGCGCGGGCTTCCAGCACCTTTGTAACGGCAAGCACCGTTTCTACGTCCCGTTCGCTAAGCTCGACCAGCAGTTGAATTATCGCGCCGATGTTTTTTTCCCGTGCCTTCGCTTCATGCCCGCTTACAAGGTATTCAACCGTTACGCCTAACGCGCTGGCTATCTTCGCGGCGACATCCGCCGGGGGTATCGAGGCCCGCGCGCCAAGGTAGCAGTCCAGCGTGCCCTTGGCGACGCCTGTTATGACGCTTAACTCCCTGACCGTAAGGCCACGGGAGGTAAGCGCCGCTCGCAAGTTTGCTTTAAAGCCGGTTCCGTTCACAACCATAACAGGCACGCTGGTTCTTTACCCGGCTAAAAAATCCTGACGTTTACGCCAATGCTAATCCGGTGAAAGCTCTCGTGGACGTACTTGCCCAGCCGTAACTCATACTCGGCGTAGAAAGAAATCGCGCCGTCCAACTGATATTCAAGGGCGGGGTTAAACGTTACAAGCCTTGAGTCGTCAAAAAAATCGGCGGAGCGGAATTCCACGGCAAAAGAAGCCGTCAAGTCATGCCGCAGACGGTAGGAAATGCCGGGGGTAAAAAACAGTTCTGTGTCCCTTCTGGCAAAATCACCCCTGGGCTGGGCGTAGAATATCTGACCCGCAAGAAGGGTAAGCTCCATAGGATGCGTCAGCCTGTAGCCCAGCCTTTGCACTACCTCGACCATGCCGCCAAAGCCCGGATCGTCCCATGACGCGAGGTGCGCCGCTCTGAGCTGTATGCCCGCCGTCAGGTCGGGGATGCCAAAGTAATTGAACCCAAAAAGAGCGTGTCCGTTGGAACCAATGTTGTACGCGAACACAGCGTTGAACATGGGGTGCGAATAGGTCGCGCCAAACATCGCCCGCTCAAAGAGCTGTTGTGCGCTGCCGCCTTCGGTGCGAAACACGGCTCCAACGGTAAGGCCGGGCAAGGGCGTAGCGTACTGAAGACGGAACCCCGTAACCTTGTCGAAGTACCACTGGTGGTCGGGGTCAAGGCTTACAACCCACAGGGGGCTAGAGATGCGTCCCATGGTAAGGCGCAGGCCCTGCGTCAAATCGACCCAGCCGTAGACGCCTTCCAGAATTACTTCCCCGCCGCCTGACAAGTCGGTCTGGAAACTGGTGTCCAGCCGTGCGCCCGCGTTTGGCCTGTTAAAGGTTGCCGTCAGATTAAACACGGGCTCGCCCTCCCTGCGGTGGTGGGGGTAGATGGTGTTTTCCTGAGGGCTGCCGTCACGGGCGTTACCGTGGGGAATTTCCATCTGGACACCCGCGTACAGACTGCCGCTGAACGTGAGCTGGGCGAAGGCGTTAGCAGTCAAAGCGCCGAACAGCAGGGCAAAAACAATAAAATTTTTCATGTATCCTCCTTGTGGTGTTAATCTAATTCGGCCCCGGCGCTTGTAAGGGCGCTTTCTCCGGCTTCCCGTATCGCGTTGCGAGTAGCGGTAGCGCCCGTCATGCTATCCAGAAAGGTAAAGGAATTAAACAGCGAGGCGTTTCTTTGCGCCAGTTGAATAAGTTCTCTTGTGTGGGACGGGGTTTCCCTTCGCGCGTCAATTCTTACGTTTTCGATGCCGCCGTTTATTACATCCAACGTTACAGTAACCGTGCCGCCCCAGCCCCGCGCGGAGCCGGTCGCGTCAATTGCCGAGATAGTATCGCCGTGGTAATCTGTCCAGGGCGGCGCTCTGTCAAAATCGTATTCAAGCACGCAGGCGCTGAATAAAACGCCCACAGCCAGCGCCGCAATTACTAACATATACGGTTTACGTGTCATGCTTTACTCCTTTTGCCTTGTTTAATCTTCACCAAAAAAACCGGGCGGTAATTCCGCAAGGGCGTTATGGGCTGCCCTTGTCAGCGCGTTAATCGAATGGGTCGCTCCGCCAAATGCATCAACGTAACTGGGCGGCCACAGATGATGCTGGGATTCTAACTGCTCAAAATTAAACGGCAGTATTTGAGGAATAGCCAGGATGCCGCCCTGCCGGACACGAACTGCCCATTCCCTAATGCTTTCGCCAATTGCTGGATCGTAGTCATCGCTTTCGAACGGGGTGTATGTTCTGACCCACACAAACGCGCCCTCATAGAAATAGAGCGTTACCTCAACAAAAGCGATGTCGGCAGGGAAATCCCCTATCGCATACAGGAAACCGCCAGCCCTGCCGGATACGTACATATCGTATTCGGGGGGAAGCTCTTCGCCGTTTCCGTTGCCATTCCCGTTATTGTTGTTGTTTCCGTTCCCGCCGCCGTTTCCGTTTTCGGGCCACACAATAAAATCATAAAGGGCATAAAACGCGGCCCTTGACAGCGCGTTAGCTGAAATAGTGCCGCCGGAAAACGCGTCTAAATCTTCCTGCGACCACTGGTAATGGAAAGGATTGGCGGCTGTGGGAGTCTGCGTATTCATGGGAAGCTCAGGAATGGCAGGGATACCGCCATCGTTAACACGGGTTACCCATGAGGCTATGGCGCGAGGGACATCTACATATTCCGGATTTCCGGCTACAACAGTTGTTCCTTCGTTTTCAGTGTTAATTTCAAATCTGTCCATGTCCCCGTTAGTAAAAAAGAACGTTACACTAACCGTTCTTCCGTCAAGGCTAAGTTGAGGGCGTAGCGCATGATGCACTGACCACCATAGATATCCCGGCGCTTCGCCTGTTAGCTCGGAAATGTGTCCGGGCACATTGACATTATGCTGCCACCCTGCTGGGGTTCCAGGCGGGGCGGGAGGGCCGGGAGGGGGAACATATTCTACCGGACAGCTAGTGAGCAAGATACCCGCCGCCAACCATACAACAAAAAACAGCGCCAATTTTTTTATCACTATCATTCTCTGTGTCCTTATTGCGAATTAATTAACGGGACATACCAAAAGGCCCGGTAATTCGGGCCTTTTGGCATTCTTTAAGCAAAACTACTCTTTAGTTTATCTAACCTGTAGACTCGGAACTTCCGAGTTCCACCTGAGCCTGAACGCGGCGTCCATGCCAGCGATCGTACCACGGGCCCAGCTCCAGCCAATGCCGGAACCGGCAACATAGGTGGGCTGGTAAAGGCCACGGAAACTCGCCTCGCCTACAACGTACAGGTTGTCGATGTAGGAATTCGGATCGTCCCACGTCCTAAGCGCCCGTCCGCGCCAGTTAGCGGCTACACCGCCGTGGCCCATTGATGTTGAGGGATAGATTTTGATCGCAAAGAAGGGGCCGTCTCCGGTTAAACCATCCCTGAACTGCCTGACGCGAAGATTTGCAGCCCTGTCTGCAAATTGCGGGTCTGGAGTGCCCCCCGCGATAGCAGACTGATAGGCATTCACGGTCGCAAGGAAGTTAGCGTGGGCCTCTCCGGTCTTGCCCATAAGGGTCGCAAGCTCGGCAAGAGTGTCAGCCCGCAATACTTCTACCTGATCGGAAAGATCGGCAGCCGCATTCAGGGCAGCCATGACACTGGCTGTTCGTTGTACCCCTCCATGATTCCAGTTTTGGGTAGAATTCCAGCCCAACGCCGAGTTCGCATCGCTTGAGACAATAATGTGGTACGGGAAATTATTGTTAGCCAACAGATTTAGCCCCCCACCCATGTTGGCATCAAAGGGCCCGGTTTCATTCTGGAAGCGCAGTCCGCTTCCGTTAACCGCTATGAGGCCGCCAGAGGCCGCAGCCATGGTAAACTGAGGAGTCGTCATGAAATGACGCTGCATGAATACACCTTGCAAATCGTTAGCCGGAGTCGAGGGGAGGCGCCACATAAAGCTTTCGCAGAAATAAGAGCCGGAAAAGCCGAAATTCTGCTCCGGATACGGAGCAACGCCCGCCGATATCGCCATTCTGTGGCCAAAGCCCTCGTTCATTCTGGCAGCTCCGGAAGTAAGCCATCCGCCTTCGGCAAACCTTCTTAAATTCTCGTTGTTGACAAATGGCTCGGCATACCGCGCTATCAAGTCGTGATCCCGCAGGAAGTTGCCTGTGGCAAGAATAACCTTATCAGCCCCGATTTCGATGGTGCGGGCTACCGTGCCATTATCGTTGAGTACGCTCGCGCGGACACCAACGATTCTGCCAGCGTCAAAAATAAGTTCTTCGCCCCGGGTTCTCATCATACGGGTAACGTGCCGGGTAAGATGGGTGTTTGCAGGGTCTGTCCACATTTGTTCAAACCTGAACTGACCATGCAGTCCTCCGAAGCCGTGTCCAGCCGCCGCCCATGTCATGCCTGTACCAATGGCATCAAACAATCCCAACTGTTGCATAAACACGGTTCGCAGCCAATTTGAATGAGCTACCGCTTCTCTAAGAGTATCAACCTTGGGCAGAACACCGTCAGTTATCACGAAACGGGGTCTTGTAACTCCGCCCACCGTAACATCAGGATTAGCGCCGATTGTGTTAAAAGGCAATACCGTGGGAGAGAACGCCATGTTGCCTCTTGATACGGACACAGAACCATCCGCGTTAAACAAGGGGCCGCTTGTGGTAAAGTTTATTCTGCCGCCATGATTCACAGGCACTGACCCGCCGTGCCCGCCGCCCATAGACCGGGCCAAGGCGTTGGCGGTCTGGAAATCCGCTTCAAGGGCGATTACCCTGACTCCGGGCCAAACCTTTGCCGGGGCCAGCGCGGCAAACGTGCCCGCCGAGCCAAGCCCTACAACAACAATGTCGGCTTCGTAGTCAAAGGGGCTGGAAACGTAAGGTACTACCGTTACTACGACGGTTTCCCGAACTTCCCGGTAGTCGGCGGTAATCGCGGTTACGGTTACGGTAGTTGTGCCAAGCTCTTCTCCAATAATGCCCAAGCCTGTCCAAAACCCTGTAACTCCGGGAACGTTAATCCTGGAAAGCGTTGCCACATCCGGATTGCTGTTCTCCCAGTTGACAGCATTTAAGGCAAGAAGCGCGGAGGACTGCCCCTCCATTATGGTAAGTCTGTTTACCCCGCCAGAAGAGAAGACTCTTCCCCACCATTCTACGCCATCGTGAGCAAGAGCGCCTGGTCCCCTGCCATCCCCTTGCGGCCCAGCCGGCCCCTGTGGCCCTTCACACCCAGTAAAAGCCAATGCCCCAGCCAGTAATACAACCAACAACAGCGAAAGCTTTGCTGGTTTCAACAGTGTTCTCATCTAGATACCTCCACAAAATATTTATTACGGGCATACGCCCGCAAATACCCTTGCCCATTATCAAAATACCGTGATTTCGATAATTTATCAAATAATATTACATATATTTCGATATGTCAACAAGAATTTGCGGATATTTCAGTAATCTGAAGGTATGGCTTTTCGGGATAATCTAAAACAGGAATTGAACTCAAGCGGGATATTGGTCAAAGAGCTTGCGGAGGCGGCGGGGGTGCGTAAACGGGCTTTGGATACCTACCTGCTGAACGAAAACGCCTCCATGCCTCCCGCCGACATTGCCGTAAGAATTGCCCGTGTGCTAGAGGTAAGCGTTGAGTATCTGGTAACTGGCGAGGAGGCTGTCCTTCCTGACGATGTCCGCAACACGGTGCGCAAGCTGCTGCGGCTTAACAAGAAAGACCGTAAAATTGTCGCGGTTCTGGTCAACGCTCTGCTGGACAGGTCAGACTGTCAGCCGGAACAGGACTAGCCTGCCCCGTGGAAAAAAGCGCCCGCACCGCCTCCTTGACGTTTCGCACCCCCGAAGGCAGGGGATCGGCGGAGTCCTCGGCGGGGGCCGCGGGGCACAGGAACTCCGTAAAGCCCAGATTCCGGGCGGTTTTTGCCCTTGCCGAAAGGCGGCGCAGGGGGCGCACTTCCCCGGCAAGGGAAAGCTCTCCGGCTATGGCGGTTTTGCCGGGAACCGGAATCCCCGTCCGCCCCGAATAAAGGGCGCAGGCAAGGGCCAGTTCCACCCCCACTTCCGTAATACGTATGCCCCCGGCCACGTTTACGTACAAGTCCTGATCCGAGAGCCGCAGGCCCAGATGCTTTTCCAGCACCGCCGCCACCCGTGAAACCCTCGCGCTGTCGATGCGGTCGGAAAAAACCCTGCTCATGGAACCCTTCGCCGGAACCGTCAGGGCCTGTATTTCCACAAGAAGCGCGCGGGAACCTTCCAGAACAGCGGCGGTGGCAATGCCCGGCGGCAGGGCCCCTTCCCTCCGCACCAGAAAAAGAAGGGACGGGTCTTCCACGGTAGAAAGCCCCTTTTCGCCCATCGTAAAAATCCCGATTTCGTCCACCGAGCCAAAGCGGTTTTTCGCCGCCCTAAGAAAGCGGGTGTTCCCGTCATTGCCCGCCTGCGTGGAATCCTCGAAGTACAGCACCGTGTCAACCATGTGCTCCAGAGACTTAGGCCCCGAAATAATGCCGTCCTTGGTAACATGAGCCGTAAAAAAAACCGCCGCGTCATGATCCTTGACCCACGAGACAAGCTCCCAGCAGCAATATTTCATCTGGTTAATCGTTCCGGGAGTCGTCCCCGCCTCCGCGCTGAAAAGCGTCTGGGCCGAATCGATCATAACAAGGACAGGCTTTACCGCCCGCAAAATAGCCTCGATGTCTTGGAGGTTTCCGGAGCAGAATATCTCGATACGCTCCCCCGTGATGCCCAGCCTCCCGGCCCGTGTCTTGACCTGCCCGGCGGATTCCTCCCCGGAAACGTACAGCACACGGCCCCTCGTGTCCGCGCTGGCGGCGGCCTGCAAGAGCAGGGTTGATTTGCCAATCCCCGGCTCGCCCCCGATAAGAATAGCCGACCGTTTCATGATGCCGCCCCCAAGCGCCCGGTCAAGCTCGGCGATACCGCTTTTAATCCGTGTTCCTTCAAGAGGGTCTACCGAAGAAAGCGGCAGGGACTGGGGCGGCCCGCCATCGGTCTTTTTTCCAGCGCCAGCGCCAGAACCACCACGGCCCGAGACGGGAGTTTCCGCGAGGGTATTCCACTGCCCGCACTCAGGGCAGCGGCCTAGCCACTTGGGTTCTTCGTGGCCGCATGAGGAACACGCAAAGACAAAGGTTTTCTGTTTTTTCACCGGTTTTAGGCGAACCGCCAGAGTTTATAGCCCATGCGCCATTTGACCATATTCCTTAAAAAAAGTACAGTATGAGCATTATGTTTGACAAACTGACCGAAAAAATTTCCGATGCCTTCCGGCTTGTGTCCGGAAAATCCGTGATTACCGAAAAAAATATCGAGGACGCGGTCGAGGCCATCAAAATGGCCCTTCTTGAAGCGGACGTGAACATACGGGTTGTCCGCAGGTTCGTAAACTCTACTATAGAAGAGGCCAAGGGCGAAAAAGTGCTGCAATCGGTAGACCCGGGCCAGCAGTTCGTCAAAATCGTCCATGACAAACTGGTTTCTTTTTTGGGGGACACGGCAAAGGGCCCGTCCGGACGCTCTATTCAGGAGCTCCAGCTAAAGGGCCCCGACACAATTTCGGTTATTCTTATGCTGGGGCTTCAGGGTTCCGGCAAAACGACCAGCTCCGCCAAACTGGCCCTGCGGCTGAAAAAGGAAGGCCGTAAGCCCCTACTGGCGGCCTGCGATCTTGTCCGGCCCGCGGCGGTAGAGCAGCTTTCGGTGCTGGCGGGCCAGACGGGGGTTCCGGTTTACAAGGAAGAAGGCGCGTCCGACCCGCTAAAGGTCTTGCGGGGGGCAATGGACTGGGCGAAGAGGAACCCCATCGACACCCTGATTGTGGACACGGCAGGCCGCCTTCAGCTTGACCAGCCCATGATGGAAGAGCTATCCCGCCTTAAAGACGCCGCCAAGCCCGATGAGCTTCTGCTCGTTGCCGACTCCATGACCGGGCAGTCGGCGGTGGACATCGCCAAAGCCTTTGACGAAAAAATCGGCCTTACCGGGGTGGTGCTTACCAAGTTCGACAGCGATACCCGCGGGGGAGCCGCCCTTTCGCTTAAAACCATCACCGGCAAACCCCTGAAGTTTGTGGGCATGGGCGAAAAGCTGGAAGACTTCGAGCCCTTCCACCCCGACCGGGCCGCCGGACGCATTTTGGGCATGGGCGATGTGGTCAGCCTTGTGGAAAAGGCGCAGGAAGTCATTGACGAAAAGGAGGCCTTGGCTCTCCAGAAAAAAATGGAGAAGGAAACCTTTACGATGGAAGACTGGCTCCAGCAGCTCAAAGCCGTAAAGAAGATGGGCTCCCTTAAATCCATGCTGAACATGATTCCGGGCATGGCGGGCCAGATAAACGAAGAAGATATCGACAAGGCGGAAATGAAAAGCCAAGAGGCCATCCTTAGTTCCATGACCCGCAAAGAGCGGGCAAACCACCTGATTATCGGCCCTTCCCGGCGTGCCCGCATTGCCCGTGGCTCGGGAACCTCGGTAGCGGAAGTGGCCCGGCTTTTGAAGAAGTTTGAAAAGATGAAGGTAATGATGAAAAGGATGGCGAAGATGGGCAAAGGCGGCGGGGGCTTTATGCCGGGTGCGGGTATGCCGCCGGGGATGCGCTAGGGAGCGGCTTTATGCCGGGGGTTGCCTTGTTTATTGCCTGTTTTCATAATAGTATTATTGGGTAGGGGCGTGTATGAATTTTAATATTGAATTTGAACAGGAAGAGGATGGGCGATGGATAGCTGAAATTCCGGAAATTCCCGGCGTGCTTGGATACGGCGCAACGCCGCTACAGGCGGGAGCGAAAGCAAAGGCGTTGGCGTTGAGGGTTTTAGCGGAACGAATGGAACACGAGGCTTCAATTCCCGGCATCAATTCTATAGAATTCGCAAACAGTTATGGGCCAGTGGCGGTCAATTAGCGCAAAACGCCTTTTAGCCGCATTGCTAAGAGTTGGATGGTCAGTAAAAAGACAGGACGGATCGCATAAGACGCTGGAAAGACCGGGTTTTCCTAATTACGTTTTTGCTTTTCATGACAGAGACGAGATTGGCCCTAAAATGCTTGCAAGGATAGCTAAACACACAGGATTAAAGCCGGATGATTTATAGCGTTAGAAATCCACTCTCCCTCCACCACGTCATAACAGCGTCGTAGGCTTCCTTTATCCTGATCGTCTTGCGTGTGGCAAAGGCGGCGTTGGCGGCGTTTTTGTCGGGGTGGTACTTTTTCAGCAGGGCATTCCTTGCGGCTTTGCACTCGTCAGGGCCGGAGGCGAACGGTAGTTTTAGCTCGTTGTAAAACGGTTCCAGCGTTTGGGGGGGCCTTGGGCGCGCTTTGGCCGTCGGAGCGGACCCCCGCGTTTCTTTGCGGGGCCGTGAGTCCAGAATCTTGGTAAGAAGTTTGACTAACTCCCCGGCCTCGTCTCTGGTTAGGGCAATGCCCTTGCCGCACCTTTCATGGTTTTTCTGCCAACTGCGTATGTCAATTTTGGCGGGCCTTCCGTTCCAACTGACAAGGTTTACTTCCTTGTTCCAGTCCTTGACTCCTTCTGAAAATATGCCGTAGGATTCGATGATCTCGCACTCGATTCCCTCGTCCTCGTCTCTAGGGGCCATGCGGTTTTTTTACGGCGAAACATTGTATCGACAGCTTCATGGCGTTTTTCAACTCGCCGACCGAATTGTCGTGAAGCACCACCATGCGGAAAATCGCGGCCTCGAAAAAACTGTACAGCAGTTCGTTGGCGTCTTTGATATTCAGGCTTGGGGAAAATTCCCCGGCCTTGATTCCTTCGATAAGCATGCTTGCCAGAAAACGCCTCATCCGCACCGTGCGGCGGCGCACCCGTCCGCCGGGGTCGTGTTCGCCCTTGGAGATAAAAACAAGATAGTTCAGCACGACCGAAAGGATGCGGCTGTTTTCTTCAAGACGCTCAAAAATCACAAGCATAACCTGAATGAGTTTTTCCGTGTGGGAAAGGTTTTTGGCGTTCCGTATCTCGGTGGTTTTGTTTTCCAGCACAGAAAGAAACTGTTTGATGCTGAAATTAAAAATCTCCCGCTTGTTTTTGAAGTAAATGTACAGGGTCGTTCTAGTGATGCCGCACCTGTCAGCGATTTTCTGAAAGGTGGCGTCCTCAAAGCCCTCGTCCATAAACACATCTAGAGCTTTTTCCAGAATCTCATAGCGTCGTTTTTCGTGTTCTACAACAATGGACATAAGCGCCTCTTACGAAGGGGACACCCTTCTTTCCGGTTATGGTTTTTCATCACAGTTTCTCGTATTGATACACATAGGAACGGATGGCTCCGTTGGTTATCTCCCGGCAGGAGTCGGCCTTTCTGCCAAAGAATGACTCGAAGCCCGGATGATCGGTAATCAGGGCCAGCTTCCATCCGGGGAAATTCCGGGCCAGGCATCCCATTTCGGCATAGGTCTTTTCGGCAGTCCCGGTATCCCCCAAGCGGTGGCCGTAGGGCGGGTTAGTGATAATAAAGCCCTCCCCGGCTTCCGCGGACACTCCGGCGCATGACGCTTCGTGCATTGGAAGCGCCTTGAAAGAAGGCGGGGGGCTGTCAAAGGCGGGCGGCGCTTCGCCACAGGCAAGGGCAATGGCCTTTTCCATGTTGGAATTCGCCGCCGCTACAGAGGCGGCATCTGTGTCGCTTCCCCCTATGCGAACCGGGCGGGAAAAATCGACCTTTGACAGCAGTTCCTCCCGCACATTCCGCTGAATGCCGATGTCAGCCAACAGGAGCTGCTCCAGCGCGAAATGCCTGCCCAGCCCGGGAGCCATGTCCCAAGCGTACATGGCGGCTTCCACGGCAATGGTTCCACAGCCGCAGAAGGGATCGTACAGGGAAAACTTCCGCCGCCAGCCTGAACCGAGAATGATAGCGGCCGCGGTGGTTTCCCGCAACGGGGCCGGGCCTCCCCTTGCCCGGTATCCCCGCTTAAAAAGGGGCTCCCCGCAAAGGTCAAGCAGCACCGATACCTTGTCTTTTTCTATATATACCCGCAGTTCTGCCATATCCCCGTGTTCCTGCAGGCGGTTTATTCCCCTTTTGACGCACAGACGCTCCGCCGCGGCCTTGTGGACTACGGCCTGAACGCTGGTTTCGGCCTTCAAAGCGGATCGGTTGGTTCTGACTTTCGCCACTTTAAGGCCCATGTGGGGCGGTATGTATTCCTCCCAAAGCTGATGGCGGACTCCTTCGAACAGGGCGTCAAAATCCTGCGCCTCGAACCATGCGACTTCCAGCAGCACCCTGTCCGCGGCCCGCAACGCCATGAGCGACCGGTACAGGCCGGAAACGTTCGTCTTGAACAGCACCCGGCCAAACCCGCTTTCCAGCACTTTGAGTCCCAGCTTGCGTATCTCGTTGGAAACGGTTTTTTCCGCCCCAACCGCGCACAGGGCGACCGCTGTATCAACCATCGACATGGCTACAGTATAGCATACAGGCGGGGTTTTGTCGTGGTACTCCCCCCCGCCGCACGTGAGCCATGCATTCCCGCCAAAAGCTCCGGCAGGCTGCCTGCTCCGATAACAGATAGTTCTCCCAAGCCTGACTCAGTTGCTGCTGTTGCGTTTCGATGGAAGTCAACAAAGAATTGACTTGACTCCGCAAACTCTCGATAAACAAGTTGGAGTTGAGCGTGTTCTCTTCCAAGTTCGACAAGCTCGTGTCGAAGTCGTTCAATATCCCCGGTATCGACAATAACTGGCTGTGTCCGGCATCCCGCGAAAACGAAAATACCGACAC
>WQUW01000086.1 GCA_009781915.1 Treponema sp. | reverse complement strand
TTTCTGTTTGTTTATCCCGTACAACCCCCCGGGGGGGGTTTGGTTTTAACAAAAAACTCTCCCTTCCCCCCCCCCCCCCCCATGTAACTCCTTATCCTGTAACGACTTAGCTCGCTTTAGGCTCACGCTCCCTGCGTTACTGCGAGCGTTGCCACAATATATAGTACCCAACTATCGTCTCCGTTTGCCGGCGTATGCTGGTAATAAATTTATAGAGATAGGATGTTGACCATGGAAAAAAGGATGAAACGAACCGCTTTTATTTTGTGCGTATGTGCACTCGGGTTTTCTCTGGCCGCTTGCGAACGCCGTGAAGTTGACCCGGCTGAGGCAGTTGCCAATTTCCCCAGCCGCCCAATCACGATTATCGTTCCCCCTGCTGCTGGCGGCGGCACGGATATTCTTGTCCGTGCGCTGGCTCCTGCCCTTAGGGATGTTCTGGGGCAGAATGTTATCGTCGTGAACAGGCCCGGCGCGGGAGGCGCGATTGGCTTTTCCTCCGGAGCAAGGGAGAATCCCGACGGTTACAGTATCATAGCGCTTGTGCCAGAGCTAATTGCCGTTCCGCACGTAGCGAATGTCGATTTTACCTATCGTGATTTTGATATTATTGCCATGGTAAATTCTACCTTCGGGACATTATCCGTCAACGCAAACGCCCCCTACCAAACAGTTCAGGAATTTGTAGAGTACGCAAGAAGGTATCCCGGAACAATACGATTCAGTAATTCGGGCATAGGCGGTAATTGGCATATCCTTGCCGCCGCTTTCGCCTCCCATGCCGATATTAACGTGATACACGTTCCGTTTGACGGCGGCGGCCCTTCCGCTATCGCTGTGGCAGGGGCCCATGTGGAAGCCACAACCGCCAGCGCGCAGGAAATGGACATACACGTGCAGGCGGGAAACATACGAATCCTGTGCATATTTTCTCCCGAACGTGATCCCTCGTTCCCCGATGTGCCAACAGCCGCCGAGGTGGGTTTCCCCGAACCGATTCTGACCATCTTCCGTGGGTTTGGCGTTCCAAGAGGAACCCACCCTGAGATTATCGCAATTCTTGCCGATGCCTTCCGTCAAGTTATTGAGAAACCCGAAATCATAAGCTTCATGCAGACAAATCATTTTACCATTGATTACCGGAATGCCGGGGACTTTTTGGAGCTCATACAGAGGGAGAACGAGATTTACAGAGAACAAGCGGAAGCCCTTGGATTAAGGCAATAGCGGCAGAGTACAAGCCTGTACGGGCGGCGCAGGATTTTTTTGCGCTGCCCGAAGGAGAAACTATTGAAAAGAGTCAGCATAGGCATAACGCTTTTTTTCATGGCAATGGCTGTAGGCGTGTTTGCCATGGCATCAACCTTTCCCGGAGCCGCAGGCGGTGCGATGGGCCCCGGGTTTTTCCCAATGGTTATTGCGGGAATAGTTTTTTTCCTCTGCGTTTTGTTATTGTTCAGCAGCTGGAACCAGAAAGATTCAAGCGGCGCTTTTTTCACCAAGACAAATTCCCTCGTTTTTTTGGCGGTTCTTATTACGGCTGGCTATGTCGCCGTAATAAGATTTCTTGGGTTTCCGCTTGCGACATTTCTGTATTTGTTTTGCATGATGAAATTCCTGAATGTAAAGGGAAAAATATTCCCTGTCATAATATCCGCCTGCACAACAGGGATAATTTACGCTGTATTCACAATGTTCTTGTCCGTGCTGCTGCCCCGTGGAATGATCTTTTAGCGGCGCTCGTTCAATGAATAAGGGAGGAAACCATGCTTGAAACTTTGGCTTTGGCCTTTAACCCTGTTACCTTTTTTACCATCTTTGTTGGCGTTACCCTTGGCATAACATTAGGAATACTGCCGGGGCTTACTTCCACAATGGTTATCGCCCTGCTTTTGCCCCTTACCTTTGCGATGGAACCGCACTTGGGCATAATGCTCCTTATTGCCCAATTCGTGGGCGCTATTTACGGAGGCGGCATAACGGCAATTCTGATAAATACCCCCGGAACACCCGCCGCCGCCGCAACAGTTCTGGACGGCTATCCATTTACCAAGCGGGGAGAAGCAGGCAGAGCCATAGGAATCATTACGCTTGCGTCTTTTGGCGGCGGCATTATAAGCGGCATTTTGCTTATTGGCATCGCCCCCGCCCTTGCGAGAATTGCCATGCAGTTTAACGCCCCGGAAACATTCGCTTTGGCGTTCTTCGGCATAAGTATCATCTCAAGCATTGCGGGCAAATCTCTTTTAAAGGGACTTTTGTCAGGGTGCGTAGGCTTGCTTCTTGCCCTTGTAGGAATGGACAATATCACTGGCTTTACAAGATTTGCTTTTGGCACGACATTTCTTATGGCGGGATTTGCCTTTATTCCCGTTATGGTAGGTCTTTTTGCCATGAGCCAGTGCTTCGTACTTATTGAAGAAATGGGACTTAAACCATCGGCGATAATTCAGAAAATAACGCGCGTCTTGCCGTCAAAGCAGGATTTAAAAATCGTATGGAAAACAATTTTGAGAGGAGGGCTTACAGGTACATTCATCGGCGCGATTCCCGGCGTGGGCGGGGATGTCAGCGCGTTTATCTCATACGATATGGAACGCCGTGTTTCCAAACACCCCGAGCGTTTTGGCACTGGCCTTCCGGAAGCGATAGCCGCCACCGAATCCTCCAACAGCGGCACGACAGGGGGCACGCTGATTCCCCTTTTAACCTTGGGCATTCCCGGAGACTCGAATACCGCTGTTATGCTTGGGGCGTTTATGGTTCACAATCTTATCCCCGGCCCATTGTTGTTTGTGCAGCACGCCGCAACCGTGAATACCATTTTTATCGGCTTTATTATAGCGAATATTTTTATGCTCACGCTCGGGCTTTCCGGAATCCCGCTTTTTATTAAGATCGTCCAAGTGCCGAAAAAAATTCTTGTTCCCATAATTGCCGTTCTGTGCGTTGTGGGATCGTTTGCCATCAACAATAATTTTCTGGATATTGTGGTCATGCTTTCGGCGGGCGTATTCGGATATATCTTAATCAAGGGCGGCTTTCCGCTTTCTCCCATCGTACTGGCTCTTATCCTAGGGCCCATGGCGGAAGGAAATTTACGGCGAAGCCTTGTAATGTCGCAGGGCAACCCCATGATCTTTCTTGAGCGCCCCTTTTCGGCGTTCTTTATTGTGCTTGCCATCATATCGCTGTTTTTCCCGCTGATCAAACACGCGATAAAAACTTGCCGCCGGAAATAAAAAAAAGACCTGACCACATAAATGTGGTCAGGCGCCTTCCCGAGACGGCTTTACGATACTCTTACATCAAAAGCTGAAGAACGGTTTGTCCTCTCTGATTGGCCTGAGCCAGCATTGCGGTACCAGCCTGCGTCAAGATCTGATGCCTTGTGTAGCTTACGACCTCGTTAGCCATGTTGGTATCGCGGATTCTGGACTCTGATGCCTGCATATTTTCAGCTCCGACATCAAGGCCCCGGACAGCGTGCTCCAGACGGTTCTGGTAGGCGCCAAGATCAGCTCTTTGTTTGTTGATGATCCTGATTGCCTCATCAAGGGTTCCAATGGCACGGTTGGCACTGTCCGGAGAGGACAATGAAAGAATCGAACTGTCACCAACGTTACGGACTCCAAGGCCCATAGCCGTCATGGTTCCAATAAACACCTGTGTCCGCTGATCCATGTTGGCGCCGATATGGAACCACATAGAGGCGGTAACCACGTTTTCACCTGTCATTCGGGCGAACCGTCCGGTAAGAAGGTTCATGCCGTTGAATTGCGCGTGAGAAGCGATGCGGTCTACTTCGGCAATAAGCTGTGACACTTCTACCTGAATGTAAAGCCTGTCCTCGGCGGAGTAAATACCGTTCGAAGACTGCACTGCTAGTTGGCGCAACCGCTGGATGATGTCTTGAGAATTTTGAAGGTACCCTTCCGCAACTTGAATGAACGATATGCCGTTCTGTGCGTTTGTGGACGCCTGATTCAAGCCCCGGATTTGGCTCCGCATTTTTTCAGAAACAGCAAGTCCTGAAGCATCATCGCCAGCGCGGTTGATACGCAAGCCTGAAGACAGCCTTTCCATGCTCTTATCCAGAAAGACCTGAGTAGATCTCAGTGATCTGTCGGCAAACATTGCGCTTAAATTGTGATTGATAATCATAAAACACTCCCTTGGCGTTTCCGGCGCATACCGTCCCTTGACAGCCTTCGCCGCGGCATCCATGCCGTGCGGCCCGTGCATACGCGCAGGCCAAAGCAAAAAACGTGCCTTTGAACCCTCAACCCGTCCGTTCCCGGAATGGTGAGGGGGAAGCCCGGGCAAAACCCGAACCACTCCTCCGGACCGAACAGCGGAGGCCCAACGGGCGCGCTCGCTCTGATCCAAGCTTCTCTTAGAGTATCGGAGGCTGAAAATTTAACTTTAGGAAAATGCGCGCGGAGTTAGCGTCGTGGCTGCCCTTCCCGCAGAAGTGTGGCCCGTATTGCCGGAAAGCCTTGGTGTTCTTCCAAAACCCCAGTTACTTCCACCCATGCCCAATCCGCGAACGGCTCCGTGCCATCGGGCAGGAGTATTTCAATACCGATTGGCACATCGCCGCAGCAACTGGGCACTTCCCGGACAACGGCGTAGAAATCATAGCCTGTTCCGGGCTCGTGGAATATCCGGAAAACGCCCTCGTGCTGAATTGCCCGGCCCATATACAGCTGGGGGTTCATAAATATATCTTGAAGCTGGTGGGCGAAGAAACGTCCGCCAATCACAAGTGTGCCGTCCGCCCTGTTTGGGCTGCAGCCCGCCAATAGTAGGGCGAGCGCGAATATTCCAATTGCCTTTTTCACCGTGCCAAGCCTCCCCGTTTTATAATCGCTATGACGCTAAAAACCATAAAGACCACCAGATTAACCCCCACAACGCTGGCCCCCGGGGGCAAATCCATCCCAAACGAAAACAGCATACCGGCAAAGAAGCACACGACCCCGATAACCGCCGCCGTAACTACCACTGACAAAAAACGTTTGCACAGGCGCATGGCGCTCAGGGCGGGAAACAGCGTCAGGCTTGCGATAAGCAATGCCCCCATCATCCTCATTCCCAGCGCCACGGTAACGGCGGTCAGAATCGCCAGAAGGCTTTTGTAGAATTCCACCTTTGTCCCCGTGGCCTTGGCGAAGCTCTCATCGTAGGTTACCGCAAACAACTGCTTGTAGAATACCACGAAAAGGCCCAAAACGGCAACGCTTAACAGTACGCTTACGTATGTGTCCGCGCGGGTCATGGCGAAAATGCTGCCGAACATAACATTGCAGATATGCAGGGTTAGGCCCGTGGTCATGGACACCACGATAACGCCAATGGCAAGGCTGCTTGTCGAGACCAAGGCCACGGCGCTGTCTCCCCTGACTTTGCTGTTTTCGTTCAGCCGCAATAGCAAGAACGCCGCCCCAATCACGACCGGCATGGACACGGGCAGGGGGGCAAGATCGAAAACCCCGGCTATCGCCATTGCCGCGAAGCCAACGTGGCTTAGGCCCGTGCCGATCATGGCGTAGCGTTTAAGCACGAGGTTAACCCCCAAAAGGGCGGCGCACAGGGAAACCAGCAGTCCCACCACAATCGCCCGAATCATAAAGGTAAAGGAAAATAGTTCTGACAGCATTTGAATCATGGCTGGCCCCTCCCCGTCAAAAACTGCCTTCCTTCGTAGGTTAGTTTGTAGGCTTCCGTTGGGCCGAAAAAGACCTGCCGGTTTTGAAGGTGCAGGATGTGGCTTGCGTATTCCACCGCCGAGTGTATGTCGTGGGAAATCATAATGATGGTGATGCCTTCTTGCGAAAGAGACTGGATGGTCTTGTAAAGCTCCGAGGTAACAAGCGGGTCAAGTCCGGCGACAGGCTCGTCCAGCAGTAACGCCTTCTCCGTGGCGCACAAGGCCCGGCAAAGGAGCGTCCGCTGCTGCTGGCCCCCGGAAAGCTCCCGGAAACTTTTCTTGGCGATTGACGAAATCCCCAGCTTTTCCATGTTGGCAAGGGCTATCTGCCTGTCCCGCTTTGAATAAAAGGGCATAAGTCCCCGGCTGCCAAGCCGCCCGGACAGCACTACTTCGTAAACGTTGGCGGGAAAATCCTTCTGCGCCGGGGTTTGCTGGGGGAGGTAGCCGATTTGCGTGGGTTTTAGCCCGTCCCCCGTGGCGATGCTTCCGGTCTTCGGGCGGCTTAGTCCCAAAAGGCCCTTCATCAAGGTGGTTTTGCCGGAGCCGTTCTCCCCCACGATGCAAAGGTAGTCGCCCCTGTGTACCTCGAAGCTAAGGCCCTCGACAACGGTCTTTCCGTCATAGGCAAAGGACGCTTCCCGGCAGGAAATAAAGGCCATTAGTTCAGCGCCTCCCGAAGCGTTTCCACGTTGCGCCGCATTAAATCCAGATACGTTACCCCCGCCGTAAAATCGGCGTGGCTTACGTTGTGCAACGAGTGTAGCTCCAGAAGGCGGGCTCCGGTGGCTTCGGCGATAACGTTGGCGATGAGCCGGTTGGAAAACTCAATGTGAAAGACCACGGGAATATCCTCCTGCCTGATCCTTTCGATAAGGAAGGCGATTGTCGCGGGGCTTGCCTGAGTTTCGGCTGAGCATCCGGTAAAGGCGGCGAAATAGGTTAGCCCGTAGGTGTCGGTCAGGTAGCGGAACGGGAACCTGTCGCCAAAAATGACGGTTCTACGGGCGGCGTCCGCTACAACCCCGGCAAAGGCCCGGTCAAGCTCTTGCAGTTCGGCGATGTAGGCGGCGGCGTTTTCGCGGAAAAAGGAAGCGTTGTCCGGGTCCAGTTCCGCCAAAATGTCCGCAAGCGCCCGCACGATCACAATGGCGTTGCGGGGACACGTCCAGACGTGCTCGTCATAGTGGGGCTCGTGGGTGTGGTGAGTGTGTGCGTGCGCGTGTGCGTGGTGGTCATGCCCGTGGGCGTGGTCATGCGCGTGATGGATTTCCATGCCTTCCACGATCTCCTGCTCGACGGCGTCCACCAAGTCCAGCAGGGCCACTGTCCGCAGGTCTTCCCGGCCCAAGGATGCCAGAATGGGGTTGACCCACACATCTCCGTGTCCGCCCACGTAAATAAGCAGGTGGGCGTTGTTTATGGCAATAATGTCCCGTGGTGTCGGCTCAAAGCCGTGGCTTTCGGCCCCCGGGGACAACAGCATGGTAAGCGCCACCCTGTCCCCGGCGATGTGGCGGACAAAGTCGTACTGGGGGAAGATCGTTGCGACCACCCGCAACGCGCCCTCGGCAGGGGCGGGCCGGGACTGGCCGCATCCGGCCAGAAACAGGGCGATAATCAGCGCGGCGAAAATGCCTGCGGTTTTTCTCATACGGTTCTCCTTCGTAATGTTTTCTAGTATAGCGATGCAGGTAGAACAAAGCCGATTATACGTTATTTTCCGCACATTATTCTACAGACCAGCAGTGTGTTCAGCCGCGCCACAGGCGGATAGCGGCAAAGCACGAGGCCGGAATTGGCGTAATGCGTTGACCGTCTGGACAAAATAGGCCCTTTCTGATAGCATTGTGTAAGCGGCGCCGTACCCAAGCGGTAAGGGAGTGGTCTGCAAAACCATTATGCATCAGTTCGATTCTGATCGGCGCCTGGAATTTATGCGCGGGCACGTTGTTGCTCTTACCAATACAGTAATAGGAGTTATGGCTATGCGTACAATTGATCCAAATGGTAAGTACTGTTTTGTATTCAGCCGCTACGAAGAACCGGTTGCCAAGGTAGAACTTGGAGAGGAAATTACGCTGCTTACAGAAGATGCCTACAGCAGTCTTATACAAAGCGAAAATGATAATCTTGCGGAAATACGGAGAAAGCGCAAAGGCCCCAATCCCCAGACAGGCCCCCTTTATATCGAGGGAGCAGAGGCCGGAGATACTCTGAAGGTACACATTATCGACATTGAGCCGGGCCGGGACTGGGCGGTAAGCAACATCCATTCGTTTTTTGGCGGACTGACGCCCAACAAGTTTACCCGCATGATAAATGTGCCCTTTAACGATAGAATTTACATTTACCGCTTTGACAAAGAAGGTATGATGCGCCATGACGACTTTCTCCGGTTCCCCTGGAAACCCTTTATGGGAACTATCGCCACCGCGCCGCCTATGGAGGCAATATCCACGGCAACTCCCTTTGAACACGGCGGCAACATGGATTGCCCCGACGTCAAACCCGGCAACATTATATACCTGCCGGTTGCGGTTGACGGCGCTTATTTCTTTACCGGCGACTGCCACGCCGCTCAGGGCGAAGGAGAACTCTGCGGCACGGCCCTGGAAATAACCGCAAAGGTAAAGCTCAAGTTCGAGGTCATAAAGGGCAAGCAAATAACCTGGCCCAGAATAGAAAGCCCCGACGAATACATGGTAGTCGGCAGCGCCCGCCCAATGGAAGACGCGGCCCGCATCGCCTATGCCGAGCTAATCGAATGGATGACAGAATTTGGCTGGGACAAAATGGACGCTTACCAGGCCCTGACACACGCCGGAAAGCTCTACTGCGCCAACATGGTAGACCCGAATTACTCGATGGTCGCAAAGGTCAGTAAGAGTTTGGCAGAGCGCAGGCTTTAAGAACGCCCCGGGCGATAAACCCGGCCCTAACCCGGCAACGCCAGAGCCAAGACTTCGTCAAAACGCTCCACCGCGTGAAACTCGATTCCCTTTTTCACGTGTTCCGGTATTTCGTCCAAATCCCGCACATTCTGCTTTGGGATAATAATATGCTTTGTCCTGTTCCGCTGGGCCGCGATGGTCTTTTCTTTAAGGCCCCCAATCGGAAGCACCTTTCCGGTAAGGCTCAGTTCCCCGGTCATCGCCAAATGGCCGGCAATGACCTTGCCCCGCATTAGCGAAAGCAGAGCCGTGGCCATAGTGATCCCCGCAGAAGGCCCGTCCTTGGGGGTAGCCCCTTCGGGAATGTGCAGATGAATGTGGTTTTTTTCAAACCATAAAGCGTCTATGCCGTAGCGTTCCGCCCCAAGCTTGTGGGCCACGGTCATGGCAATGGCGGCGCTTTCTTTCATGGTGTCCCCCATCTTGCCCGTAAGGGTAATACCCTCCTTGCCCGGCACTGAAGTAGCCTCAATCACCAGCGTATCCCCGCCCATGTTTGTCCACGCAAGGCCCAAGGACATTCCCGGACGGTCGGCTTTAAGTATGTCTCCTTCGGGGAAAATGGGCCTGCCAAGATGTTCTTCTATAAGTTTTTTGTCAATAGAAAACTTCATCTCAGGCTTTTTTTCGGCAGGCGGCTTGCCTTTGGGCGAACCATCCGGGGGCGCTTTGCCGGCGGCGGCTTTGTCATTGCCAGCCTCGTTAGCGTCCACAATTTTCTTGGCGAGCTTGCGGTGTATCTTGTCCAGGTTCTTTTCAAAATTACGCACCCCCGCTTCCCTCGCGTACCCGTTAGCGATATGAAGCAGAGAGTCCTGCGTGTATTTTACCTGATTTTTTTTAAGCCCGTTTTTTTCAAGGCTCTTTGGCACAAGATAGCGCTTGGCAATCTCAAGTTTTTCCGTGTCGATGTAACCGGGGAGCTGAATAATCTCCATGCGGTCTATAAGCGGGCCGGGAATGGTATCCAGAGTGTTGGCGGTAACAACAAAAAACACGCTCGAAATATCAAAAGGAATGTCCAAGTAATGATCTCTAAAACTCGTATTCTGCTCCGGGTCCAAAACTTCCAGAAGGGCGCTGGCAGGATCGCCCTGAAAGCTCTGCCCCATTTTGTCGATCTCGTCAATCATGAATACAGGGTCTTTGGTCTTTACAATTTTCAGCCCCTGAATAATCTTTCCCGGCAAGGCCCCGATATATGTTCTGCGATGCCCCTTAATCTCCGCCTCGTCCCGCATACCTCCCACGGAAAAACGGAAAAACGCCTTGCCCAGCGCCCGCGCGATTGAGCGGCCCACGGAAGTCTTGCCCACTCCCGGCGGCCCCACAAGGCAGACAATGGAACCCTTCGTGTCCTGCCTGAGCTTGCGAACCGCCAGATACTCCACAATCCGAGTCTTTACGTCTTTTAGGCCATGATGATCCGCCTCAAGAATCTCCTCGGCCTTTTTCAAGTCCAAGTTTTCCGGCGACGGCTCCCCCCAAGGAAGGCTGGAAATCACGTCCAGATAATTGCGGCTTACGCTAAATTCCGCAGAGTTCGGCTCCATAAGACTGAACTTTTCCAGCTCCTGTTCTACGGTCTCCTTAATTTCCCCTTCAAACTTGAACGATTCAATTTTTTCCTTGAACCGCTGATACTCGGAACTTTTGGCATCGGTGGTCATTCCCAGCTCGGTTTTAATGGCCTTCAGTTCTTCTTTCAAAAAATAATCCCGCTGGGATTTCTCGATTTTCTCGTTAATCTCCCTCTGAATCTTCTTTTGAATCCTTAAAAGTTCCTGCTCCTTTTTGATAAAAACCAGAACCTGCTCCATCCGTTTGCGGACATTAAGAATCTCCAGGATTTTCTGCTGCTCCAGCTTGTCGATGTTAAGGATGCTGGCGATAAAATCCGCGATTTTTCCGGGATGATCGATATTGATCATGTTCAGGCGCATCTCCTCGGAAAAGAGGGGGTTGTTCTCGGAAATCTGCTTCATCTCGCTGATAAGCGCTCTGGTAAGGGCCTTTACCTCGCTGGTGTTGTCCTCTTCGTCTTCAAGGTACTCCACGGCCCCGATAATGGGGTTGGATGCGTTAATGGCCTTTTTAACCCGGAAGCGTTTAAGGGTGGAAATAAAGATGTTTACCCCCCCGTCCGGCAGATTAATTTTTTTGACGATTTTCGCCGCCGTCCCCACTTTGTGCAGGTCTTCCATTGACGGAGTTTCGGTTTCGTTTTGAAGCATTACAAGACCGATAAGGGCATTGCCGGTTACGGCCTTGTCAACGACTTCTACGTCTCTGGGGTTCCCTATCATGATGGGGGTAAAAATCCCCGGGAAAATGGGCCGGCCCATAAGCGCCACCAAGGGCAGCTTGTTGGGCAGTAATTGATCGATGGGTATTACGCTATGCTCTGTCATTATTTGTTCCTTGTTTTAATATGGCGAAAAAAGGCGAAAAAAGCAACTTCCCCCCCGCCGCGCGTGAGCGTGAGCATTCCCGCCAAAAGCTCCGGCAGGGGAGGATATACGGTTTAAGAATCCCGCATGGGGAACCCGCTCCGGAGCCACGGTCTCCTATGCGGAGAGTCCACGCAAATGGCTTCTTAAACCGTATATCCTCCCCTGCCGGGTATTGTACCAATGGCTCACGCGCGGCGGGGCATTGATGGGGGGAAAGCGCATTTCTGGAAATGTATGAAAATTTTTGAAAAAATTCCTGCAAGATATGGTTGACGTTTCGCCAATAGATAGGTATACTTTTTCTTGATGGTATTCGTTGCAATTGACAACGCAATTTTCCCGTCCGTAATTCTGCCGCCAGTGGCGGCTGTTGTGGGGTGCGTTACCCCCCCCATGTAACTCCTTATCCTGTAACGACTTAGCTCGCTTTTGGTTCATGTTATGCGCAATAACAATTGCGTATAACGATATACATTTCCCCATTTACACCTTAGTACGGCATTACCCACGGGAAGCTTTCTTTTTGCTACTGCGCTCCGTTGGGGCGTTTCCGCTAAAAGGCGGGTAATTTATTTGGGCATTCGTTCGTAAGGACGTTTGCCTATGCGGTTACCCGTCGTAAGGAAGCGGGGATCGCTGAAAAGGGGAACAAAAACATGCAAGAAAACTTTAATGATTTGGAAAAATTGGTGGCACAACGCGTTGGCGCGCCATCAAAACTCTCACGCACTATCAAAACAGTCGGCGCAGTCGGTATTATGGCGGCGACGGGTTTGTCACAGGGGGGGTGTACGAGGATTGTGGAGGTTGATTGCCCACAACCTCAAACGGTAATTCATGAAATTTGTGAATGCCCCGACGGGACTTATAGTGAGCGCTGTAAGCCAAAACGTGAAGAGAGCTTTCTTCTGGGCCAACCAAATCCAAATCCATGCGAGTGCCTACCACGCTTTGACTTAACTACAGAAGCGGGGAGAGCGGTGGCAAGGGATGAGATAAGACGGGATGTACTAGCTCATTTTAGAGAATATACTAATTGTCTTTCGAATAGGGGTTTGGATACTGGTCCTGATGTGGGCAGAGGGATTCGTTTCCGACTCCATACAACGGTGGTAACAGACAAGTTTTTGGAGCAATTCGTTACTTATTTACAGGGAAATGCCGTTTTTATGAATAAATTAATTAGTTTTTGTGAAAAAAGTGGTGAGCTTTTAGACATCGATGTTATGGAGAATTTTCATATTGGGTCACCACTTCCTGCACAAGCGGTGCCAGTGCCAATTGGTTTTGGCAATAGTTGGTTTGATTATTTCAAAGAAATAGATGTGGCCGACTTTACTAGAGTTCCCGCTGGACAAGCTTCGATCATTCTGCGTGACCCGCAATGGTGGAACTCACAAATATTGCACGCCTTTTATAATCAAATTGTTTCAAAGCTATTAATTACACAAGATTTACATGGCAATTATGTACAGAAAAACGCAGTAATGGGTGTAACTACTAGAATTGACGGATATATATATCCTCCCACTAACCATGTTTCAAGCATCAAAGAATATTAATAGGTTAATTGACACAAAATATTTATGATGTTATTGTAGATTACACTTTTCAAAATCAAAGGAGGAAAAATGAAAAGAAATTTTAAAAAACTTATGCTCACACTCGTGATTTTCACCATGACAATCCCAATGCTTGCCTTATCCGCATGCGGAACAGCACGTAGACAACCATATCCATGGGAGGGGTTGTATAGGTAAGGGCGGGGGTTGGCGGCAGCCCCTGCGCCTGCGGAGCCCCCCAAAATGCCCCCGCCGTGCATGAACCTCTGGCATAATGCCCGGCAGGGGAGGATATACGGTTTAAGAAGCCATTTGCTCAGGCTCTTTAGCGTAGGAGACCGTGGCTCCGGAGCGGGTTCCCTGGGCGGCTTCTTAAACCGTATATCCTCCCCTGCC
>WQUW01000085.1 GCA_009781915.1 Treponema sp. | reverse complement strand
TTTTCTTCCATTAACACACACACACACACACACACACACACACACACACACACACACACACACATAAGACTCACTCGATCCTTTCCTTAAAAAAATTTGCCCAAAATTTACTACTTTTCCCACCCACACCCCGGTCAGGCAGCGCAGAAGGGAATCTGAACCTGTTCCAAAACTCGGTTAGTTTCGGAACAGGCAGCAAATCTAAGGTAGCCATTCCAAAATCTGACATTTTGGAATGGCTTCAGATTTCTCTTCGTAATAAGAGTCCAAAGCAGAGATTGCGGCGGGCTTTTATTTATGCCCTGCTTGTATGAGCGGGTAATCACGTGATTACCCGCTTAAAGGAAGGCGGGGTCACAATGTAAGGGGTGTTTACATGAAAAACACATTTAAATTTCTTGGGATTGTCGTAGTGACTGCGGCAATCGGGCTTTCAATGGCGGCCTGCGACACCGGAAGTACCAATGCCGGAAATGGGTTGCCGCCTGCGGGAGACGGCAGTATCACGTTTGCCCCCGGCGCGCCGCCAATGACGTTTACAGGGGTTGTTGATTGGGACGGGAACCCGGTTAACAGAACTATGGATTTTACCCATATGTGGATACTGGTTGATGGCAATTTGGTTTTAGCGGAGTTGTCCGTCATTATCCCCGGCTCGGAAATAAGACTGGACGGCGATACCTTGAATTTTAGGCTTGGAACTCCGTGGGAAGAACTGTTGATGCCCGCTTCTGACTTGTTCGGCAACATGAGCGGTTTCAGCGCCACAACAGGCTTGAGAGTATTCTATGACGATACATTTCTTGAAGGAACCTTTCTTACCGCAGATGGTTATGGCTTACTTTGGTTGATCCCCCAGACCCTGATACATACAGTGGTTATGTTTGGGTATGCCAACATTGCGGGAACTATTAGGGGCATAGGGGTATTTCCAGACGAATACTATGAGGAATATGACAATGTTATTACGGTTAACATGGAGCTGAGACCGGGCTGGAATACAGTGATTGGTACAGGGGGGCCCGACCCAGTCGTGTCAGGGCGTTGGAATCTGACCATGGTTACCGGAAGGCCCGGCGATGACTTTGTGTGGGTTCTTCTCCCGCCGTGGAATTAGCAAAAAGCGTGTGAACGAACCGCCGCCGGAGTACGCGCAACCCGCATATTCCGGCGGCATTCCCGGTTCTTCCGGGAATGCCGGGCGCAGATGTTCTGCGGAGCCCCCCAGCAATGCCCCGCCGCGCGTGAGCCATCAGTACAATGCCCGACAGGGGAGGATATACGTTTTAAGAAGCCATTTTCATGGATTCCCCGCGTAGGAGACCGTGGCTCCGCAGCGGGTTCCCCATGCGGGATTCTTAAACCGTATATCCTCCCCTGCCGGGGCTTTTGGCGGAAATGCTCACACGCGGCGGGGGGAGCAATGTTCATCAGAAGTTTTGGAGCCACTCCAGCCACTCAGCCAAAAGCCTGAACGGAATGGCCCTGCCTTCAGCCCATTCAATATACCCGAAAATCATTCTTTGCGCCAGTATATTAAAGGTCGAATAATGCCCGGTAAGGATCATAAGCCCGATACCGATAAGAAGGATACCGCTGACTCGCCGGATAAGGGGCAGGCGGGAACGAAAGCGGGATGCGTGTTTCAGGAACGAATCAAAAAACAGGGCCACAAGGATAAACGGAATAGCCAGCCCCGCCGAATATACCGTAAGATACAAGACTGCCGTCCCTGTGGCCCCGCCTTGGCCCGCCATGAAAAGTATGCCGGTAAGAATTGGGCCGATGCAGGGTGTCCAGCCTGTGGCAAAGGCCGCCCCTGCCGCAAACGCGGTGGCTATACCGCCTGCGCGCGAGGGCCCGGAAAGCCTGCGCCCCTTGAACAGCCCCTGAAGGAGCGGGCGTTTTTCGTAGTTCAGGAAAGAGAAAAAATCAAACAGTATGTTAAACCCCAAGACGATAACGATAATTCCCCCGGCCCACGTAATGTACCGTGTTACTCCACCCATAAGGTAAAAGGTGGCGGAGATTACGATGCCCAGCGCGATAAATACCACGCTAAACCCTAGCACAAAGCCCGCCGCCGCCGGAAGAAGCCGTGACCGGTCTACTGTAGGCGCGCCGGAGCCGGGGGAATTGATGCCCACGCCGCCCAGAATGCCCAGATACGAGGGAATTAGCGGCAGCACACAGGGGGAAAGAAACGAAAGAAGCCCTGCGGCAAAGGCCAGAAACACCGAAAGATCACCTGTCATTATTGTAATTTTTGCTTTATAGTGGCGTTATGTCAATCTCTGTAAAGCCCGAAAACATCAAAGCGCTGGCTCTGGATTTGGACGGCACGATTCTTGCTCCGGGGGTGGCGTTGCGCGAGCGGACTATCCGGGCCGTGAACGCCTGCCAAAAACGGGGGATTCGGGTCATCATCAACACGGGGCGAACGATAGACGGGGCGGAGCGATTCAGGGCGGCTCTGGGCGTTGAAGGGCCCATGATTTATTGCAACGGGGCGGTAGTGGCGGATATGCCCGAAGGCCGCCCCCTTAGTACCATCCTGCTGGCTAAGGAAGCGGCGGCTTTCTGCGTGGATCTTTCCAGAGAGACGGGGGCGTACTGTCAGGTATTTTTCCCCGGAGGGACTGGCGAAAAACGAACCATCCTTATGGCAGAGCGGGAAGGGCCGCACCGGGAGATGTACGCTGCCCACGCCGGAAGGCGGGCGGAGCTTGGCGACCTGAAAGAAGCCCTGAACCGGCACGCTTTGGAGGGCTGCATTAAAAGTATGTTTCTTGCGGAGCCCGATGTCTTGAATATGCTCCGGTCTAGGATTGAAGAACGTTTGGGCAAGAGCGTTTACGTTGCCCAGACCTTGCGGACATTTCTGGAAATCATGGACGCGAATGCCTCCAAGGGCCGGGGGCTCGCGTTTGTGATGAAGCGCTATTCCCTGAAAAGCGGGGAAGTCATGGCCTTTGGGGATGAAGAAAACGACCTTCCCATGTTTGCCGTCTCTGGTTTTTCCGCCGCCCCCGCAAACGCCAAAGACAGCGTTAAAGCGGCGGCGGACATTGTTATCGGCTCCAATGCCGAGGATGGAGTGGCGGCGTTTCTGGAGGAGTTTTTCGGCCTGTAATGCGGCGCGTCAGGGCTTTTTCCGGGATTTGTTGTAGCAATCTTTGCAAACCACTACCCCTTTAGATATTTCCCATTTGGCGCAATCCTGACAAAGCCAGATTTCGCACGGAGGGCACAGGCGGACATCCTTTCCGTCCCCAAACCCTTTTTTGCATTGCTTACAGCGTTCCATTCTTGTACTCCCGCAGCCTAAGTTTACGGTAATGCTACCATATGCTTCAATAAAATCCAACGGGAAGCAGGGTTGAGTTTTTTCCCCGACTGTGGTAGAGTGCGCGAGTCAGAGTTATTGGAATCACCGAAGCTGTATCTACAGCGAAAAGGAGCGTTACCGGTGACCGATGCCCATTGCCACCCGTGGAACCTTCTTGAACACGACAGCAACGCAGAGGATGAGCGCCGGAACACCGGGACGGCCTGCGCCGCAAGCGCATGGAATCTGGAACAGTTTGAATACCATGAGCGCCTTGCCCAAAACGCCGGGGAAACGGGCGGGCCGCGGATGTTTTGCTGTTTTGCCGTTCACCCCCAGCTCCCCGCTTTGGGCGGCGGGGGCGTTTCCCCTGCCGCCGGCCTTGAAATTCTCTGGTCGCTTGCGGCGGACGGGCGTGTGGACGCAGTGGGGGAAACGGGCTTTGACCTTTACGGCGAAAAGTTTAGGGCCACGGAAAAGATGCAGGATGAACTGTTCGCGGGCCATCTGAAAACCGCCTTTGAATACGGCCTTCCTCTGGTTATTCACGCGCGCCGGGCCATGCACAAGGTTTTCCCCTTTGCGTCCTGCTTAAAAAAATTGCCCGCCGTTGTTTTTCATTCATGGCCCGGAACAAGGGGAGAAGGCGAATCCCTGCTTAGGCGGGGAATTAACGTGTTTTTCTCCTTCGGCGCGGCGGTTCTAAACAACCACCGGGAGGCCATGTCCTGCGCCGCCTGTTTCCCCGCGGACAGAATCCTGCTTGAAACGGATGCGCCGTACCAGCCCGTGCGGGGAAGGGCCTTTTCTTCATGGCGCGACTTGGAGCAGATTTGCTCGCGTATCGCCGCCCTCAGGAAGCAGGCGCACAGCCCCGGCGGGGAAGCGGGAGAACTGGCGGCCTTAACAACAGCCAATTTTTTCAGGGCATTAGGCAGGGGATAAATTGCCGTACCACCGCCCGCTTACCGGAAAACCCGGGCAAGAATAGCCGCGTCCTTCGTTTGTGCGGACATCTCAAGTTCTCCGGCGGTATCCATCTCTAGCAGCAAAAAATCCCCCTGCATAAGAGTATGATCTTCCCCCGTTACGCTGGCTTTTACCCCATCAGTCAGGGCGTACACGCCGGCAAAACCGGTAGCGCATTCGTACTTCCCGCTGCCTATAGCTTTCAGGCTGCCGCGCCAGCCGGCTGCTAACATGATGCCAATGTCCGTACAGAGCCCAAAGGAAACAGTGTTCCATTCACCCTCAAACTCCACAGGTTCAAAGGGGCCGCGTTCCGCTTCGCCGTGGTTTTCAAAGACCAGTTTCAGCGGAGCGCTTAGAGGCATAAGAACCCTGTGATACCCCGGCAAGCTCGTAAAAGCCGAAGGCGTCTGCTCAACAGTCGCGGAGGAAATGCGTATCTGGAAATCACGGGCCGCATAGCTTGCGCTGGAGGGGTACAGGAAAAGCTGTGTCGTACTGCCCCCGCTCCAATTGCTGACAGCAAGATCAGCCTTGCGTGTAAGGATACACTTGTTCATGCGCGCTCCATGACTTCCGTAATTGCAATCACAACAGATGGTTTTCCAGCACCTGTTTGCCGTAATCAAACTTTTCTATTTTCAGGTAGTACTCGGCGGCATCAATGAGTGACTTTGCCGGCGTTAGCCCAATAATTTCGCTGCCGACAATAGGCACACCCCACCGTTCAGCCTCGAAACGGATAGCCTCGAAAACACGGTAAAGAGGCGTACCTTCGAAATTCACCATGTTCATTGAAACCTGCGCGATATTGCGGTCTTCCAGCATAACGCCTATCGCCTTGCAATGTTTGTAGCCGCCGGAGGAGCCCCGGATTGTCTTTGCGATCTTGTTCGCGATTTCCAAATCCGATGTGCCAAGATTCACGTTAAAGGCAACAAGCGGCGGACGCGCGCCCACGGCAGTAATGCCCGCCGTGGGATGAATTTTCCGCCCGCCGTAATCGGGAGCCCATTCGTCTTGCAACAACTTTTCCGGCATACCCTCGAACTGCCCCTTGCGGATCGCGGCGAGGTTTTCCCTCGCGGGGCTGGAGGCGGAATACTCGTAAAGAAAGCTTGGGATTTTAAGCTCGTCCCACATCCGCTTCGCCACGGCTTTGGAAATGTCCACACATTCGGCGACCGAAACATCCTGAATAGGCACGAACGGGATAACATCAGTTGCGCCCATCCGGGGATGTTCGCCCTTGTGCTTTGTCATGTCGATTTTCTCACTCGCCAGTTTGCACAGCTTAAACGCTGCCTCGGCGATACCTTTTGGGTCGCCAACCAAAGTGAAAACACTGCGGTTGTGGCTGGTATCGGAAGAGTGATCAAGCAGCGTAACGCCGGGTACGCTTTTGCCGGCTTCTACCAGCGCGCCAATAATCTCCTGATTATTGCCTTCGCTGAAGTTGGGGATACATTCTACAATCTTTGCCATTTCCAGGCCTCCTTACAATATTGTTGTTTTATGGTGCATACTGGCTTAAATCCGCGACAAACCATCTGATAAACCAGATAGTCTGGGGATGATAAATAATATCCACAAGGAACGCTCCGACTATCGGCACGATGATCATGGCCTTACGGGAAAATCCGTAACGGTCGTTGACCGCACTCATGTTGACAATTGCTGTGGGCGTAGCGCCAAGACCGTGGCCGACATAACCTGCAACCATGACGGCGGCATCGTAGGTTTTGCCGAGTATGCGGAACACGATGAAGTAGCCGGTAAACAGAACAAGCAACACTTGGGCAAACAGTATGACGAACATCGGGGCGAAAAGGTCAACAAGTTCCCACAAGCGCAGCGTCATTAGCGCCATTGACAGGAACAGAGACAGCATAACATCGCCAATGCCTTCCGTAAGTTTGAAATCGAACTTGTACGCGCGCACTTTTTCGTTCAGGTTTCTTACAAACACGGCAACAAACAGCGTTCCAACAATTGCCGGAAAATCCATTCTGATAAGCGTGCCAATCCAGCGGGAAATCATGGAGCCAAGCGCCATGCAAAAAAGGATGGCGGCAACGTTTTTAACGACATCAATGCCTGAGAGCTTTTGCCCGGTAAGGGCGTTTACATCGGCTACGCTTGTGTCAAAATTTTCTGTCGTATCCGGTTTAAGGTTGTGCTTTTCAATAAGACGCCGGGCAAGCGGCCCGCCGAAGATAACCGAAATGATAAGCCCGAAGGTAGCGGCTGACGCTCCGACAAGCGTTGCCGCCGGATACCCCATGCCTTCAAAAGTCGCGCCGTATGCCGCCGCCGCACCGTGTCCGCCAATCATCGTCATTGCGCCTAGCATCAGCGCATACGCAGATTCAAGACCGAGCGCCGGGCCAATCGCGACGGCGATAACATTCTGGAATATGGACAGAATGCAGGCTATCAGCCAGTACACAACAAGCAGGGTTCCGCCCTTTTTCAAAAGGCTAAGACTCGCTCCCATCCCGACTGTTGTAAAGAACGCAAGCATAAAAAACGGCTGAAGTGTGGTTACAAAGTTGACTGAAAACAGACCGCTGCCCATGCCAAACCACGTAAACAGCATAAACAGGAAGCCGCCGACTACCGGCGCGGGAATACAGTACTTTACCAGAAACTTGACCTTGCTTTTGATGAAGTAACCCAAAACCAAAAGTAACGCCGCCACCGCCACCGCAGTAACCATGTCAACGTTGACAACAAGAGAACCGTCTACAACTTGAAAATTCATTTTCTGTCTTACGCTCCTTTCAATGTGGTTTATGCTTATCGCTAAATTTACCACGATAAAACGATCTTGTAAAGCAAAAAATGAGCGAATTGCCTTATATTTTGATGTCTGATGCTTTAATATTTTAAAATTCTTTCCGCAAAACCCGCCGGTTCCCCCGGCGGCAAAGACCATTTCTACTAATTACTTATCCCATAACGAACTACAAGAACTTTGGGGAGTGGAGGATTCGAACCTTCGAAGGCTGAGCCAACAGATTTACAGTCTGCCCCATTTGACCGCTCTGGAAACTCCCCGATAATGCCGCGCAAAACCCTGCCGGATAATACGCTTTGTCAAAAAACCGCCTTAGAGCCGTCTTCCGGAATTGAACCGGAGACCTCATGATTACAAGTCAAGTGCTCTACCAGCTGAGCTAAGACGGCGGTAAACCAAAAAACACACGGTAAAATGCCTGTCGATACCGTGAAACCAGTGTACAAAAACGTCAAATTTGTGTCAATAGGGGTATTGCCCATGTCAACAGCCAGCAGAACAAGAGGCTGTCCGGCAGCTCACCTGAGCGTAAACCTCACGCTGTACTGAAACCGCGCCGCCACGGGTACGCCATTGAGTTCCGCGGGCCGTATTGCCCTGACTCCTCTAAGGGCGTTTAGCGCCGCTTCCCCAAAGCCCCGGTTCGCGGGGGTTTCCCTGAGTATGCGCGCCTCGCTGATAGCGCCGTGGCGATCTACGAAAAGCTCAAGGTACACCGTCCCCTCGATGTTAAGTCGCCGGGCAAGGGGCGGGTACACAATGCTGCGGATAATTTCGTCCTCAGGCAAAAGCGGAAGAACGCTTACCTCGTGCCGGCGCAGGTATTCAAATTGCCCGCTCGCGTCATGGCTGTGCGCCGAGGCGCTTACAAGAGCCGCCACAGGAAGCACCGGCCCGCCGGCTTCTTCCGCCGCGTGGGGCGCTGGGGGGGGAGGCGTTTCCGGCGGCGGCGGGGCCTGCCATACCTGTATGTCGGCAAGCCTCATGACACCCGCCAAGGGCGCCGCGGTTATCGCGGGGGACGGCGCACGGACGCCCGCGAACAGGATAAGCGTTATGTGCAAAACTGTTACCGCGGCAAACACAAGCGGCCGTACAAGGTTACTATTCATTGCGCACCACAAAGCTTACCCTTGGGTACTGAAGCCGCTGGAGAACGCCCAGCACTTCATGCACATTTTCAAAAGGAGTGTAGCGGTCGGCGATAATATGCACACGGGTGTCCGCGGCCCGCCGGTACGTGTCCGCGACGCTGTGTTCAATGGCGGCAAGACTGCTTGGCCTTCCCTCCAGGTAAAGGCCGCCCAGACGATCCACCCATATTTCCAGGTTTCTGCCCGCGCTCACCCTGCTTGCGGTCTGCGCCTGAGCGTGTTGGATGTCCACTTCAACGCGGTAGTTGATAAGGGAAACAAGCATAATAAAAATGAGAAGGAGAAATGCCACGTCGGACATGGAATACAGGGGAATAAAAGCGGCGCGGCGGCGGCGTTTGAACCTCATGACCGCTCCCTCATGGAAAAGGAAAAGGTTTCCACTTGCAGGTTCTGCGCCAGCTCCACAAAAAACACCACCTGCTGCCAAGGCGCTAAAGCGTCTATCGAAAGAACCACCGCCACGCCGGGATTACCGGCAATAGCGGCGCGAATCTCCTGTTCCGCCGCCGGAATGCTGAGGGCCGCGCCCCGGAAAAAGACGCTTCCCCCGCTATCCATATCAAAGCGCATAATATCTTCCTCTAGGACAAGGCGGGCGGAGTCCCTGTGCGGAAGGTCTACCAGAAAGCCCACGTTGACATTAAAGCCCGCTATCACCAGAAAGTAAATGATCAGCAAAAAGGCGAGATCGCTTGGGGCGCAGGTTTCATGCAGGCGGCCTTTTTTTCGCCGTTCAATGGTCATGTTTCGCGGTCTCGCACATCATGTTAATCAAGTCCGAACAGGCGATTTCCAGCTCCGAGGCAAACCTGTCCACGATATTGGTAAAAATGGAATGGGCGGATATGGCTACGATGGCGATGATAAGGCCGAACACGGTAGTTATGAGGGCTTCGTAAATGCCGCCGGCTACAATCCGGGCATTTACATCGGCGGCCTCGGCAATTGACCTGAAAGCGGCAATCATTCCCGTTACCGTTCCAAGAAAGCCCGTAAGGGGGGCAAGGGAGGCCATCGCCGTAAGAAGGCCAAACCCGCCTTCCAGGGACGATATGCTTGCGGCGGCCTCGGCTTCCACGGCCTTTTCAAGACGGCGCTCCGAAAGCCCGCGGCGGCTAACCAGCGCGAGAAGGACACGGGCCCCCATTCTGCGCCGGGTCTGGCTTTCCAGAAACGCCTTTGTATCCGCCACATCCCCATCGCCAATGGCGGCGGCTACTTTTTCCTTTAAGTCGTCTACTTTAAGGTTATGGTACAGGAAGCATACCGCGCGTTCCACGGTAATAGCCACGGTGGCGATAGAGAAGAACAAGAGGGGCCACATTACAACGCCGCCCATCCGGAAAATTTCCATAAGGGTAAACGCCGCCGCCGGGTGTTCCATTTTTCGCGCTGTATGCCGGTGCTAGGCCACGTTCAGGCTCAGGTCTGGAACCTGAAGCCGATACTGGCCCCGTAATTGCCGTCCCTAAAGCTGTATATCCCGACAAAATCCAGCCTGAACAGCGTCAGGTTAATCCCTATGCCGCCGAAAACACGGGTGTTGAAATCATTTCTATCAACATTCGAAGACATGCCTACGCCAGATGCGTCTATGCCAAACTCTCTAAGGGCGCTTACATCGGCGGGAGTCAGAGGTCCACCATCAACGGTGATATTTGATCTTGCCTCAAACCCGGTACGGGAGCGGGCGAAACTTGCCCCGACTCCCAAGAAGGGGGTCGCTATTATGAAGGATTGGGAGATTTGGGCCTTGGCGTCAAACGAAAACGTGCGCCAGTTAAGGTCTACATCAGCCCCACCGAACTCAACTGCCCTGCCAGCATCAAAGTCAAACGATCGCTGTCCGACTCTGCCGCCGATACCGCCCCTTAAATAGTTAAAGCCAAGGCCCACAGATATTCTTGGAAGGAAAGCCCTGTCCAAAAGGGCGTAGCGTATGTCGCCGCCCACAAGCAGGTAGTTAATGTCAATGCGGTTCCCAAACGGAAGCGGGTTCCCCACCGGCGGAAGGTGGCCGAACTTAAACCCAACATCAAAGGGGAGAAAAAACCCTCCAATTCTGGCTTCTGCGGTATAGGCGGGGAAGGGAAACCTGTCGCCGCCGGGAATGCCACCCAGGCCCAGAGGAGCCGCCAGCCCCCTAATGGCGCTGGTGTCCATGCTCGTAACGCCGAAGGAAACGCCCACGCCAAAGCTGGGCGGGATACTGGGAAAGAATCTGCCAATGTAGGCGCTAGACCAGTTTAGCCCCAACGAGGCGTTCAGGGGCAGAGACATAGCCAGCGCCGATGAAAAGTTGTCAACCGCCCTCTGCAAATCCCCGATTGGCACTGGCTGCGTAAAGGCGGGAAGGGAGGTTTTCAGGGCTAATAAAACTACCAGAAATCCGATTTTTGTTCGTCCGTTCATTGTTTTCACTCCTCTTAATGTAGGGTGCTGGGCGGAGATTTTACCGCCACATCCCTCTGCATGGAATTGTCGATTTCCCCGGCCTCTGCCGAGAGATTGCCGACAGTTATCTTTGTCGTAGTCGTACTATAACTTTTTGCTGGGGTTTGGGCAAGACTCGGCGGCGGGGATGCGGCCGGGGCTGGACTCTGAACCGGGGCCGCCGCCACAGGCTCAGGCTTTCGCGGGGGCGTTACCGGAGCCGGGACGGGGGGAGCCGCAGGCCGGGGCGGTTGCGGGATCACTACGTCAACAACGCGGGGCTTTACCCCGGTTAAAAGCATTTCTTTCAGTTCGTCCGCTTCTTTCAGGTATTCCAAGACCCTGTCCAGAGTTACTTCAAGGCTCTTCTGAAATTGCTCCTGCCGCTGGACATCAAGGCCGGTTTCCACGGCCCCGGCTTTCTCCGGCTTGCACAGGCTCTGGATATGCTCAAGGGCCGTCTTAAAACTGTACATAAACGCCGCGATGTCCACCGAGTTGTCCCGGATTTTCCCCGTTTCCCCCGTAGAATCCGTTAATATCAATTTAACGCTTACTCTGGTGTCGCTGTTTCTCCGGGCATCATGCGCAACGGTATCCAGGCTTTCGACCAGCGTGGTTATTTCGGTTGTAAGCGAATTAAACGCAAGCGAGGAAATCTCGCTGGCTTTTAGGGCCTCGGTAATCTGCCGGATAATCCCAAGAAGAACATCCTGAATATTCTTGGCGTTTTCCCTCGTGGATTCGGCGAGCCTGCGTATTTCATCGGCAACCACGGCGAAGCCAACCCCGGCGGCCCCGGCGTGGGCGCTTTCTATGGCCGCGTTCATGGAAAGGATGTTGGTCTGCTGTGAAGTCTTGTTAATGGCCCTGACGATGTCCGTAATTTTTTCAAGGTCTGTCGAGGCGGCTTTAATAATGCTGTAGGCGTTCCGGGAATGTACTTCGCTGTCGTTTATCTTGTTTTTAAGATTTCCGGCGTTTTTCCCGCTTTCTTGAAGGGTCGCCGCGATGGACTGTTCAAGCTCCGCCGCTTCGGCAAGGCGGGCATCCAAATCTTCCAGAACCTTATTCCGCCCTTGGTTCATTTCGGCAAGGGTAGAAAAATAATTCTCTACCTGCTCCAGCGTGGACGCCGCCTGTCCCGCCGAGGATTCTATTTCCCCAAAGTATCGAAGCAGCGGTTCGTTGGGCGGGGCGGCTTCCCGCTGTTTTTCCTTCGCGTTTTTCTTGATTTCCGCAAGAAGCCCTTCCATAGCGGCGTTGCTTTTGGAATGTGTGTTGAACAAGTCGATAAATGTCGCCAAATCCTTGACGGCTTTTTTCAGTTCCCCGTAGGGCTCTTTGCCCGCGCCTTCAGACTTTAGCGAGGCCAAGGCCGGGTAATCCTTTTTTTCAAGGGGCCGCAACAGCCCTTCCAGCCCGTTGAGCTTTTTTACCGCCCCGCTTCCCATCCACAAAAGCAGCCCCATCCCCCCCGCGCCAAGAAGTATGTTGACAAGGTTTGTGCGAATCGCCAGAGCGCCCGCCTGAGCCACGTTCCCGTAGTAAAGCAGCGCCTGCAAAACTGTAAGGATAATCATTGCCGCGCAGACGCTCAAAAGAACTAGCACCCCCCCCGGCAAAATATGCTTTTTTTTCATGAACCTTCCTTAAAAACTGCAAATACCCGAAAACCTACTGTTTTTCATACTGCTGTGTTTCGTTATACACGTACTCCAGCTTCACTCCAGCCGTCCTGAACATGCTTTCAGAATCGCCGCAGTCGTGATACTGCCGCTGGCACATTACCCGCTCTATGCCGCAATTAATGATGAGCATGGCGCAGGTTCTGCACGGCGTCATGCGGCAGTACAGGGTGGCCCCCTTTATGGAGATACCCCCCTTCGCCGCCTGACAGATGGCGTTCTGCTCCGCGTGCACGGTTCTGACGCAGTGAGTGGTAACGGAGCCGTCCTCGTGAAGCATCTTTTTAAACTGATGCCCGGCATCATCGCAGTGGGGAAGGCCCGCGGGAGCCCCCACATAGCCGGTTACCAGAATCTGGTTATTTTTGGCGATGACGCAACCCGAGCGGCCCCGGTCGCAGGTGGCCCGCTTGGAAATGGCATCGCATACTTCCATAAAATATTCGTCCCACGTGGGACGTTCGTAAACACTCTCCGTCACCGGAATCCACCCCATCTGGCATACATCACTATGCGGCCACTAGATTAAGTAAAGCACACAAGGGGGGATGTTGTCAAGGGTGTTATCCGTGCCCCAACAATGCCCCCGCCGTGACGCTGTGCCTACCGGCTCACGCGCAGTGGGGGCGGGGGCCCTAGGGAAGTACCACCTCTTGGGGACTCACCTCGAAGTAGCGGGCGGCATTGGGATTTTCGCTGTCAATGCCGAGCTGACCGAAGCGTTTGGAGTTCCCCCGATTTTTTGGACAGTGAATTAAGCCGCTAAATTATTTGTTAATGCTAAAGGTGTAGCATATCCGATTGCCGAATGTCTACGGCGTCTGTTGTAATACATTTCGATGTAT
>WQUW01000084.1 GCA_009781915.1 Treponema sp. | reverse complement strand
GCCCAAATTCTTAGGCGAAGGAGACCGAGGCTCCGTAGCCGTGTTCCTTGGGCGGGATTCTTAAACCGTATATCCTCCCCTGCCGGAGCTTTATGCGGGAATGTTCACGCGCGGCGGGGGGCGAGACCGAGGCTCCGTAGCGGGTTCTCCATGCGGGATTCTTAAACCGTATATCCTCCCCTGCCGGGGTTTTTGGCGGAAATGTTCGCATCACGCACAGCGGGGGCCGGGGGATTGAAATTACCTGAACGCCGTTGTATCATGCTTTTACCCCGCTAGGAATCATGCGAACGGCCGCCGCCGGAATCCGCCAGGTCCGGAAGGAAGCAACGGCAAGCGGAAGGCCGTGGCGCCGTGATCCCCCTAGCGGGGCTTTTTGTTTATGGCAAAACAGTCTATACTTGACCGATGCCCTACGAAGTAACCGCCACCCGGCGGAGGCCGAAAACGTTTGACGAGCTGGTCGGACAGGAATTTGTCGCCGCCACCCTCAGGAATTCTCTTGAATCAGGGCAAATCGCCCACGCCTACCTTTTCTCCGGGCCCCGTGGCTGCGGCAAGACCAGCGCCGCCAGAATCCTTGCCAGAGCCCTGCGCTGCGAAACCGGCCCCACAGCCAGCCCCTGCGGCGTGTGCGCCCAGTGTGCGGAGATTAGCCGGGGGGCCAGCATGGACGTGCTGGAAATTGACGGGGCATCTAACACAGGGGTAAACGATGTCCGCCAAATCAAGGAAGAAGTGCTGTTTCCCCCCAGCTCTGGCCGCTACAAAGTCTACATTATTGACGAAGTGCATATGCTTTCCAACAGCGCGTTTAACGCCCTTCTTAAAACCATAGAAGAACCGCCGCCAAATGTGGTCTTTATTTTCGCCACCACGGAGCTTCAAAAAGTTCCGGCTACCATTAGAAGCCGCTGTCAGCAGTTTAACTTCCGCCTTATTTCCGTTGAGACAATCACAGCCCTGCTCGCCAATGCCTGCAAGGAAATGGGGATCGAGGCCGAGGACGAAGCCCTGTTCTGGATAGCCAGAGAATCCACCGGAAGCTGCCGGGATGCATACACGCTTTTTGATCAGGTCGTGTCTTTTAGCAGGGGGCACATCAGCACAGAGCTAATTCGGGAAAAGCTGGGCCTTGTGGGGCTGGATAAACTGAACGAGTTTGCCGAAGCCTGCGCCGCCGCCGACCTTGGCTGTTCGCTTTCGCTTATTGACGGCCTGCTTTCTTCGGGGGTGGCGGTGGAAACCTTCATAGCTGACTTGGCTGGCTACTATCACAGCCTGCTTCTTTTAAAGGCCGGAATAACACGGGAAGCGCTCTTGGGGTATCCCCCGGCGAGGTTTTCCGGGGCCGTGCTGGAAAAGTACGACGCGATCCGGCTTGAGCGGGCCGGGGAACTGCTGTACGCCCTGCACCGGGACATACGCTATTCGGTGTCGCCCCGTTTTGAGCTTGAAACGCTTGCTTCAAAGCTCTGCTGGCTGGAAAAATGGGTGTCGCCCCCGGAACTGGCGAGCGCCGTAGCGCAGGCGCGGCAGACATTAGGCGGTTCCAGCCGCCCTTTATCTGAAGGGAATTGTTCGGTATCGCCGGATGCCGGGGAATTCCCCAAAGAGATGCCGGGCGGCGGGCAATCTGGCGAAGCCGGCGGCGGACAGCCCGCTTCTTTGTCCGCGGAATTTAGCCGCTACATGGCAACAAAGACGACCCCACGGCCTCACGAGGGCCGGATGCCTGTAGCCTCCGCTCCGGCACATGCCGCCGGGCCCGCTAACGAAGCGCCTGCGGGCGAAGGGGCCGGCCTTGCCCCCGCTGTCCAAAAAGTTCTGGAAGTATTTCAGGGAACAATTGTAGAGGAGAACCACGAATGAACATTAACCCTTTCGACATTTTGAAGAACGCCCAAAAGATTCAGGAACAGATGGGGAACTTTCAGGAAAAACTGGGGGGACTGCGGGTTACCGGCTCTGCCGGGGGCGGAATGGTCGAAGTTGACATGAATGGCCGGATGGAAGTGCTGGCAGTGCGGATAGCTCCGGAGGCAATGGAGGACGGAGACCGGGAAATGCTGCAAGACTTGGTCGCCGCCGCTTTTACCAATGCTATGGAGAAAGTCAAGGAAGCGATAACCCGTGAAGTCGGGGGCATATTCCCCGGCGGCGTTCCGGGCTTACAGGGTATTCCGGGAATGCCGGGTTTTCCCGCATGAATGGGGAACTGAATGCGCTGGACAGGCTGGTGGCGCTTTTTTCCAAGCTGCCGGGAATAGGCAAGAAAAGCGCAGGGCGGCTGGTGTACCATGTCCTTGACGCTGACCCGTCATACGCCCGGACGCTTGCGGCGGAGCTTGCGGGCCTTCACCACGCGATTAAACGCTGCGGCACGTGCGGCAGTTTTACCGAAAGCGACCCCTGCCCCATTTGCGCCAGCCCGGCAAGGGATCGCTCCCTGATCTGCGTGGTGGAGCGGGCTCAGGACGTGCGGGTAATCGATGAATCACGGGAGTTTCAGGGCCTGTTTCATGTGCTGGGCGGGCTTATCGCCCCGCTGGAAGGGGTAAATCCCGGAGACCTCGCCATAGCGCAGCTTGCGGGGCGTGTCAGGGACGAAGGGGTGCGGGAGGTAATTCTGGCCCTGAACCCCACTATAGAAGGGGACACCACCGCCCTTTACATTCAGAAGTTCCTTAGGGAAAAACTGCCCTCGCGCCAGATCGAAATCAGCCGGCTGGCATCGGGCCTGCCTGTCGGGGGGGATTTAGAATACACCGACAGGCTTACTCTGTCCCGAAGCTTGCGGGGCAGAATCAAGATGTAGCGGGGGCTGGAACGTCCCCACTCGGTATTTGGTTGACACCGGCGCTTTAATTCCCCATAATTGGCTTGGTATGAGAAAGCTACATATAATTGCCGCCATCAGTTTAGTCGTTGCTGGCATCGCTGGATTTTCTTTTTCCGGATGCGCGACCAACCCCATGACCGGAAGGCGCACAATGGCCTTTATCTCAAACGATCAGCTCTTTGCGATGGCAGCCGATGCTCACGGGCAATTTATCAGTGAAAACACGGTAGTTACCGGAACCCCACAGGCGGAAATGCTTGAGCGGGTTGGGTGGACTCTTGTAGAGGCAACCAGAAAATGGCTTGCCGCTCAGGGGCGTCCCCATCAGATTGACGGCTTTCTTTGGTCGTTCACTCTTATTCAGGACGATACCATAAACGCATGGGTTATGCCGGGGGGCAAGATCGTATTTTATACAGGAATCCTCCCGGTAACGCAGAACGAAGCAGGCATTGCGGTAGTAATGGGGCACGAAATCGCCCACGCTGTCCTTAACCACGGGCAACAGCGGATGAGCGCCAGTTTGCTTCAGCAGTTGGGCATGGCGGCGCTTTCGGTGGGCATGGACGGCGCAGGGTTTTCTCCCGAGCTTACCGCTGTAACCATGACTGCCTTTGGCGTGGGCTCAACGCTCTTTGGCACGTTGCCTTTTAGCCGGCGTAACGAAGACGAGGCCGACCTTCTTGGCCTTAAACTCATGGCTATTGCCGGGTATAACCCCTACGAGGCTGTTTACTTCTGGGAGCGGATGAACGCCCTTTCCGGCGGCGGAAGCGCATCTGCGTGGCTCAGCACCCACCCGTCACATGCCAACAGAGTCAGAAATCTTCGCAACTCGATTCCCTTGGCAAAACAGGCCGCCGCCGATCTCGGAGTTTACCATTTCCGGTAGTGGTAGCTAACTTCCATGCGTTATCGCAAATGTCGTATAACGCTAGATTTGACAAAAAAAAGCGGCGACACCAGATGGCCGCCGCTCTTTCAGGTTACCTTCCCCGCTTCCAGTACGGAGTCTCTACTCCTATCTCGTCATCATAGAACACCGGTTCCTTGCCAGTGCCCGCTCTGAACGCCTTGGCCTGCTTTTTGTAGTTGTCAAGACACTTGACGGCAATGTTGCACAGGATGAACAGGGCGATAATGTTCATCGTGGCCAGCGTGCCGGTAAAAATGTCCGCCATGCTCCACACCAGCCGCAACGGAACAATCGAGGCGACTATTATGGTCAGCCCGCCAAGAACCTTGAACACGTTTACGGCAGTGTTGCTGCGGGAAATAAAGCGGAAGCAGGTTTCGCCGTAGAAGTAGTTGCCAATGATGGAGGTAAACGGCAAGAGGAACAGCATTATGTTAAGGAACGGCACGGCAAAGCCGCCAACCCAGTACTCAAGCGAATCGCGGACAAGCGCTACGCCCGTTGCTGTTGTGCCTCCGATGTAGTTTCCAGACATAAGGATAATAAAAGCCGTGGCGGAACAGATAACAAGCGTGTCAAGCAAAACGCCAAAGCTCTGCACCGCGCCCTGTTTTACCGGATGCGAAACATTGGATGTCGCCGCCCCAATGGGAACCGATCCTATACCAGCCTCGTTTGAAAACAGTCCCCGCCTAAGCCCGTGCTGAATTGCCTGAGCGAAGGTGAATCCCAGCGCGCCGCCGGCAACTTGTTCCGTCCCGAACGCGGATGCGACAATGTACCCCATCGCCTGAATGAACTGCGGGAAGTGGACAATTATGATGCCAAAACAGACAAGCAGGTAAAAGATAATGATGGGCGGCATCATGATCGAAGCGACCTGTGAAATGCGCTTAATTCCGCCAAAGATAATAAACATTATAACAGCGGACACCACAATGCCAATAATTATGCGGTACGGCACAAACCCTTGGAATGTATCGGCGATGGTGTTCGTCTGGACAGAGTTAAACACAAACACGTATGTAAACGCCAGCAACCCTGCATGCACATAACTGGGCACTTTGGATTTAAAGGCCCTTTGGAAATAGTACATGGCCCCGCCCATAAACCTGTCACGGTGGTTCTCTTTGTAAACTTGGCTCAGGGTCGATTCCACAAAGCCTGTCGCCGCCCCTATAATCGCCATTATCCACATCCAAAAGATGGAACCGGGGCCGCCCATTGCTATGGCGACGGCAACACCGACTACGTTGCCTGTACCGACACGGCTGCTTTCGCTGACGCAGAACGCCTTAAACGCCGAAAGCGATGTTTTTGGCGCGTCGTTTTGAGCGGATTCCAGATTCGCCTTTTTGTCCTTGCCGCCAATAGCTCTAAGAGCGTCGCGCAGGGTCGTAAACTGAACACACCTTGTTCTAATGGTAAAGTAAATTCCCCCGGCAATCAGCGCTATGCCAAAAACATAGGCCCACAAAAAGAAGCCCAAGCTCGAAACGGCAGCGGTAAACCCTTCCATAAAAATGCCTCCTCCAAGAAATTGTTGGTATTAGAATACGTTTCACTGTACATTATTTGCCGCCAAGTGCGCAATCCCGCCGGTGTGCAACCTCGCCGGTGTGCAACTCCGCCGGTGTGCCACCCCGAAGCTACCAGTCAAAGGCGAACACCGCTTTTTCGTGATAGTCCCGGTCCGGCCCGTAAATGGCGGAGGGGAATTCCGGCCTGTTCGGGGAATCGGGAAAATGCTGGGTTTCAAGGCAAAAGCCATCGTGCTTTTCATAAACCGAGCCGATTTTTCCCCGCACGGAAGAAAGGGAATTCCCCGAAAAAAACTGAACCCCCGGCTGAGTCGTAAAGCCCTTCATAAACCTCCGGCTAAAGGGGTCGTAAACCTCGGCAAAGGGCCGCAGGTCTCCCGGTTCCCCGTCAATGACAAAGCAGTGGTCGTAGCCGCCGGGGGCGCTTTCCGCAAGGGCCCGAATATCCCTGCCAATCGGCTTTCGGACGCTGAAATCAAAGGGCGTATTCGCCGCGGGAATTAGCTTACCCGTGGGAATAAGGGCGCTGTTCACCTCAACATAGGAAGAACAGTTCAGTTTAAGCTCGGTAGAAAGAATATCCACGCCCCGGCCTTCCCCGGCAAGGTTAAAAAAGGCACAGTTGGTCAGATTTACCGGGCAGGGAGCGTCCACCCTTGCCTCGTAATCGGCCACGATCTCGTTGGTCTTGGTAAGGCCGTAGCTTACCGCCGCCCTGAAATTCCCCGGATACCCCTCGTCTCCGTCCGGGCTTTTAAGCTCAAAGCGCACAAAAACACCGTCCCGCTCCTCGTAGGCTTCGGCCTTCCAGAGCCGCTTGCCAAACCCGGTTCTGCCGCCGTGCAGGGAATTACCGCCGTCGTTCTGGTAAAGGGGATACTCCTTCCCCTTCAGCGAAAACTTCGCGCCGCCTATGCGGTTTGCGAAACGGCCCACGGTTACCCCAAAATAGCGGTTGTTTACGTATCCGTCAAAAGAACTGAACCCCAGAAGAATATCGTCCGCCCCCCTCTCCGCCGATGGAACTTTAAGGGAAGTCCAAGCCGCACCCAGAGTAGAAATCGAAAGAACCAGCTCCCCCGCTTTAAGCGTATACAGGTGCACCTTTTTCCCGTTGGAAAGAATACCGAATGTTCTCTTGGTAATTTTCATGCCGCGCCTCTATGAGTCTATACTATACTACAAAACTGGATAATAGTCCACGAAAACATGAACCCCTACATCTTCAGCGCGTCCAGCACCAGCCGCTTGAATTTCCCGGCGGTTTCAAAGGGTTCCAGCGCAAGGGCGGCCTCGCAATCCCCAAGGGCTTGGGGGTAATCGCCAAGGTGGTAGTAGGCTTGGCCCCGGCGGTAAAGGCAGTAGGGCTGGTAGGAGTTTATCGCCAGAGATTTGTTAAAGGCATCCACCGCTTGGGGGTAACGCCCAAGAACAGAGTAGACAATGCCCTGATAGTAGGCCGCCTTGTAGGATTTTGGGTCTAGCTCTAGCGACTGGCAAAAGTCGGCGATTGCTTCTTCGTAGTGGGATCGGGCAAAGTACGCCATGCCCCTGTGTTTGTAAATGAGCGAACGGACAGCGTCCACAGGCTTCATCTCCAGAATACGGGTGTAAATCGCCACAGCCTCGGAAAACTGGTTTTTGTTGTGGGCGCTTAGGGCCTCCAAAAGCAGTTCGTCAATGGATTCGACAACGGGCGGGGCCGACTCCGGGGAGGAAAGGCGGTCGTCCTGCACCAGCCGGCCAAGCTCTGTGAACAAAATGGCGTCAGTGGAATCTTCGATTTTCCGGAAAAAAGAATCCCGGCGTTTTCCAAGTTCGCCATGAAGGTCTCGCTGGTAACTGCGTATCTCCTGAAAAATAATGTCCGCCAGCGAAAGGCTCGCGTTTAACGCCGCAAGCTTGCGCTTTAGGGGGGTATCAAAGGGGGTAAACTCGGCCTTGTATATTAGCTCATGCTCCACTTCCGCCCATGCGTCCTGCATAATCGTGCGAAGCTGGATTTCGGCGGTCTGGCAACGGGCATCGCCCTGATCTTCGCCGATGTCTTGCGGAATGGCAATCAGAAGATGGACGGATTCATAGCCAAATTCCCGCAGCGTGTGGGACTTGCCCTTCCACTCAGCGTCAACAACCCTGAATTTCTCCCGTAAAAGCTTTTCCGCCGTGGCAAGGTCTTCCATAAACGGGCAAATGACACGGATGCCGATAACATCATGTATTTGAGAGGGCGAAACTCCGTCTTTAACGTAACGGATGTACTTCTTCGAGTAGCTCTTAAAGGATTTTACCCGGCCTTTTACCCGCGGGCTGGAAGACAGAGGAGCCACCGCCCCTTCCACGTGCCGTTCCAGCTCCCGAACCATCCGGGTACGAAGGGGCAAAAGCTCGTTGTACTCCCTGCGAAGTCCGGCCTGATCGACAGACCACGGCTCCCCCTCACTGCGATTTTCTTCAGGCGAAACATCTGCTTGCATAAATATTCGTATTCTTTTGCGTTCTTATGTTGGATCGAAAAAAAATCCGGCCCCCAGCCGCTATAAAAGCGGTCAAGAAGCCGGATGTTACGCTGGGGTTAAACCCGCCTATTGATCGGCCGGAGGAGTAAACCCAAATCTTTCCTGACTATCGGCTCCGTGCAACGGATTCCAGGGAGACCTAGCCTGTGTCTGACCTTCAACAAAGCGGAGTATCTGCTGTTGTCCAAAGCGTTCCATTTCGTGTATCCGTCTGGCCATCTCACGGTCAGAGATAATGCCCCACAGACCTTCATCGTCAATATCCCGGTCGGTATCAAGCACCGCCAAGTCGTAGATAAGCCGCACATCCCGGAAGTAGACAATAAAATCGCCGCCTACATTTGCGGCATCCCTGTCAACCCGGAACCCGCCGAACTTCACAAACGGCATGGAGTGGGGGTACAGGGGGAAGAGCCGGACATCCCGGTGGCGTACTTCAAAGATGTACTGCGGGTTATTCCAGACAAGCTCGCCCCAACCGTCAAAGTTAAGATGGCCCATGAATATGGTTCTTTCGTTACCCATGTGATCAAGGAGAATTACGTTAAGGCCGTGGGGGAAGTTAAGGCCGTAGACGTTTACCGCCACAGACCGTATGGTTCCCACGTTCCGTACCACCCCAAAGCCCTCTTCAAAGCGCATCGGGCCGGTAAAACCGTTAACGGCCGCTCCGATGTTGCCCTGATCGTCAATGTCAGCCATCGGCTCGTAGGCCGGGATTTCAAAGGGCGGCCTGATAAACGCATGGGAGAAGGCCGGGATCAGCGGAAAGTGAACCCTCGCGCCCATAACCGTGCCAAACCGCCGGGAAGGCGCTTCCCTCGTGTAAGAGCGGGTTATATTATGGATCGTGCGTGCGGAAGAATTCAGCACGACATCCCAGCTCTCGATAGCGAGAGAGGTTCTCATCAACGCTCTCTGGCTTGGGGTAAAGCTGGCCCCCGCCACCTGACCAAAGTCCATTACCGTCCGCCGGTTCTGGTTTGGGGCTGTGTCCATATCGTTTTCATCAACAGGTATACGAATGTCCGCCGACAACAGCGAAAAATCAATTAGAACTGATTCATTCGCAACCAGCATCCCTGCAGAAAACGCCGCGATAGCAACAAGAATGATAATCCGTTTCATTCAAAGCTCCTTTCAACAAACTAGTTTACATAAACCTTTATTAAGTAAGTATACCCGATACACTTAATTTGTCAACACCATACGGCGCGGTTTTACGTCCTACTATTATCGGCACGATTCATGAAAATCTCTCGAAATTCCTCAAAAAAAATCTGATTTCCGCCGATAAACAGCCGCACATCCCTTACGCCGGAAAAGTTCCGCCGTATCCCCTTGTTCAAGGTTAAAAGGCTGTAAAATACAGCCCCCCCTTCTTCGGGAGGCAGGGCCGCCTGCTCGGTAAGGTTGGCGAACACGACCCCTTCCCGGTACATGAAGGACTGTACCTGTATTCCCTGAACAAAGGGGGACACCAAGCCCTGATATTTAGGCCCCAAAAGAGCCTGCTCCACGTAGCGGCGTATGTCCGTTTCCCGGTCTCCGGCGCGGCGAAGAAAGCGCTCTTCCACAACGACACCGGCGGTTCGGGCGGAATAAAACACAAACGTCCGTCTGGCAAACCCCAAATACAGAGCATTCCCCAAGGCGGCAAGGCAAAGCACCGCAAGGTAGAAAAGGCGGCGGTTCTTCCTTTTCGAGAAAAACCTGCTGATATGGGACAACACTTTATTCAAAATCCCGCTCATGGTGCGGCAACAAAGCCTCCGGCTTGTTCAAAAAATGCGATAAAATCAGATATTCCTTTATACAACGCCTGCGAGAGTCTTTGCAAGTGAGCTTCGCCGCTCATAAGAAGCGCATCGGTTTCGTTGGTAACAAAGCCTGTTTCTACCAGCACCGAAGGCATCCGGGCGTTTCTGACGACAAACCATTCAGCCGGCTTAATTCCCCGGTTGGGCTTTACGTCCCCCACCACTTCCTCGAAGCGCCTAAGGATGTTGTTTGCCAGAATAATGCTTTCGGTGGCAAGGGTCTGTTCCATCATGCTGTTAAGGATGGACAGAACTTCGGCGTTATCGGCGTGCCTGTTCCGGTCGATCACTTCCCGGCGATACCCCGGTCGAAGGTAAAAGACCTCGAAGCCCCGCGCGTCCCGGTTAAACGAGGCGTTGGCATGGATGGAGACGAAGATCGCTACTTCATTCTCTGCCATTGGGATTGTGTTGGCAAGGTTTACCCGGTCTTCCAGGGTGATGTGGACATCCGTGCCTCGGGTAAGAAGCACCTGCTTGTCGGGAAAGGCGGCGGCGAGCAGGGCGTGCAGGCGCAGGGAAACATCAAGAACGATGTCTTTTTCCACCGACCGAAGCGGGGCGCCCCGGATTACGTGGTTCCCGATTGCGCCCGGGTCCCTGCCTCCGTGTCCGGGGTCTATGATAATCGCCGCCACCCTGAAGCGGGAACGATCTTCTTCTATATAGCGGGCAAGGGTGGTCTTTACCTGATCGACAAACGCCTGCGGGAACCTGATGGCCCCCCGCTCCGTGTACGGCAGGGGAAGGGTCAAAACATCCCTGCGATCCAGCAGAACTGCGCCATTCTCCCCCGCTCTGCCGGAGGTAAAGGCCGCTTCGTGCCTGCCAACGGTAAATGTCCCCGAAGCGAAAAAGGGATCCCAGCGAAACTGAGCGTCCCCGGCCCCGATGTTGCTTAGGCTGGTCAGGGCTTCGTCAAGGCTCATGGTTTGAGGAAACACAGGGACGGCGGGAAGGGAAAACAGGAGAAGCGCAAGGAGAAAGGCCGCAGGCGATGCTTTGTTCATGCGCGGCCCTCGCCCAGCGTGTCGATGTAATAGGCGGCTCCTTGGTATCCCCCCCGGATAAGGGCCTGCCAGAAAGCGCGGCCCAGCACAGGGCCGCCACAAGCCTGTGCGCCGGTCTGCGCTATGGGCAGTTCCATGCCGGTAAGAAGCCGTACTGCCTGAAGGCTTTCGTCTACGGTGCGGCCCATGTAATCGGTAAGCCCCGATTCGACAAATTCCGGAAAGGGGAACAGGCGGTACGCGCCGTTTTGCCCGGCCCCCCGATCCGGCATTCCGGCAAGGAGCGGCAAAAGCAGGGCATCTATGGCAAAAGCGTCCGGCGGGAAGGCCGTTTTCCCCGGCTGGGCGGCAAGAAAGGCTTCGGTGGCGGCGTTGGGGGCCCGAAGGCGTATCAGGATGGATCGGGCGGCGGCGGCGGCGGAGCGCACGGCGTCTTGGCGGGCGGCGGCGGCGCTAATGATGTTGCCGCACTTTGTTACGTTGTTTTCGGGAAAACGCACGGGGCTGCCCGGCGCTATCCGCACGAAAACGTCCTTTACAAAGGGCGTGACCCGCGCCTTTTCCACACCCGTAATAGAACATACTTCGCCGGGAATGGAGATAAAGGCCCGCTCCGCCGAAGTCCAGTTCCATTCGGGCACGGTGTGGCTGGGTTTTCTGCCCAAGGCTATTTCTATCGCCCCACGGGTGGGCAAGACCCCCGATGAGTACGGGTATGTCCAGCCGGACATATAACCGCCGGAAAGCCGGGCGGCTATTTCGCCTATCATGGGGCCGTTGGGGGTAAGTTTGATGTCGCCTTTCGCCGCCCCGCAGTCAATACCGAGCGCCCGCACGCCCAGCGTAAAGGCCCCAAGAAGGGAACTGATGACGGCGGGCTCCATTTCCGAGGGCATGGTATGACCCATTTCGATAAAGTACGGGGGAAAAAAGATATGCCTGTCCGCAATGCCGCAGATGGTGATTTCGCCCTTGAACACAAGAGCGTCCACGGAAAATTCCGGGCCTTCCATATATTGTTCCACGATGGCCCGCCCGGATCGGGAGAATTGCAGGGCGGCGCTGACGGCTGTGCCCAGTTCGTCCGGGCTATCTACCCTGCGGCAGCCTCTGGAGCCCATATTGTCCACGGGTTTTACCACTACGGGCAGGGGAAAGGGCAGGGATGAGCCATCTTGCGGCGGGGCATTCATGACAACGAATTCCGGCGAGGGAACCCCGGCGGCCTTAAAGCGCCGCCGCATACGCTCCTTGTCCGATGCGTCCAGAGCGCTTTCGTAGGGTATCCCCGAAAGCCTGAGCTTCTCCGCCGCCCACGCGACTGTGGCGGAGAAATCCGTCCCCGCAGTCATAATGCCGCCAAGCCCGCCCCGCTCCATAAGGGAACGGCCCAGCGCTTCGATGCCTTCCCTGTCTTTAAGGTCAACGTTCTGGAAGCGGGCGGCGAGCGGCACGCAGGGAGCGCCGGGGTCGGCATCCGCGGCGACTGCCTCCAGCCCCATTTCAGCGGCGATTCTTAGGGCGGGGCCCTGCATTATCCCCGCTCCCAGTACAAGTATCCTTGGTCTTTCCTGCGACACGAAAACCCTCCCCCTCGATTATCGGCTTGCCGGGGAGAGTTCTGAAATGGCCCCCGCCGTGCGTGAACTTTCCCGCCAAAAGCTCCGGCAGGGGAGGATTGAAACTACAAATATTTTGGCAAATCCCACGAAGCTCTTAAAATACGGTATATGTCTATTTGCGTCTCTGTCTCGTTAATTTTATAAAAGACAATGTAATTACCGACAGTCATACGGCGGTAGTCGGTGTTTTCATGGTATTCTGGGTACATATAAGGATTTTCTTTCAAGTTGGCAATATGCTCCTTCAGCGCGTTGTCAAAACGCTGCGGCGTTTTTGGGTAAAATCCGGACAAGTAGGTTTTTATTTCTTTTCTATCTTCTTTCGCGAAGGGGGAAAAGCGAACTTTGTATTTCAATCGTCTTCATTCCAGAACTCATTTTCATCAAGCCATATAGCATTGGGCTTACTCGCTTCGTGTTCCGCCTCGGCAAGCTTTTCCGCAAAATACGCAGACTGTGCTTTTTGGGATAGGTAATCTATATAATGTACCGCTTCTATAAACAACGCTTTCGGCAATGTCTCGGCTTTACGTATTAGTTGCTCGGTTTCCAACATTGAGTTTCCCCCTGTCCACAATATATGGTATATCAATTCTTGGTGTTTTTCAACAGCCATGCGCTGGTACTTCCCCGCCGCGCGTGAGCCCCCCCGCCGCGCGTGAGCATTCCCGCCAAAAGCCCCGGCAGGGGAGGATATACGGTTTAAGAATCCCGCATGGGGAACCCGCTACGGAGCCTGAGGTCTCCTTCGCGGAAACACCATGCAAATGGCTTCTTAAAACGTATATCCCCCCCTGCCGGGCATTAGGCCAGAGGCTCACGCGCGATGGGGCATTGCGGGGGGGAAGAGCATGAGTCGCGCGGCATTCGCCGCATTTGTTATTCCCCCCGTGGCGGCCTATACTTGTACTATGGCAAAAACCACGGCTCCGGAAAAACCCGCCGCACCGCCAAGCAAAGAGCGCATCGCGTGGCATC
>WQUW01000083.1 GCA_009781915.1 Treponema sp. | reverse complement strand
CTGGAATGAAGGCGGGTAACCCATGCCGGGCTTGAGATTTGGCCCACGGTAAGGCGCAGCGAGTCGTCGCCGAATGGCCCGGCGAAGTTGACCCAGCCGTAGGCCCCGCGCACGGCGAAATCGCCTTCGCCATCCAGCATCCGGGTGCGGGTAACCAGCCGTGCCCCGTAGTTTTCCCGCATGACCGTGGCGGTAAGGTTGAACTGGGGATCGTCATAGTCCCGGTGGTTGGTGGTAATTGACTCATCGCCGTCATACGGAATGTGAAGCCTGACGCCCGCGTAGACGCTCCCGCTGAACGAGACTTGGGCAAAAGCGCCGCCCGCCAAAACGCTAAGCAACGAAAAAAGAAGTATCGCCTTTTTCATGTATTCTTATTCTCCTTTACCTATGGCAACAGTAGACGAGGCTGAGACTGCGCAGCCTGTTCCCCGGCTATACGGCCGAATGTAAGAGCTATGCCAAGAGAGCTGCCTGGCGCGGGGTTCTGCTGGAAGAAGAAATCCCCATTGGCGGCCTCGCCCGCGGCAAAAAGGCCGGGGATCGGGTTTCCGGCGGTGTCAAGCACCTGCGCTTGGGGGTTTATCCTAAGGCCGCCCATAGAGCCAAGCGTTACAGGATGAATTCTCCAAACATAAAATCCGCCGGGCAGATTTTCCCACCCTCTGGCCGTAAACGCGGCTTGAATATCCGCAGAATCAACAGTGCCATGCCACATTGCTATCGCTAAACCAGCGAAACTCATTGAATGAAACGCAAGACCGCTGCGAGCTATTACTTCATGGGTAATGTGCCCTCTTCTGGGTAAGGGCCTGTCGCTGATTTGAAAAAACCGGGAGTTTGGGTGATTTTCTAGAACCCGTGTTAACCCGTTAAATAGTACCGAAGGGTCAGTGCGCTCAGCGTTTGGAATCATGTCGTGCGTAGCGTTACCCCACTGTACGGCATCGAGTGTACGAGTGTTACCATCGACATCAGTAATTTCTTCCTGTTCCGGCGCGCCAAGATCAATAAAATCGCTTGTCCCGCTATCTGTTATAAAAATAATGTTATGACCGTTTACTATGTCCGCTATGTCAAAATCAATCGTGGGGTCAATGGCAACCGAGCCAAACATACCGCCCTTGAACACTGTTCCAGCGCCCATGTACTGGCCCATTCTGATGCCCTGGCCTGTATTGCCCCGGCTGGAACGTGGAACGGAATTAAGCGAATCCGCGTTATGCTCCGCCATAAGGCTGCCTGCGCCCCTGTCGTTGTCAAAACCGCCTGTGGCAATAACAACACCCCTTCTGGCATTTAAGACAAAATTGGAATTCATGGATTCAGCCAATACCCGTACTACTTCGCCATTACTGTTCTTAACCAATTCCACTGCCTCTACTCCGGTAAGAATACCAACCCCCCTTTCTCTGGCCCGGTTCTCCAGTGTGCGGACAAGAGCCACGCCTCCTCCGGGGAAGGGCCGGGCGCGCTCTCTGGAGCTTATACCGGTAGCCATTCTGTGCTGTAGGCCGGGAAGCGCCCAATTGCCGCTTACAATGTCCAAAGAGCCGCTTGCGTATGTTGAAAGCAGGGCGCGATTCGCGTACCCTTGAGCCCTGTACATGAAATAGTCAACAAAAGAGGACGCGGGGCCTGTGGCTTCCGTGGGTTCGGGAGCGTAAATAATTCCATCGGAGCGGATTGTCGAGCCTCCAAGGAATTCTTGCTTTTCGATAAGCATTACGGAAACTGGCGGAAAGCTTTGGGCAGACGCGGCGGCTATAGCCGCGCTCAAACCGGCCGCTCCCGAACCAATGACGATAACATCAACGGTTACCTGCGGATTGGTGTGCCTTTCCCCATTTTCCGGCTCAGGCCTTGTCCTCATGCCCATTGGCGCGCCGGCTTCAGCCAGTGCCGCGCCAACCGCGAGCCTAAGCGCGTCGCTGGTAATTGTGGCTCCCGAAACACCATCCACATACGAATTTTGGGCTTCCAACATTCTGTCAATCATAATGTTAATGGCGGGCTGTCCGACCGCTGAACTTTCATTTGATATTTCTACCGCTATTCTTGTAATGGCAGTGGTATTCAACGTTACGGAAACATAAAAAGGCCCCCCAAAACCATTGGCTGGCTGCACATACCTGCCGGGTCTTTCTACTCTGGGTAGAGTGCCCGGCGGGGGAATTCCGGCGAGGGCCGCTCTGCCCGCGTTAACTATGCCCTGTGTTGTACGGCTGGCTCCAGCCAGCGTATCCAATTCAACACTGTTTCTTGCCACAATAAGCAAGGGGGCCATATTGAAGGGGCCTTGATACCAGCCGGGACTCTCTCTGCCGGCAACACTGCGGACAGTGGCTTCTTTAATAAACCCATTCTCAAGCCTAAGGTCTACCCTTATATCGCTGCTAAATCCGCGCGCGATACCATATACCCAGCCTGTGTGGTCGTTATGAGACCCTGTTATTTCCCCAAAGGGATTAAATTCAGTGGGACAGGCGGTGAATAGTAGGCTGAGCGCTAAAACAACAACGGCTAATCCTGATATTTTTTTCGTCATTTCTTTCTCCTTGGGGCATACAGATACCAACACTGATCGAATAGTAAAAACCATCCCTGTTACAGGATGGTTTTTAACGCTGCGATGGGGGAAAATCCCCCATCATCTTTTACGCATCTCTAGTTGAAAAGTTCGGGGAACTCGTACTGGAGTTGTTCAATTACTCTAAATCCGACGATTCTGGCTTTGCCCGGATACAGGGTTAATGATGTGCCTCCATGATAGGTCTGCCCGTAATACACACGGTTGGATACTCCGCCTACCGCGAACAGGTTGGTAATTGGGGCTCCGCCGCTTAATACTTGACCGTATACATTGGTTTTTACGCCGCCGGCAGTGTCCCAGCCGGTGGGATAAAATCTAACCGCGTAGAAGGGGCCGTCATCCGCTCCAAAGCGAACACCGGCGGCCTGCGCGTTTGTTTTACCGGGCGTCAGATCATCGGTGAAAATCGCGTCTGTTCCGGGCCCGTCAAACATGGCTTCATAGGCGGCAAGTGTTTGTACGAAAGCTTCCTGAGCTGCCGTGTCGCCGGGGTACATCAGCGCGGCAAGTCCAGCAATGGTTTGATGTGATACTACTTCATGCCTGACCAATGCCGCTTCTGGCGAAGTTCCCTGTCCAAACGTAATGGCTTCCTGGATGGCGGTTCGCTGAGCGTTTCCCGCTGTGCCGGACGCGCCCGTGCAGGAACTGAAGACCAGCCAGTACGGGAACATGTTTTCAACCAGCATATGATGCGATGTAGCGGCATTCCAAAGATCGTTGCCGTGTTCAGCCCTTGTCCGCTGGCCTTCGCCGTTCACAAACACGTGAAAAAAAGCGTTATCAAGAAGAACGCTCTCCAAGTGGGTACTTGGCATAAAGAGAATGTTATTCCCTACGTGATGAAGGTTGCGGTGCGGTCTGGCGCCGGAGATTACCCCAAAGCCGGATAAATGTATGTCGGCAATAGCGTCCCTTTCGAGTATCAATATCCCGCTGCCGTCAGCCCCGACTTCATCGATTACCTGTATGAAGAAATGTTCAAGCCCGACAGCAGGCTGCCGTGGATTTGGCTGAGAAAATCTTCTTTTCATGTCCACGTTTTCAGCAAAATTGCCGGTGGCAAACACTATCTGCCTGCCGGTAACATTTCTGTCACTGCCGCCGTGCGCGTAGGTAATCCCGATAGCCCTGTCGCCTTCCATGTGCAGTCTTGTAGCTCTGGCGTTTAATTTAAGGTGATTAGCGCCGCCAAGGTTGTTACCGGCGAGTCTAAACGCTTCCATGTAGGCAACGCCGCTTGTCCCCATGCCGCCGGTAAAGGTATTCACGAGGCCGCCCAGACCGGGAGGGTTAACGGTGTTTTCGGGATTGAATACGGCAGTACCACCAAACTGGTTGCCCAAGAAGAAGAAAGCCTCTCTCGCGGCCCGCACAACGGGAATAAATATCTCGAAGTCAGGATACCAACGCAGGCCCGTGTCAGGGTTAATGGTTACGTTGTCGGCAATATAACCAATGTTGGCGGAAGTGAGAGGGGTAGTGTCGCTGCCCGCGCCTGTCATGCGATTGGCCCAAGCGGTTCTAATGCCAGCGTCAGTCATATCCCGGTAGTTAAACAGCCACGCGTTTCCACTTGGGCCGCCGGCTGTTCTGGTAATTCCGCCCGATACGGACATTTGCTCAATGAACAGCACCCTAAGCTGGGGCGCTTCGTCCATTATTGTCAAATACGTTACATACCCGGATACTCCCGACCCGATCACTATTACGTCATAGTGTCCGTGCCAAGTGAACCCGCCGCCGCCGCCACCACCGCCGTTTCCGGGACACCCGGTAAAGGCCAATGCTCCAGTCAGTAATACAACCAACAACAGCGAAAGCTTTGCTGGTCTCAACAATGTTCTCATCTAGATACCTCCACAAAATATTTATTACGGGCATACGCCCGCAAATGCCGCTAACAGGCAACTGTCAAAACCTATACTTTTTGACAGTTGCCGTTTTGGGGAATTTTTGGAAGAATTTTACGAATTTTGTTGACAATTGCCGTAAAACATGGTATTTTTTCATTATTGAATGGTGCAATTGCGTGAGGCTTTGCAACTGTCAAAAAGTATAGGTTTTGACAGTTGCCTCCTGCGCTCTTGTCCGGCCCGCTATTGCTTCACGGCGGCGATTTGGCATAAGATAAAGGTATGAACCTGAAACAATCAGACGTGAAGCAATCAATCGAGGGGTTAAGCGCCAACATACGGCGGCTCATTTCCGTTGACGAAAAAAAGCTGGAGTACATAATCGCCGCGTGGATTGCCGGGGGGCACGTTATTCTGGCGGACTCCCACGGCGTGGGAAAGACCTCGCTGGCGCGTGCCCTGGCGCAGTCTGTCAAATGGCGGAACGAGGATATGGCCGCGGGCGAAGTCGCGATGGAGGGCTTTAGCCGCGTCCAGTGTACCGTAGACCTTCTGCCTCAGGACATTCTGGGGTATAACCGCTTTATCAGCCATTCGGGGGAACTGGTGTTCAACAAGGGCCCGGTGTTCGCCCACTTTGTCCTTTGCGACGAGATAAACCTGTTAACGCCCAAGACTCAAGGGAGTTTTTTGCAGGTGATGGAAGAACAGAGCATCACCATCGAGGGCAAGCACTATCCCCTGCGGGATCCGTTTTTCATTATCGCCACGATGAACCTTAAAGGGGCCCATCTTTTTCCCCTGCCGGTTCCCCAGCTCGACCGCTTCATGCTGCGCCTTTCGCTGGGCTACCCCTCGGAAGATGACGAGCGGGCAATCATCGAAAAGCACGGGCGGACGGACGCTTGGGAGGGCTTTGAAAGCATCGTTGATTCAGGCGACCTTATCAACTGGAAAAAGATGGTAGACACGGTGCAGATTCACAGTGATGTGGGCGCATACATTGTTTCCTGCGTCCGGCAGACCCGCTCCCACCCGGACATCGAAAGCCCGGCGAGCCCCAGGGCGGGGGTCAGGATTTCCCGGCTGGTTCGCTCGCTGGCCCTGTGCAGGGGGCTGGATTACGTGCCTATTGACCTTGTGAAGGAGACCTTTATTCCGGCTATGGCCCACCGCATTGTTACACGGGATCCGTCCATCCCGCCTGAAGCGCCGCTGGAGCATATTCTGGACAAGACGCCCGTGGAGCCGAAAGAACGGAAAGGCTAGCGGGCCCGCTATGGGGCAGAAAACCGGGTTATTATATGAAAAATAGCGTGTTGCGTACAATAAAAGGCATATTCAAGACTCAGCCGTTTACCCTGCCGGGCGTTGCGGTCTTTGCCTTTGCCCTTGCCGTGCTTGTCCGCTCCCTTGCCGCCCGCAACGCCTACGAAATTGTCCTTTCCCTCGCGGCGCTGGCGCTGTTGGCGGCTTTGTGGCTCGCCGGAAGATGGGCGGCCCGGCGCTTGGAGGGCTTCGAGCCGCTTTGGAACATTCCCCTGCCTTTAAGCGCCGGGGCCGGTGAGGATTGGCTTGTAACCGGCCCGTCCGCCGGCATCCCCAAATTTTTCAGGCTCCACGTTCTTGTGCGGGGGCGTTTTTTCCCGCAAGGTTCGCCCGGCGGCTGCCCTGTCTTCGCCCAGTCGTCCCTGCCCAAAAACGCCGGGGGTGACAGCGCCGCCCGCCTTGGCATTAGGTTTCCCCTTGGCGGGCGCTTTCGGGGCGAGACTTCGTGCAGGCTGCGGGACATCTTTGGCCTGTATTCCTTTGCCTGCGGCGCTGTGCGGGAGCGGACGCTGAACATACGCAGCGCCCCCTGCACTGCGATGCCCTTGCGCATAAACGCCCAGTCCGGAGCCGAAGACCGCCGCAAAAAAAGCGCCAATGATGAGGAACGCTACTACATGAGGGAATACGCCCCCGGCGACCGGCTGCGGGACATCAACTGGAAAAGCTCGGAGCGCATCAACACGCTGATTACCCGGATTTCCCCGGACAATCAGGAAAAGATAACCCGCATCGAGGTATATTTTCGCAACTACGGGCCGCCCGCTCACGGGAGAGCGCGCGCGATCAAGGATTCGCCCGCAATCGCCGAACTTTGGCTGCTTGACCGGGCAAAGGCGCGGCTCGCGTGGTTTTTGCGAAAGGTCAAGGAAGAAAAGGCATCGTATGTGTTCCACGTCCGCAGCGCCACAGAAAGCTGGGAACTCAATGACGAGGGGGAAATCGAGGCGTTTCTGGAGGAGCTTCCGGCGCTTCCCTTTGCCCCCGCCGCAAACGAGGGAGCATCTTCGCCCCCGGCTGACGGGGAACTGTACGTTTTTTCCACGGCCTGCGACACGGCCCTGCCCGCTTTTCTTCTGGCGCAGCAAGGCCGCCCGCTTTCCCTTTTTATGACCCAAAACGCCCCGCGAAAAAAGGTTCCGCGGGGGAATACAGACGGGAACACAGACCGCCAAACGCTCCATCTGCGGGATTTCCCCGCCGGTGGTCTTGCGCCCCTTCCGTGGTGGCTGTTGCCGCGCAAGGAGCCGCAGCCTGCGGTAAGCGCGGGCCGCGTGATGATCGATTACACGGAGACACGAGTATGAAAAATCTTTTGCCGGTACTTTTTTCGCTTCGGATGTTTTTCTACCTGAGCGTAACACTGTTGTTGCTGCTTCATCCGGGAATTGTCGTTTCCTACGACCGGGTGGGAATTATTCAGTGGTTTCTGATTATCCCTTTCGCGGCGCTGATAGCGTTTCTTCCGGCCCACAAGGGAAAGTTCCGGAACAAACTCCTTATCGCCCTCTTGCCTGTCCTGATATTTTCCGTCTGGGCGGGCGGCCTGTCCGCTATGGCCCTGCCGCCGTTTTTTTCCGGCGCGCTGGCCTTTGCCCTTACCCTATTGCTTTTCCATTATCCCCGATGGGGTAAGCTTTCGGCGATAGAACCTTTCCTGCTGGCATGGGTCTGCTTCCGCCTCCTCGCCTTTTCCCGCGCCGGGGAAGATGTTGCCGGGGAAAGCACGGGGCTTACCCAGTTTATCCTTGTCTGGACGGCGGTGGTGTTTCTTCTGCACAGCGTGGTCGTGTATTTGTGCCTTCATCCCGGCAGTTCAGGCGGCGTAAAGAAAGAAGGCGCGGTGTTTGCCTTGGCTTCCGTCGCCGCTCTCGCGCTGGTACTCGCCGTCCTTCCGGCTGACTTTATTCGCAACACTGTTGTTGACAACCTGCTTCCGGATCAACTGGAGCGCAGGAGTAATCCCTCGGACGATGACTGGGGCTTTCCCGACGACGCCGGGAGGGAAGGGCGAAGAACCCTGCCCCGTAGCGAAGGCGGAGGCAGTCCGTCCCTGCGCGCCCTTTCGGAACACAACTGGCCCGGCATGGGCAGAAGGGGCCGGGGCGAAGGAGGGGGGCAGAACCAGCAGTTTACGGTTATGGTGGTGGCCTCGGCCTTTGAGCCGGTGTACATGGCAAACGCCATACGCGCCCGCTTTGACCCTGTCGAGGGTTTTCTTTCTTCCCCGGACGATCTTATGAGCCGCCTTTCCACTCAGCGTTTTTTTGTTACGTGGTTCGACCACGAGCCGGCTTTTGACAGGGGCAGACAGCGGCAGGAGGTGTTTTCCCTTTCTACCCTTCCGCAGAAATTTATACCGTACCGGCCCGCCGCCGTTGACCCCACTATTTTGAGCGAAAACACAGGCCCCTTCCGTTACATTCACCGCAGCGCTTCTTACATTCAACCGAATGATCCCCTTCACCTCTTGCACGTCCCCGTCCGGGAGTTAAGCCCCTTTGAACGGGATAGCCTTGCCCGCTATCTGGAACTCCCGCTGCAGAACGCCGACAGGGAAATCTTCAGCACCCACCTTGACCATGTCATGCGGTCGTGGGAGGCCCGGCGGGGAAGGATCATGGGGGCGGCGCGAAACGATTACATGGAAACAATAGCCGCCATTCTTGTCAGTTTTTCTGAGTACCAGTACAACATTAACGCGACAAACTACATCTCCGTCGCGGAAATGATAGATTTTCTAACCCGCACCAGAGAGGGGGACTGCGTTGAGTTTTCCAACAGCGCCGCCCTTTTGGGCCGCCTTGCGGGTATTCCTTCCCGTGTGGTAACGGGGTTCTTGGCGGCTGACGGCCTACAGACCCCCGCGCATCTGCGGGGGCTCGCCGCTTTGCGGAACAGGCTCCCGGCGCTTCAGGAGTTTCCCCTGGACGATCTTTTTCTGGTAACCGATGCCCACGGTCATTCCTGGCCTCAGTTTTACGTTCCGGAGTTCGGCTGGCTTGATTTTGAAGCTACCGCCTTCGCCATTCCTCCGGTAGGGCTTGGAGACGGGAATTTGCGGGATGTGGTGATTCCCTTTATTTACGAGAACCGGGTTTTTGCCGAATTCCGGGCCTTCCCGTGGAGGGCGGTGCTGCGCGCGGTAACGCTCTTGGCTGTTCTGGCCCTTGCCGCCGCGTACGCCCTGCGCTACGGCAGGGAAGCCGCGTTGGGTCTTGCCGCGCGGCGGGGAGGGCGGGAAGGGGCCCGTTCCCTGTACCTGCTGCTCCTTGCCCGGCTTGCCGCTGACGGGAAGCCCATTAAGCCCGCTTCAAAAACCGCCCCGGAATACGCCCGGCTTTTCTGTGCCGCGGGGGAAGGCGGGCCCTTCGCCGATTTCGCCACACTCTACACGGAACTGCGCTGGAGGGATTTCGGCGACAAGGCGGAAAGCGACCGGCGCTTTGAACTGTTAAAGGAAGAATACCGGAAGATACTTGCCGGAAACAGGCGAAAGGGGTTTCCTTCGGCGGCAGGCCGTGTTCTCAGTCTGCGGGGGCTGGCGTACTTGTAGAGGCTACAGTCTTTCCGGTTAGGTTTTATTTTGAGGCATTACGGCGCTGGCCCTGAGAGGCTGTCCGAAACGTGTTAGTTCAGGACAGCCCCAACAACTCCATTGCGCCTAGATCAGTATCCCTCTTGGCGAAAGAATCCACCGTTGCACTTGACCGAATATAAGGATAAAAATTATCACCGCGGGGACGATGTACGTCATGTAAAACCGCAAAGCGGCAGGGAACGACCAGCCAGCGTTGCCGGCATTGGCCTCCGCGATGAACTTGTCCCATCCCCAGCCTCTTTTGCTCATGGCGAACAGCACGTAGAACAGCGAACCGATGGGCAGCGCAAGCTCCATTACAAGGTATGTGAAAAAGGCCCCAAGATGCGGGAACGGGCCGGGGGCAAATCCGAGCCATACGTTACGCGTAAGCGCCGACGGCAGGCAGAGTATGATTAACAACACAAGATTAACCAGAGCCGACTTTGCGCGCGTCCAGCCGAACTTGTCCATGCCGATAGCGGTAATGTTTTCCATAACGGCAAGGGCTGTAGAAAACGCCACAAATGTCAGTCCAGCGTAAAACAACAGCGACCAAAGGTACGAGACCGGCATCGCGTTGAAAATGTTCGGCATTGTTACGAACAGTAAGCCTTCGCCGACAGCCGGATTTATGCCAAAGGCAAAGGAGGCTGGGAAAATCATCAACAGACACAGGATGATAACGGTAAGGTCAAGAGCGCCTACGGTAAAGGCGTCACGGAACAGCCGTTTTTCCTTGTTGATATAGCTGCCGAAAATTGCCATAGCGCCAATGCCAACGGACAAGGAGAACAGGGCTTGCCCCATTGCCATGTGGATAATCCTGAACGTGCCATGTTCCCGCATTGCGTCCAGGTTTGGTATAAACAGGAAGGCAAGGCCCGCTCCGGCTCCCGGAAGGGTTACGCTGCGAACCAGCAAAATTACAAGCAGGACAAAGAACGCCGCCATTACGTACTTGCAAACCCGCTCAACGCCTTTTCGCAGGCCAAGGTAACAAACGCCCATGCCAAGCACGATAATCGCGACCATCAACTCGACGCTTCTAACTGGGTCTCTGGTCAGCGACTGCCATGATGCCACAATGTACTCAGGCGACTGACCAATCAGCGACCCCGCAAGGCCTTTCCAGAAATAGCCCAGCGCGAAACCGCAGACCATGATGTAAAACATCAGCAGTAGGTAATTTCCGGCAATGCCCAAATACCCGTTCAAATGCCACTTTGTGCCCTTTGGCTGAAGCACCTGGAAACACCCGGCAGTGGACTGCCCGCTGCCCCGGCCAACGGAGTATTCAACCAGCAAAACAGGAATAGCCAGCAGAAAAATAAACGCCGTTACCAGAAAAATGTACAGGGCTCCCCCGTACGTGCCCGCCCGGTAGGGCATAAGCCAGATGTTACCAAGGCCGATAGCGCAGCTTACCGACAGGACGACAAACGAAAACCTTGATGTAAGGCGCTCTCTTTCCCTTTGCATAATGCGATCCCCCTCTAAAAAACAAGCGATGCGAGAACAAAACAGTACTCCAAGGCATAGTAGCAGGGTACGTAATCTTCGTCAAGTTAAACACAGGGCACTTGTCCCGTTTTCGCGGCTCGCCCTTCGCGGCCCGCTTTTCGCGGCACTTACCCTATGTCGCTTAAGCGCTCCATGGGGGAAACAATCTCCGTAACGCGGACACCGAAGTTTTCGTCAATGACTACGACTTCGCCCTTGGCAATGAGTTTATGGTTTACCAGAATGTCCACGGGTTCTCCGGCGAGCTTGTCCAGTTCTATGATGCTGCCCTCGCCCATGCCCAGAATTTCCTTGATAAGTTTGCGGGTGCGGCCCAGTTCCACGGTCATTTCCATGAAAACATCCATGATAAGGCCGATGTTTCCCATTTACTGATGCGTGGCGCGGGGCATTAAGTTGGGGAACTGGACGGACTGGACGTTGGCAGGCCCGCCCATTCCCTGCATGGGCATCCCGCCCATCGCCGGCATCCCCATGCCCTGCATCCCCTGCATAGGCATTCCGCCCATCGCTGGCATCCCTATGCCCTGCATCCCCTGCATGGGCATCCCGCCCATCGCCGGCATTCCCTGCGTATTCGCCGTGCCGCCATTCAAGGATCTGGCAATGTCGGAGGCAAGCCCGCCCCCGTACAGTTCCCACATCTGATGCTGAGCGCCATCTCCCAAATCAAGGCGGTACAGGGCGGAAAGAAACTCCCCCGCCGGAAGGGCGGCGGCGGCTTTCTTTATGTTTGCCGCTTCAGGAGCCATTGCCGCGATGGATTTATTGTTGGTTCTCTTGGTCAAGTCCGTAATCTGGGTTCCCACGAGCTGGGAAACAACCTCTCCGATAACCGACATGGCCATTTCGTCCATCTCGATATTATCTTCCTTGTTCATAAGGCTGGCGATTTTTCTGGCGGTGGCTTCGGGCAGAACAAAGACGTGTTCCCCCGGAAAACCGGAGCTAAAGTCCGCCTTTACCACCGTTACCGTGTCGGAAAGCTGCCCCAAAAGAGCGTCACGGTTGGTAAACGTTACCTGCGGATCCCCAAGAGCCGCCTGCGCCCCGGTCATCATGGACAGGTTGGACGACTGCGCCCCCGTGTTAGCCGAAAGAAAATCCTGAAAGGCCCTGCGATCTTCATCAGGGCCGCCGCCGCCGGACATCATGGCAGGCATGGAGGACGGGCCGCTCCCAATCCCCGCCGAATCTACACCAGCAAGCAAGGCATCTATTTCATCTTGCGAGAGAGCGCCGTCACTCATAACAAATCCTCCCCTTCAGTCGTTAGCTCTTCAAATTTTTCCTGCTCAATTTCCGCGACCTTCTTGATAATCTGCACCGCCATTTTTTTGCCGATAACTCCGGGACGGCACAGAAATTTCTTCTTGTTGCCTATGTTCAAAGAATAGGGATCCCCTACCCTGGTATTGTAAAGTTGCACGACATCGCCAACGCTAAGGGAAAGCACCTCCCGGACGGAAACATTTATCTTCCCTATTTCGGCTACTACATTAACATCGACAGCCGCCAGTTTCTCCTTTAATACGTTAAGGTTTTCCGTGGTCGTGCCCCGGTGCACGGCGGAGTACCAGAACTGGGTAGAAAGCTTGCCGATAATGGGCTCGATGGTAAGGTAGGGAATGCAAATGTTTATCATCCCTTCCACATCCCCGACTTTCGTTTCCAGCGTTACCAGCACCACCATGTCGGTAGGGGGCACTATCTGGGCGAACTGGGGGTTCGTGTCGATTTGCCCCAGCCGGGGCCTGAGGTCTATGACCTGCGTCCACGCTTCCCGCAAACTGCCCAAAATGCGGACGATAATCCCTTCCATAACGGCGGTCTCGATGTCGGTAAGTTCGTGCGTGTGCTTTGTCCCCTCCCCGGTTCCCCCAAAAAGACGGTCGATAATGGAAAAGGTTACCGCCGGGTCTATCTCTAAAATGGCGTTGCCCTTTAACGGATCCATGTTGATAACCGCTAGTGTCGTGGGGGTGGGGATGGACCGGATAAATTCCTCGTAGGTAAGCTGATCTACGGACGCCACGTGGACGTGAACCATTGAACGGAGCTGGGCGGAAAGGCTTGTCGTGGTTAAGCGGGCAAACGTTTCGTGCATCATGGAGATGGTTCGTATCTGCTCTTTGGAAAACTTGTCCGGCCGCTTAAAGTCATATATCTTGATCTTGCGGGTATCCGCCGCCGAGCGCACGTCATCGGGCTCGGTGTCGCCCGCGTTAATCGCGGTGAGTAGCTGGTCAATTTCGTCCTGCGAAAGTACTTCGGTCATGCCACTGAAACCCCTCTCCTATTCCATCGGCAACTATGTCGCACTTGTTAAACTAGCATATCCGCGACATAAAATCAACCCCCCGCCGCGCATGAGCCAAGCATTCCCGCATAAAGCTCCGGCAGGGGAGGATATACGGTTTAAGAATCCCGCCCAAGGAACACGGCTACGGAGCCTCGGTCTCCTTCGCCTAAGAATTTGGGCAAATGGATTCT
>WQUW01000082.1 GCA_009781915.1 Treponema sp. | reverse complement strand
TATAATGACAACGTCAATGCGCAGGGGCTCTGTCGTAAGCTGCTGCTCCGGCGCAAACTCCAGTACGTGGCTGTACTCGCCGAGTTCCATCTGGATCGCCTCGTAGAAGGCCGGATGCCACGCTATGCGCTCTTTGGTAGGGGCTGTGGCTGGTTTTTTTGGCGGCGTGGTTTTTGCCATAGTACAAGTATAGGCCGCCGCAGGGGGAATAACAAACGCAGGGGAAATGCCGACGGCTGGTGTTCTGCGGAGCCCCCCAGCAATGCCCCGCTGTGCGTGAGCCTGTAGGACAATGCCCGGCAGGGGAGGATATACGGTTTAAGAAGCCATTTGCCCAGATTCTTTAGCGTAGGAGACCGTGGCTCCGGAGCGGGTTCCCTGGGCGGCTTCTTAAGCCGTATATCCTCCCCTGCCGGAGCTTTTGGCGGAAATGCTTGGCTCACGCACGGCGGGGGGGAGACCGTGGCTCCGGAGCGGGTTCCCTGGGCGGCTTCTTAAACCGTATATCCTCCCCTGCCGGAGCTTTTGGCGGAAATGCTTGGCTCACGCACGGCGGGGGGGTGTGTTTGCCTACGGCATCAAATTGCGCTATACTGCATGGTAGGAGTATGCCATGACCGAAGCGACAACAGCCTATGAATACCCGCGCGGCGTAACCCCCGAAGAAGTGTGGGCCATGATGCGGGAAAATGCCAAGGAGGCGGATCGCCGCCTCAAAGAAACAGAACGCCTGATGGATCGCCTGGCAAAGGAGGCCGACGAGCGGCAGAAAAAAACCGAAAAGGAAATTGCCGCCCTGTCCAAAAACGTTGGCGGCCTAAACAGGTCTTTTGGTGAACTCCTAGAAACCCTCATAGCCGCCCGCCTGTGGGAAAAGTTTTCCGCCTATCCCTACAACCTTAGACGAGCCTACCAGCGTGTGCCCTTGTTTGACGAGAACTCCAGGGTGCTTACTGACATCGACATCCTTCTCGCAGATGGCGAATGGGTCATGGCGGTGGAAGTGAAGCGGGAATCAACCAAAAAGGACGATGTAGACCACCACATACGGCGCATGGATCTAATACGAAAATACCCTCCAGCGGAAACCGTGGGCAAAAAGCTGCTGGGGGCGTTTGCTTGCGGCGTTATTGACCCCGACGTGCGTGACTATGCCCACGCCGCTGGCTTTTTTGTTCTTGAGCTAAAGGGCGAAGCGGTTGATCTTGTACCGCCGCCCGAAAGCTTTTCGCCCCGCCAGTGGTAAGCGCATTGCCAGGGGTAATGTCCCGGGGGCTAGTGTTCTGCGGAGCCCCCCAGCGATGCCCCGCTGTGCGTGAGCCTGTAGGACAATGCCCGGCAGGGGAGGATATACGGTTTAAGAAGCCATTTGCCTAGGCTCTTTAGCGTAGGAGACCGTGGCTCCACAGCGGGTTCCCTGGGCGGCTTCTTAAACCGTATATCCTCCCCTGCCGGGGCTTTTGGCAGAAATGCTCACGCACGGCGGGGGGAGACGGATGCGAGCCTTTGTATGGTTTCCATGTCGATGCCAGTTATTCTGTGTACCAATTCGGGAGCCAAACCTTGGGCAAGAGCGTTGCGGGCTGTCTCCTCTCGGCCTCTGGCTTCGCCCAGTTCCATGCCCTCATTGCGGCCTTTCTCCATGCCTCTGTTTTCCCATTCCGCCGAAAAACCGATTCTTTCAAATGTTCATTTCTTTTCTTCTGGAAAAAGTTTTTTCAGCTTCCACTTTGTGATCCGTTCATTAACAAAAATTCTTACCGTCTGCCGGTGTACCCCAAAGTGCCGTCCAATATCAGCTTTGCTTTTCCCTTCCCGGAGCATCTTTCTGATTTTACCTTCATGGCCAGATAGCTTTACGTTTTTCGCCCGTCCGGGTTTGCGGCCTAATACTTTCCCTTCCGCTTTGCGTCTGGCTAAAGCCTCCTTTGTCCGCTGGCTTATAAGATTGCGCTCGATCTCCGCTGACAGGCTAAACGCGAACGCCAGCACTTTGCTTTGTATATCATCTCCTAAACGGTAGTTGTCTTTTATCGTCCAGATTTTCACTCCCCGCTCCATGCACCCGGAAAGAATGGACATGATCATAAAAAACGATCTGCCAAGGCGGGACAGTTCAGAGCAGACAATAATGTCTCCATCTTTTACATCTTTAAGCAAAACCCCTAGTTGGCGTTTATCAGGCGATTTTGAGCCGCTTATTTTTTCCTCGATCCATTTTCCAATTTTGATTTTTTCGATTTTGCAAAATTTGGCTATCTCGTACCGCTGGTTTTCGACTGTTTGTTTGTCAGTACTGACTCGTATATATCCGTAAATCATAATGCCCCTTCCTTCAAAAATATTGTTTTACGTTTTCCTTCCAATAAAATATATGGAATGAACCTCTACGAGTTTTCAAGGCTCTCACAAACAGGAGCGCCGCCAATGTATGTCCTCATGGAGCTTCGCCATCCTGACAGGGATTCGTGGTTTTTCACAAACGACAACAGCAACGTTGAATGGGAAGGCCGGACATACAGGGCCACGGCGATGCAATGGAGATTCCCCGAGTCAAGGGACGGGGTTCCTCAGGGCGGAACGCTTGAAATTACCGTTGATGAAATCGCGTGGGAAGCGAGCGGCTACGGCGCGGAACTGTTACGGTGGTTTGACATGGCAGACGACCGGGCGGAGATTGTTGTAAAGGCCATAATCAACGAGCAGGGCGAGGTTATCCCGCTTGACGGAATAGTACAAAGGCATGGGGCGGCGGCATGGGACGGCAAAAAGATAACATGGAACCCCGATCCCGATGACAGGTTCATAATGCACGTTAATCCGTGGACGCTGGATCAGGAGGCGTTGCTTGTTTGACATTTCCGACCTTGTAGGCTTGCCCTACGCTCCCCACGGGCGGGATGAGCGTGGACTTGACTGCTTTGGCTTGATATGGCTTTTAGCCCAGAGAAACGGCACACCGATAGATGACCCGTGGTACAGGGGCTTTGACCCTTCGCTTATGAGGCTTGCGGATCAGATGAACGTTAAGAGGATTGACGAAGTTGTACCCGGATGCGTGATCGAAATGGTAAAGGACGAGAGATTACACCTTGGTTACGCGATAGACAATAGGAGAATGATCCACGCCGCAATCAACGAAGGGGTGATTGTCGAGGATATAGGGACATACCCGGTGAAGGGATATTGGGCGTTCACGGGGAGAACTTCATGGGCATAGTAAACGTATTCAAGGAATTGGACGACTATAAGCGGGAAATACATACCTTTAACGGCAAGATTAAAAGCAACCTTGACCTTGACTGGACACGCTGTAAAATCTTTCTGGGCGGCAAAGAACTAAAGCCGTGCTACAAAGTGAAAGAAGATGACGTAATATTCATACAAGAGTATCCGGGGGTGGTTACCAGTACGATGCTGGCGATAGGGATTATCGCCGTGGGTGTGCTGACGGTCGGCGTTGGCATAGGAACCGCCCTGTATGCCCGCCACCTCGCGCGGGAAGCCGAGCGGAAGATGAACGATGCCCTGCGGAGAATGAACAACAATAACCGCAGGCGGGATGTGGAGTCGATACCGCACCTGTCAGGGGGCAGAAATGAATTCGCCGAGGGCAAACAGGGGCCGATTATTCTGGGACGGCATCTGTTCACCCCCTACTTTCTTTCCGAGCCGTACCTAGAGATTGACGGAACCGATGGCGTTGATCTGTACTGGTACGGCACATTTCTTGTCGGGCAAACCGGAATAAACATCGAAAGAATCAGAAACGGGATGATAGACCTTGTAACACTTACAGGGGATACCCAAACGCCTCCGGGCAAAGAATACTTTGACCGTCCGGCTGCCTTTGACCCTGACAATCCGCCGCCATTCCATGAGCCGGGCAACTTCGTGGAAATTTGCCAACAAGGGTATTTCAGCAACTCTGTGTTTAATGAACGGTGGGAAGATTCGCTGGAAGCCAACGCTGAAATCGGAAGGCTGCGTAGCGATGAAGCGGGAACGTATCGGGATATATATGTCGAAGATGACGGGCCCGACCCTGTTATAAGGGAAACAGCGAGGTTCCCCATGCGGATAGAGGTGGAAATACTGGTTGACGGACTGCATGGCTGGGACAGCAACAATGGTGTGCCTACCAACGCTACCGTTGCGCTGCGCCTTGAATGGAGCCGGGACGGGGAAGCGGGCTGGACGGCTTTGCCGGGATGGGGCGATATGACGCTGACAAGAAACAGCATGAGGCAGATGCGCTTTATGGCGGCGGAAGATCTTCCCGCGTCTGTGTATTCCGATGACGGCAAGCCTGTTTACATACGGGCGACACGGCTAACAAGGCAGCACGTAGGCGGCTTTAGGAGCCGGACGATTTTAACCGCCATAAGAACAAAGCAGTATTCGCCCAGAGAATCGACCGATTCAAGACTTGTCGCGGCAAAAAACATAGCCCCCTCTCTCGCTGAAAAGTTCTGCCGGATAGGGCTAAAGATAAAAGTCAACCAGAATACGCAAGACGCTTTGGACAGGTTTAACGTGATAGCCTCGATGACAGGCAGGGTTTGGGACGGCAAGAACTGGAGCCTTGAAAAATACGCCACGTCCAACCCCGCGTCTGTAGCGCTTGAAGTGTTGACAGGGCTGATACACGAACCAAGCAGGCATGAAATGTCTGAAATAAATCTGGACAGCCTTGGGCGTTTGTATCAGTGGTGCGATTCAAGGGAAGTGAACGTAGAGGGCAGCATACGACCGTTAAAGCTGTCAGCCTGCGGGGTTTTGACAAGCCCGGTAAGGAAGCTGGATGTGCTGCAATCGGTGCTGGGTACGGCGGATGCCGGGCTTTATGTCAGCGAGTATGGCAGACTCACCTTTTGGTATGACGACTTTCAGACAACGCCCGTTGGCCTGTTGAACCCGCAGCGGCTTGTGTCCATGAACGAAACCCGCAATCTGGGAAGAAGGGCTGACGGGTATGCCGTCCAGTTCATCGACCGGGACGGCGATTGGGCGGAGCGGACGGAACGGGTACTTAGGCCAAGGGTAAAAAGGATTCTGGGGAAAAACTCCTATGACGATTTCAGACCGGAGTATGTTACGGATCACTATCACGCGATGTGGCTTGCCAGAAGAACAATGGCGAGGGAGATTTTACAGCCGGGGGAGATAGAGGTTGAAGTCGGCAGGGAGGGGCGTTACTTTAAGCCGGGTTCTTTGATAAAAGCGCAGCATGAGGGTTTTAGGATAGGCATAGGAAGCGGCGAGGTCTCCCGGCGGATTGTCGAAAACGGCGTTACCGTGGGCATAAAGACAATGGAAAAGTACGAGATAAGAAGCGACCGGGATTATTGGGTTGATATGTACATAGTGGATAGCGGGCGCAACCACGTTGTTACAAGGCAGATACGGAGTACCGGGGGATACACCAATGAACTGTACTTCACCGTGCCTTTGAATGACCACGACAAACCAGCATTGGGGAACATTGTAAGCGTGGTAAACAGGGAAAGCAAGCGGTGTGTTGTGATGGATTCTTCACCGACCAAAAAAGGCTACAGGCTAAAGCTGGTAAAGTATGATGATGAAATCTACCAGACGAGCGCCATAGACGCTATATCGGCTTACAAGTCAGGCATACTGCCACGGCCCCCGAAGCACTACCAGACCCCGCCAAGGGAAGTGTGGATACCCCCGCCCGCTCCCCCAAATGTAGGAGATAACGGCAACATCTGGCAGGGCGGAGTTGACACGGGCATACCCGCCTTCGCTCCGAGGTACAGGGGCGTTACGGAGGTAGCCGACTTGCAGAACACCGGGGTAATTAACGGCGAGCGCATGAACATGGGCGACTGGGTGCTGTTTACCGGGGAAACAGTGGGGATTTGGCAGTCAAACAGGCTGATGGAATGGGACGGCTCGACATGGAGCTTTTTGCCGATAGAAAGAAACCACGGAAAGTACCTGCTCGCGGTAAGCGACATTACAAGGAACAGTCCCGATGGTATCTTTAACACGGCTTTCATAGGGCAACTATTCGCTGACATGGTTCATGTGCAGGTGTTGAATGTGTTGTGTACACTACAGAGTTCTAATTTTAGCAATACGGAGGGTTGGCAGTTTGGCTCAAACGGATTGGCTATCCTCAACGGCGCGCGGGTCAGGGGTCATATTGTGGCGGAAGACGGATCGTTCAGGGGCCATGTCGAAGCGGAGAGCGGATCATTCCAGAATGTGCATATAGGGGACAGGGCCATATTTGAGGGCTCTGTGCTTTCAGGGCCGCTGGTCGCTACAAACGACCCTTCCACTCCATCTCCGGGACAGATATGGACGAATGGAACACGTATAACCCAGATAAGAGTCGATCTGGGTATTTCCGGCACTGATACAAGGATTTTAAATGTGGCAGGCGGGATGGTTGGCGCGAGGCAAGGCATTACCCGTTTGGAGTTTTACACTGAACCCTCCAACGCTTTTAATGTCCCTCGAATTGATGGATTAAGAGTATTTTTTTCTACCGGAAACCCTGTTTTATTCTTTCCGAATACAATCACGCAACGGCTCGAAATAGGCGGCGCGACAGCGGGAAGAACGCTGCGCTTCATAGAGCTACCCACAGGTGGTATCGGCTTACCGGCGGGCACAGTGTACAGGATACAACACCCAACCCAAACCAACTTAACCATCCTGGGGATTGTTTAATGTGATATTCGATAATACCGTATTGAGCCAATTATCAGCGCTTCGTTGTCAAAGCTGTACGGAAGCCTTTGCGGGCCGGAAAAATTAAAACCGGGGGTGTGCTCGATTATGGTAAATATTATATATGCATCATCAAAGGTATACGTGCTCTTCCAATTCATTGCTCCGTCAGTGTTATGAAATGTTACCTCAGTCGCGCTGAAAAGAAAGAAAGCCTCATTGGCCTCCAAAGTAGCCACGCTTTGCCACGTCCCGAAAAACGGGTTAGGCGGTTCGCTATCGCCATGCTCTATCCACATGGCTAACAGTTCAACATCTTCAGTCACTATGCCAGTATTGGATACCCGGGTTCCTACAGGAATCCGGCGATCCAATTCAGGCTTTAATAGCCACGCCAGAAACAAGTGCCCGTCTTTCTGGAGTGTTCCCGGCCCCATAACCTCATGCGATCCAAACGGCTTACGCTCGTTATCATCAACGGGCACTTCCCCTGACGTGTGCCCTTCGCTGTGATAGATAACCCGGAACCCCGGTTCCGGTTCTGTTGGTATTTCTTCAACCAGCCTAACGGCATTGGGACACGAAGCGAACAGGAAAACGACAGCAAGGGCTAGAGCGGCTGGAACTAATTTTTTCATGGGAAACCTCCATATCAATTAGGCTACCTGGTTTATTTTCAGTTGTCAAGAGGCATAAATATATTTTTGAGGAGGCTCATTTATTTCAACTTTGTAAGTTTCTGTTTAGCTTTCGCTATGAAGACATCCCATTCTCCCTTCCACCCTTCGGATTTCGCTTTTTCACACAATTTTACGATTTGTTCAAAATCTTTTTCCCTTTCCAGTATTCTAATCATGCGTTTATATCCAATGTGTTCAGGCAAAGAATACCCTGCTACGTTTTTGATAAATTCGGATGTTGACTTTGATTTTTCAATCATTGAATTGCAATAAATTTTTGCATTATCCCAGCTTTCTGTATCATTTTTGTTTTTCCAGTAAATTTCAACTACATACCCCCAATAAATTTGAGTTATATAAGGGTCTCCGCATATTTCTATATATTCATCAATTATCGGGAACAGCCTTTTGCATAGATCGATATGCCCCAGCTTTGATAGTTGCCTCAATGACGTTATCAAAAAACGATACGGTTGCGTATTCCATGAGATAAATTCGTCTATATCAAATTCTATATGTCCACCAAGCGAGTTTATTTTGTTGATTATGTCTATATCTTCCATTTCAAGAAGGGTATATAGCTTTGCTATCAATTTTTCTTTTGAAACGGGCATTTTATCAGGGGTGGTTTCATATTTCCCCCTTGTGCTATTTTTGTAATTGTCCCACTCCTTACCGCTTGTGAAGCTTGATGTTATATTGCTTATTACCTTGTCAGTAATATTATCTTCTGGACTATTTGATGATAATTGAGAATCAGCGGACTTACCCATGCTTTTGATTTCGGCTACGGCTTTTTTCCCCATATCTTCAATTTCTGCGATAGTATTTTTTGCTTTCATTTTGATATTGTGTACCTTTTCACATTCAGGATGTCTGTTTTTGAAAACCCCCATTTTTTTTCCGCAAAATTTACATATTCTCATTTTTCCCTCCAATGCTTACCCATCGACACTTTCCGATTTGTTCTTTACCGCCACCAGCAAAGAACAGGTTTGTCAACAGGGGAAGCCCCGCTAAATTTGCCCTGTTTTCAACTACTTGACGGTCAGCCTTTTTTGTTTTAATGTGAGGCACAGAGGTAAGGAGCTTGTGAGAAATATATGGATAAATATGAACGTGTCAGGAAGATAAACAAACACTATGATCCGGTTAAGGCTATCCGCTATCATTTTACGGAGTTTTATATATGGGCGGGTTTTTTTATAGCCATAAATGGCGGGTTATTCACTGCTTACTTTAACATAAACTTTAAGACCGATAGCACTACCGAAATTATTATCTCATTATTAGGCTGCATTGCCTCATTGTTGTTTTTCTGGAACAGTAGGGCATATCATCTTTGTTTTTTCCATTTGTCTGAGCTAATACAGGCTGACTTTGACAGCTCACATTACCATGAATTCTCCCACCTGCTAAAGTTTGCAAAAATGTCAACCGCTAGAATAGCTCTCGCCATTTCAGCTATTTTGACGGTTACGTGGACAGGATTGGTTATCGCTAGTATTTACGAGTGTGTGCAAAATGTGCAGGCAGACATCATCTCCCTGATTTTAATTTATATTCTCATTGCCTTAATTTGTGTTCTCATTATTGTCTGTATATGTTTGGGGTGCTGTTTCAAAAAATCTTGTAAATCAAAAAAATAGCCTCGCTATTGTTTCCCTATGGCGTAAACGTATACTTTATGCCATAGGAGACAGTCATGGAAAACGAAAACAAAGAAAACAAAGTAAACCCCCAGCCTTTGGACATCATCATTGGGTTGCGGGAAGTGGTGAAGCCTTTTGGCGTGGACATTCACGGCTACCGCTATGACGCTGGGCGTATACATGTGGAACTCGGCTTGCCTCACAGTGGAGATCTCCCAACTACGCAACTCTGGAGAGAATTACTGGCAGCGCAAGCCAAGCCAGTCAGCTAGCCTTTCATTACCGTCTTACTCTTGCCTTATGTATTTCTCGGCGAGTTTGGCAACATCGTAGAAGTTCTCCGCTTTCCCGATACCTATGGACTTTGGGCCGCAAACGCTGTTCTGTATCATCGCACCGACAAGGTATGACCATTTATTGACATCCTTGTCTTCCTTGTTTCCGGCGCTTACTATGTTTTCGACCTCATCGGCAAGTTTAAGGATATTTTCAAAATTTCGATCCCCTTCTATGGACGCTTGCATAATCGAAGCTGTTAATAGCGACAACATCCTGCTTTCCTGTTTTTCTGTCATGTTTAACTCCTTATGTCCCATTATTGTCGGTTATTTACTATCAACGCTTGACAACTCATTTGCAAGGAAGGGAGAATAGAATGATTACAGGTTTTTCTTATTCTGGCGCTCTATTATATGATATGCCGCCCATTATCAATGCTTCACCTTCAAACCGATACCAAATCCCAGTTCATCTTCCCAAGTCCCTATGAACGGGTTGATTTCGATGTCCATGATATCAGTGTCGCACGAAGCGAACAGAAAAACTATGGCAAGGGCAAGTAATAGTTTTCTCATAAATATCTCCAAAGATATTGTTTATTCCTATGTCAAATGTATCATGTTAAACATGAAGACAGAATTCCACAAAATCGCCGATATGGATACGACCATCAACAGCGCAATCTGGCCTCTCGATCCCTCGGTTATTCCCAACCACATGGGAATAAATCTCTGCTCTGTAGAAGGGATGAGTTGGACACGGCAGAATGACGGGCAACTGATCAGCCTTACCATCCATTTTATTCCCAACCTTGACGGCGATCTACGAGCATAGTTAGTCTATCAGCAGTCCCGCTAATGTTTTTGACCCTTTTCACGCCTCACCTCCAATGCCTTAACTATCGACACTTTCCGATTTGCTTTTTACTAAAAAGCCGCTTGACATTACGTTAAATATGATGTACCATAAAGCTATGAAGAATGACTGGAAAGTGATATATTATTCTAGGCAGGATGGATCACAGCCTGTACAGGAATATATAGACAGGCTTTCTGCAACCGAAGCAGCCAAAACGCTTGCGTTTATCAGTCTGCTTAAAGAGCAAGGGCCGAACTTACCCAGACCGTATGCCGATCTTTTAGAGGATGGAATACACGAATTAAGAATTAAGCTGAAAGGAACGCAGGCAAGGTTTTTATACTTTTTCTGTTACAAAAATATTATTGTTTTGACGAATGTTTTTGACAAGTATACTCAGGAAGTGCCGAAGAATGAAATTAAACTCGCTAAAAGCAACCGTGAAGATTTTTTGAACAGATTTAACGAAGCTGAAATTAGGAGGCTATATGATAACGTTTGAGGCTCATCTGGCAGAGAAACTGAAAAACCCAGAATTCAGAAAAGCTTACGAAGAAGAAAGCCGTCTGCTTAAATTGGGCTTGACGATAATGGAGGCCCGTGAGCAGCATGGAATGACCCAGAAAGAGCTTGCCCAAAAGAGCCGTGTAACCCAGCAGCAATTGTCAAAAATCGAAAATGGGGTTAATTGCAATCTGCTCACTTTTATAAGAGTATCATCCGCTCTTGGACTTGATCTTACAGTATCCACCTGATTACAGGCTTACGGATAAAGTATAAAACAGAAAGCGTTAGCGTGATTGATTATGTCCCCTTTCCCTTATGCGCACCCGCTTTGGCTTCACCGAGAAGCACATCACCGCCGGAGCGCAAGGGCTAAGACTGTCAGACGGGAATTGGCTGAACTTGAACAATAATGGTACGGTTAGCTGGAGTGCTAATTAAGGCGATATTGTTTCTTGATTTGCGTTATGACACAATAAGGCAGGGGAAAGGAAGCTGACTACATCATCGTCAGAGATCATCTGCTGGATTATAAAATCGCCAACAGGCCATTTTGCGGCGGCTTCTTCAATAGCGGCTTCCGAAGTATCAAATATTCCCACTATTTCTTTATCATAGATTACAGCGAATTTGAATTTATATAATGGGTTTTTAAGGAAATCTTTGAGGTTGTCGCTAAAATACTTGATATTTTCTTGTTGTTTTTCCGTGAAAAATTCATGCATTGCAAGCCTCCAATAGTACACCTACCATAGTATTATCATTTTTATATATTTTGTCAAGTAACCTCAAAATTGGGGTGTCAAGCGTTTTACTTTTAATATTGTTTAATTCCAGCCCCCCGATAAAATGCACGTACTGGCAAAGCTCTGTAGCGTCTTGCCGGAGAGCATAAACAATTCCGGGAGGGGTAATTGTGGAATTTCTAATCGACACCTTTGGAGACAACATCCCGTCATTGATAGTGATAGCGGTATTTCTACTTGCCTACGCGCTTATCAATAACGGCTATCTTTCCAAATTCCTTAAAGGCAGGGGCAAGACGAAAACCATCGTCGACCTTATCGGGCAAATGGACGAGATATGCGGCAAAATTACCGCCCTGAACGAAGAAGTAGCGAGGCTTTCCCGCAGAATCGGATACGTGGAAAAGTCAGCCCTTATGGGAAACATCTACAATGACAAATTACACGTAATAGACCGCCTGCGGGCCTTTGACTGCTACTTGCGTTTGGCCGGGAACGGCCTTGTCGCCGAGTTCGCCACTAATGACTTGATAATCCCAAACTGGAATGACTGGCTGCGTGTCCAGCAAGAAAACCGCATGGATATTTTCTGCGATAAATACCATGAAAGAATCGCGGATATAAATAAAGCAAGGGGAGAATAATATGCAAAACGTATCTGACTTCATCACCACACAGCCGGAAATCGTATGGCTTATCGCCCTTATGGGAGCGGTAGCGGTCATAGGATTGGTCAACTTTCTTAAATGCTTTATCCACGGGAAAAAAGCGGTCAAGTGGATTGTCCTGTTTGTGTCCCTTGGCATAGCGTTTATCCTTTCCCCATTAACACCGCCGATTGTAACCACGGTCGTAATCCTGTGGCTGTTGGTGCTGGCGATAGCCACAATCGCAAGGGACGCTATTGTTGACGGTATGCCAAAGCTTATCGGCGGCCTTATGAACAGGTCTACAGGAGAGACGCAAGGAGGGCGCAGGTGGGAATAGCGATAAGTTCCGGGCACGGCCTTCACGTCCCCGGAGCGCACACCGTATTAGGCAGTGAGGTACTCCAAGCCCGCAGGGTAACACAGGACGTATGCCGCCTACTGCGGTTAAAAGGCATTTCAATGTTCGAGTTCCACGATGATGTATCGAGAAACCAAAACGATAACCTGAATAGAATCATTGACTGGCATAACTCGCTTGAAAGGGACTTGGACGTAAGTATCCACTTTAACGCCATAGCCGGAATAACAGCTAACGGCATCGGGGTTGAGGTATTATTCCGCAATGACGCTGAAAGAGAACTTGCCGCTCATACATCGGCGCTTATCTCCTACCACGGGCAATTCCGTAACCGGGGAGCGGTGCGGCGGGATAACTTGCGTGTTTTGAACATGGTAAACCGCCCATGCGTTCTAATAGAGGTCTGTTTCATTAACTCCGAAACGGACATGAGGCTGTACCGCCAAAACTATGACGCTATTTGCGAGGGAATAGCGTTGGCGCTGGTAAAGGAACGGGGGGAATAGCGATGTTTGAAGTTAGCGCGGCGCATTTTAGGGCCGTCAATTCCGGGCCGTGGATAACGGTTGGGCGAACCGATTGCCGCCTGAATATCGACCATGAAGAAAAGATTATCCACGTAACCGGGCAAGCCTCGAACCAAAGGGCCGACTGGATGGATAATCTGGATTTCACTTTTCGGTATAAGGAAGAATGGTTTAGGGGCATTTGGGTTCACTCAGGATTCTTGCGGCAGTACCGGGCTGTAAGAAATATTCTGTTGGATGCTTGCTACGATCACCCTGATTACAGCATCCGGGTAGACGGCTTCTCGCTCGGAGCGTCATGGACGCAGTTTTTTATTCAGGACTGTATCCACCGCTGGCCCGACAGGGACATCAAAGGGATACTGTACGCTCCGGGCAACCCGTGGCGCAGGCTCCCCCGCAAGTACCGCAGGGCGCTTAGGCGGTGTATCGTCTACCCGTAC
>WQUW01000081.1 GCA_009781915.1 Treponema sp. | reverse complement strand
TTTTTTTTTTGGGGTGTGTCTGCTCCGCAAAAATGAACTCCTCCCCCCCAGCACAACCGCCCCAACCCCCGCGCCCCCCCCCCCCCCCCCCCCCCCCCCCATGTAACTCCTTATCCTGTAAGGACTTACGTCGCTTTTGGCTTGTATTCCCAGCGCTTTCGCCGGGTGGGGGTAGCTTTGTTTTGACGTTCCTTAACCTTGTAAATGTAACAAATCCATACCTCAGAAACCGGGATACGTTATCCCCGGATGTTATCCGGAGCAGGTTGTGCGGTAATAGGCGTGTTTACATACGGGTTTCGTAGAAGAAGCCCGGCATAGTCCGCGGGGTACTTAACGCCGCAAAGGATGTTTTTTGTGAAAAAAATTGTTTTATTGTGTGCCGTCGCCGTTCTGGCGGGAGGTATGGCATGGGCGCAGGTGCCGCCTGCGCTTACACCCCCAGGTACTCCGGGTGGCGCAGGTACTACTCCTCCCTGGAGTACGCCGAACTGGGGTGCTGCCCTTCCCCTTCCGAACGCCGGAACCGGTCTTCAGGGCCGTACCAATTTAGGAGCACTGGGGGCGCTTTCCATCGAAGGCAACCACAGCGCGGGAAGGTTTTCCTCGGATGCCGATGACTTTATTGATGTACGGTTCCACAACCCACAGCTTCACAACTTCTTTTTCCTTGGTACTAACTTCGGCAGCGCGGGCCCCGGCGGGGTTGAGCCCAGCAGAACGGTTCACTTTGGCTTAAGCAGGGTTGTAGGCGATATGTATCTGGCCTTCTACTATGGCGGCACTTTTGTCGACGCTGTAGGTCAAAGGAACAGAGAAAACCCCCAAACCCCCGACCCCGCTGACCGCTTCGATGCCAGAGCCAGAACCGCGAACTGGAACAACAGATTCGCGGTTCTTCTGGGCGTAGCCGACATGGGTTTCCGCCTTGACGTTGGTATGTCCATGAACACATGGCAGGTGCGTGAAGAAGGCTCCAATTACGAAGACCGGGAGCGGTGGCGCACGAATGCCCCTTTCCTCGCCCTTACATGGGGCGCCAATATGGGCGATGTACTTCCTTGGGGCGAAGAACTACTCCCTTGGGCCAGGGTAGCTTACCGGCTCCCCAACCGGAGTAGAGTAGGAGTCAGCGCCCCTAATTACGATTTTGATAGCCGGTGGACGGGTAACGCCGCCATAGAAGTATCCGGAGGCGCGAGGCTTGTTCTAAGCCCCGCCACTGCTTTGGGCACCGATCTGTGGTTTTCCAATGTTTTCCAGGGGCGGGTAAGGGTCTCGGAAACAAGCGAGTCTGACGTAGCCAACCAGCTGGGCGGCGGCCGTATGGGGTTTGGCCTTGGCGTATACTATGTGCATAACATCGACTTCGGCGACGTGTTTGAGTTAAGGTTTCGTCCCCTAATGAACTTCGGGTATACCAGAGTGAACCGCGATCAGAATATTAACAATAACACAATCGAGATAATCGGGGACAGATGGACATCGCTACATACCGGCGTTGAAGTGGGAGCGAGCTTGCAAATATCCGAAAGGATTTCCCTTTTCTCCGGAACCACCATGCGGGTTTTCGACTGGACTACCCGTGCGGAAACCGGCAGAGACCGTAACCGCCCCGGTATTTTTGACGCTGATGATAATTATATCCCTGCTCCCAACCTGGATTCGCACCGCTCCTCATGGAGGGTTAGCGGCATCCTGACAAGCGGCATAACATTCGGCATGGTCTTTACCCCGATAGAGAATGTCGAGATTGGCATCGGCCTTAACCCCTTCGTTAACGGCTTGTTTGGTAACACCACCGGTTCCCCAGCTTTCGACATTGTCCTTAGCGCGCGGCTCTAAGAACCTGCGCCTGCGGCATTAGCCGGAAAGCCTCCGTGAAGCCCCGGTTTCACGGAGGCTTTTTTGCGCTACACTGCCCGCCCCCGCTAGAAAAAAGCCCGCCTTTCGGTGTACACTGAAGCTCCATGAATCTTGAAGCCTTTGTTCTTGGCTGCGGGGGCATGATGCCCCTGCCCAACCGGCATCTTACATCCGTGCTGTTAAGGAGAGAGGGGGAGCTTTTCCTTTTTGACTGCGGCGAGGGAACTCAGGTTTCCCTGCGAAGGCTTAACTTGCGGTGGAAAAAAATCTCCGTCATTTTTGTAAGCCACACCCACGCCGATCACGTTACCGGGATTCCCGGCCTGTTAATGCTGTCCTCTCAGGTTGACCGGGACGACCCCCTGTACATCATCGGGCCGCCAAAAATCGCCGAGTACATCGATGCCAGCCGCCGGGTGTTGGACATGTACATCAACTACGAAATCGTGATACGGGAGATAACCGAGCCGGGAATAGTGTACAGGGGGGACGGCTTTAACGTGCGGGCGTTCCCCCTGCGCCATACCAAACCCTGCTACGGGTACGCGCTGGAAGAAGCCCCCCGCCCCGGCGAGTTCCACCCGGAAAAGGCGCAGGCTCTGGGGGTCGCGCGGGGGCCAAAGTGGGCGGCGCTCCAGTCGGGCCAGATCGTCAAGGCCGAAGACGGCGCGGACGTGCATCCCCAGCAGGTCTTGGGGGCGGCAAGAACCGGGCGGAAGTTTTCCTTTGTAACCGACACGCTGGCTTTCCCCGAAATTTCGCGCGAGGTTCAGGACTCCGACCTGTTCATTTGCGAAGGAATGTTCGAGCGGGCGCTTGAAGAAACCGCCAGAGAGAAAAAGCACATGACCGCGGAACAGGCCGCCCGCATCGCCCTTGCGGCAAAGGCGAAAAAACTCGCCCTTATCCATTACAGCCCCCGCTACACCGAACACGAACTGAAACAGGTAATAAAAGAAGCGCAGGCGATTTTCCCGGACACCGTTCTTTCACGGGATCGCATGGTTTTCCCCATCGAATACGTGGACTAGCCGCCAATGATAGAAGTGGAACGCTTGACCAAAAGCTACGGGAGCTTCGAAGCGGTAAAAGACGTGTCTTTTTCCGTGGGCCGGGCGGAGGTGCTTGGCTTTCTGGGCCCAAACGGCGCGGGCAAAACCACCATCATAAAGACGCTTACCGGCTGCCACTTTCCTTCAAGCGGGCAGGTAACCATAGACGGCATCTGCGCGCGGGAAGACCCGGCGGCGATAAAAAGCCGCATCGGCTACCTTCCCGAAAGCGTGCCGCTGTACGGCGACATGAGCCCGCGGGAGTACCTGCACTTCGCTGCCGCCGCGCGCCTTATCCCGCGGGGACTCAGGCAAAAAGCCGTGGACGGGGCCCTTGCCGCCTGCGGCCTTGAAGGGCCGGCGGGCAGCCAGCGCGTTGACAGCCTTTCCAAAGGCTACAGGCAGCGGGCCGGGCTGGCTCAGGCGATAGTCCACGACCCGCCCATCCTGATACTGGACGAACCCACATCGGGCCTTGACCCAAACCAGATCATCGAAATCAGAAACCTTATCAGGGAACTGGGAAAGCGCAAAACCGTGATCTTTTCTACCCACATTTTGCAGGAGGTAGAAGCCGTCTGTTCCAGAGTGCTTATCCTGAACGAAGGCCGCATCGCCGCCCAAGGGACACCGGGGGAAATCGCCGGAACGCTGAAGCGCTCAAAGCAGGACACTTGGGAACTCTTGCTGAAAGGCCCTCAGGCGGCGGACATCGCACAGCGGCTTGCGGGCCTTAGCCTGCCTTCCGGGGCGGCGATTTCCGGTATTTCGGCGGAAAATGTGGAACCGGGAACCGTCCGTCTTTGTTTTACCGTTACAGGCGGCGGCGATTCGGGCGGGGAATGGATATTCGACTGGGCCGTTTCCGGCGGCTGTAAAATTATCAGCATGAACCACAAAAAGCTTAGCCTTGAAGATATTTTTGTGGGCTTGACATCTTGAAAAACCGTAAGAAGGAGGGGGGATTTCGTGGCGGAAAAAAATCTTAAACGCCTTTTGGCACGGCCGCTGGCGCTGACGCGGAGGGAACTGCGCTCGTGGGTGTACACCCCTGCGCTTTACGTCATAACAGTTTTTTTCCTGTTGTTTGTGTCCATCTGGTTCTTTCACTTTCAGCGCTTCTTCGCTATGGATACCGCAAGCCTGCGCTCATTCTTTTTGGGCTTCCCGCTGGCGTTTATTCTGGTGATCCCCGTCCTTACCATGAAGGCGTGGACAGAGGAAAAAAAGCTCGGCAGCGAGGAGCTTCTATTTACCCTGCCGTTTACCGAATGGGAACTGGTGCTGGGAAAGTTTTTAACCTGCTTCACGCTCGTAGCGGCAATGACGCTCCTTACGCTTCCCGTCCCCCTGACCATCATGCCTTTGGGCCATTTTGATCCGGGCGTCATTCTTGCCGAGTACGCCGGGGCGCTGTTACTGGGAGCGTCAGCCTCGGCGCTGGGGCTTTTTCTTTCCAGCGTTTCCAGAACTCAGGCCGCCGCATTTTTGGGGACAGCCGTGGTTCTTATGGCCATGACGCTTTTAACCGGACTTACCGGGGATATGCCCCCTGCGCTAGCGGCCTTTGTCAACTCGTTTTCCCTGTCCTTTCATTTTGAAAGTTTTTCGCGGGGGCTTTTAGACAGCCGGGACATCGCCTTTTTCCTTCTTACCACGGGGCTATTTTTGTTTCTGAATACGCAAGTCCTGATATTCAGGAAGTGGAGTTAGCCATGAGCAAGAATCAGGCCAAAGCGCTGGCGGCCCTTTCCCTTGTCATTTTCGCCCTTGCCTTTCTGATAAGCGGACGCCTCTGGTTCCGTGTTGATATGACAGGCAACAACATCTTCACCATTTCGCAGGTCTCGCAGAACCTTCACAGGGAAATTTCCGATCAGGTGCGGATAACCTACTTTGTCTCCGACAGGCTTGTTCTGGCCCACCCCATGCCCACGGCAGTCGCCGATCTTTTGCGGGAATACGCGGCCCATTCCCGTGGAAGGATTCGCGTTACCCAGCGAGACCCTGTGCGGGCAGACCTTGTCCGCTCTGTAGAGGAACTGGGCATTATCCCTTGGCAGATTCAGGTTATCGAGCATAACGAGCCTGTGGCGGTAACGGTGTATTCCGGCATCCTTATCGAATATCTGGATCGGGCGGCGGTAATCCCCGTGGTTTTCTCCCTGTACACGCTGGAATACGATCTAAGTTCCCGCATCAGGGCCCTTGCGCGGAACACCCCGCGGGAAATCGGCGTTATTGTTGCCAGCGCCCACCAAACATGGCATACCGATTTCAGCCTTTTAAATAGGGCCCTGTTTATGGCGGGGTTTACCGTCCGCCTTATAAGCCCGTGGGAGGACATTCCCGGAACCCTTCCGGCGCTTTTCGTGTTTGGCGGGGCCGAAGACCTCCATGCGCCCCAGTTGTACCGCATAGACCGTTACATAACGGGGGGCGGCAATGTCCTTTTCGCCGCCAACGGGGTTCTTGTCGATTATATGGGCGATTTTCAGGCATGGGCCGCGCGGGACATGGGGCTATTGGCGGCGCTGGCGAATTACGGGGTTCTGGTGCGCAGCGCGCTAGTGCTGGACAGGGCCTCGCTGAACCTGACCATGCAGGTACAGGAAAACGGCGCGCGTATCCATTCCGTGCCGTATCCCCACTGGATAGCCGTGCGGGAACAGGGGGGCAACCCCGGCCACCGCATCACTTCCCGCTTTGGCGGGCTGGATATGTACTGGGCAAGCCCCTTGGAACTCGTTCCCCCCGCCGGGGTAGAGGCCGAGGTTCTCTTTACCACCACGGCGCAGGCGTGGCTTCAGACGGGCGATTTTATCGCTGGCCCGGACATGGTTTCTTTTCTTGAAGATGAAGAAGCCCAGACCCGCGGGACACGGATACTTGGGGCGGCCCTTTCCGGCGTTTTTCCCAGCGCCTTTGACTTTGAAGGCCCCCCGTCCGGCATTGCGGCCCCGGCACGCCCTTCCCGGCTTATTGTTGTGGGGGACGCCAATTTTGCCGGGGACATAATGCAGGTCAGTCAGGGCGAAGCGAGAAACCTTGACTTTTTAATCAGGGCCGCCGAGTGGCTTTCCAGCGATGATGATATGCTGGACATCCGGGGCCGGGAAGGAGCGGGCCGCCTTGATCGCATTATCGATGTCGAAAGAAGGGCGGCGGCAATGGCGTTCTCGCTAAGGGTGAACACGGTTTTCGTCCCGCTTGGAGTGGCTCTGGCGGGGCTGGTTCTGGTGCGAAGGCGGAGCGCCAAAACACGCAACGCGCCGCCAGCGCGAGGGGCACAGCGATGATACGAACAACACGAACAACGGCAGGAACAACAGTGTACAGAAGAAAGCTTGTCTTTCTTTCGGCGTTAGCCGGAGCCCTCGCGCTCGTGTACGCGCTTACGCTGGTTTTCGATCCTGACAGGCGGCACGGCAGGGCTTTCGCGTGGCTGGATCATCCGGGCCTTCATTACCTCGCCGACAGGATAGAGATTTCCGGCCCCGCAGGCACTACGGTACTTGTCCGCAGAAACGATGTCTGGGTTTTAAGCGATCCGGGGGCCGGGGGCGCGGAGGGCGGCCCCGGCGGGGCATGGCAGGGCTTCCCTGTGCGGCAACAGCGGGTGCAAGACCTTTTTGCGGCGCTTTCCCGCAGGGAGGCGTACACCCTTCGCGCGAATTCCCTTGAAGCCAGAGAACGGCTGGGCCTTTCCATTGGGAGCGCTTCCCGCATAGTTGTACGGGGCGGGCCGGGGCTTCCCCTTGTAGACCTCCTTATCGGCTATGGGGGCGCTGTGGGCAGGGAGGTCTACTTGGCGCGGGCCTACGAGCGGGAAATCTACTCCGGGGACGACCGCTTTTCGCTCTTTACGGACTCAGGGCCCGGCTTCTGGCTCGATTTCCGCCTCTTTGCCGCGAGCTACTCCGCCGCGATGGTTCAGCAGGCGGAATTTGCCTTTGCCCCGCCCGGCGGCGCTCCGCCTGTTTCATATGTCCTGCGCCGGGACGGAGGGGGCTGGGTACTGCAGGGCAACGAAAGCGCCGCCTTGGTTAACGCCAGGGTGGAAGCGTGGCTCAGGGCGGTACTGGAGGCCGAAGGCGAGGGCCTTGGAACGGAGGCCCCGCCCGCTATCGAGGCAAGCGTTACCCTCTGGTTTGGGGACGGCACGGCCCGCACGATCCAGGTAGGCCCGGCGGAGGGCGGGGAGGGCTACAGGCGGGCGGTGGTTTCGCCTTCGCCCTTGGTGTATGTCCTTTCGCCGTGGACGGTTGACCGGCTTTTCAGGAAGAGCGGGGATTTTCTCCGGTAGCCCTCGCCCCCGCCGCGTGTGAGCATTTCCACCAAAAGCCCCGGCAGGGGAGTGAACCCTTAACAAAGCGCCGCGAGTACTGTATATTACTAAATAAGGAATGATTTGAAGCGGAGGCGCGGCATGGCGGAAAAGCGGATATATGTTGATTACAATGCGACCACACCACTAAAAGAGGGGGTCAAGGCGGCAATGATTGGCGCTCTTGACATATTCGGCAACGCTTCCAGTTTGCACGGCTCAGGCCGCCTCGCCCGCGCCAGAATCGAGGAAGCAAGGGCCGCTGTGGGATTGCTGCTGGGTTCCCCCGCCAAAACCATCGTTTTTAGCTCAGGCGGCTCTGAGTCGAACAATGCCCTGTTCGCCGCGATGCGCAGCCTTGCCTCCGGGCCGGGCGGCCCCCGCAAAGAGGGCCGGCGTGAGTTCGTAACCACCAGTATAGAACACCCTTGCGTGCTTAACTCCGCCGGGTACGCTGAAAAGCTGGGCTTTGACGTGCGGATCATCCCCGTGGACGAATACGGGAAAGTAAAAATGGACGCGCTAAAGGCGGCGTTAAGCGAAAAGACCCTGTTCGTTTCGGTGATGATGGCGAATAACGAAATCGGCACGATTCAGGACATAAAGGAAATCGCCCGCCTTGCGAAAGAGGCCGGTGCCTTCACGCATACCGACGCGGTTCAGGCCGTGGGTAAAATTCCGGTAAACGCCGTGGATTTGGGCGTGGACTATCTTACCGTGTCGGCGCACAAAATGTACGGCCCCAAGGGTGTCGGGGCCCTTTACATAAAAGAAGGCGCTCCCTTTTCCCCCTTTATCCACGGGGGGCATCAGGAAAACGGCTTACGGGCTGGAACCTACAACAACACCGGCATTCTGGGGCTGGGCGAGGCGGCGGCGCTGGCAGCGCGAGACCTTTGCGAGTACCAACAGAAAACCTCCGCCCTAAAGAAGCGACTAAAGGACGGCCTTTCGGCGAGCATACCATCCATCAAGATTAACGGACACCCGGTTGACACGCTGCCCAATACCCTGAATGTTTCGTTCCCCGGCGCTGAGGGCGAGGCCATTCTTATTCACATGGATATGGCGGGGATCGAAGCGTCCACCGGATCAGCCTGCGCCTCCGGAAGCCTTGAGCCTTCTCATGTGCTTCTAGCTACGGGAGTGGGGCCGGAAGTGGCGCACGGCTCCATTCGCTTTAGCCTTGGCTGGGAAACAGGCGAAGAGGATGTCGAGTACATCCTTAAAACCCTGCCGCCCATAATCGAAAAACTTAGGGCGATGTCTACCATTGAACAGCCCAAACTATCATAAGGAGTACATATGTCTGACTGGCTTTATTCGAACATCGTAAAGGATCATTTTACCCAGCCCCGCAACGCTCTTACGGAAGGAGAATCCTCTTTTCCCGCCGACGGAAGGGGGCAGGCGGGGAACATCAAATGCGGAGATCAGATGCTGATGCTCCTGAAGATAAAGGACGATGTTATTCTTGACGCGCGGTGGAAGACCTACGGCTGCGCCAGCGCCATCGCTTCTACCAGTATGCTGTCCGAAATCATCAAAGGGATGAACATAAAGGACGCCTACAAAATCAAGCCCGAAGACTTGGTGGAAAAACTCGGCGGGCTTCCCGACTACAAGGTGCATTGCTCCGTGCTGGGCGACAAAGCCCTTAGAGCCGCTATCGACGACTACCTTGCGAAGCAGGGCAGGGCGGGCGAACTTGTTGAGGAGGCGGTGGTGATCTGCCGCTGCCTTGGCATTACGGGCAAAGACATTGAAAACGCCTTTGCAAACGGGGCCCGCGCTTGGGAGCAGCTTCAAAAGGCCACCAAAATTGGGACGGTCTGCGGGAGCTGCAAGGGAAAGGCCGAAGAATTCCTGCACGGTCTTAGCCACATACACGGGGCGTAGCAGGCGCTGACGTATACGCGCAGAAAAGCCACCAAAGGGCGCTGGAAAGGCGGTTCAGTCCCAAGATAATGTCTTCCCGTTCCGCCGCCTCCGCCGTGTCCGTGCCGGGGCCGAAGATCCGTACCGCCGCAAGCTCCGCTTCCCGTGTCTTTGCCCTGAGCGTGTTAAGCCGGGCAGCAAGGGGGCCCTGCGTGTAGGCTGGGAGCTGGAGTCCCGCGAAACTCCCCGCCGGGTTGTGGCTCTGGCGGTGTACCTCTTCGCTGTCCATGCCGAAAAGAAAGGGCGGATCAAGGGGCGCTTCCCGTACTTCCGCTGACATAAGACGGCGCAGGTACTCAAGGACTTCGCCAAGGCGCAAGCAAACGCCGGCCTCGTTCTCGCGCATGGCCACAACCTGCGCCTCTATTACCTCGGCTTCCAGCGTGTCAATTACGCCCCGGAAGGCGATGCGCCCGTGGGTCTTGCTTACCATGCGGTTTCCGCAAAGGCTGGTCATGTGCTCGGCTTTTTTCGGTGGGGTATTCATGCTTCCATTATAAGGGCCGCCGCCGCTTCCGGTAAGACCCCCGCCGCGCATGAGCCAATGTTCCCGCCAAAAGCCCCGGCAGGGGAGGATATACGGTTTAAGAATCTATAGCCTAAAATTCGGCAATTCAGGGGTTGTGATAATTAACTCTTTGTGGTATAAAGAGTTATCGCATAGCCTTTGCCGCCGAAAGGGACGGTGTACAGGCTCCAAATTTATGATTGAGAAAAACTGTGAGAAAATCACGGGGTCGCTCGGAAGGAGTCATTATGCGCCGGGAGTATTACCTTCATAAACGGCAAAACGGCATTTTCTACGTTGAGTTCATCAGCGTAGAAAATGGAAAAAAACTATCCGCCCGTTCAACCGGGGAAACGGACAAAGTAAAAGCCCACGTCAAAGCGGAACTGTGGAAAGCTCAAGGCATACCCACGGGAAGGCTTAGGAAGCCCCGCCCGGTTGAACAGGCCGCAGGCATCGAGGCCGTGATACGGGCCATGCGGCGGGCCGAGCTTACCCCCGATGACGCGATGCGAGTTGTCTCTACCCTCAAAAGCATGGGGTTGATTGACATCGCCGCCGTCAAAAATACCGGGAAGGGGGCCATTCCTTTTGTCCAGTTCCTTGAAAGATTTTGGGACTATAACAAATCGGAATACATCAAAGACAAGCTGGCCCACGGGTACAGGTTTAGCCGTAGTTATGCCCACGGATGTCAAAAGCGGGTAAGCGTTGAACTAAAACCGTATTTCGGGGACAAAAAATTAAACTGCGTTACTACTGACGACTTAAAAAAATTGTCTCAAAGTCTGGCGGCCCGTGGGTTGGCTACTTCGACAATCAACCAAGCGCTTCTAGTATGTTGCACCCCCCTAAAGTGGGCTTTTAATGAAAAAATAATCCCCTCTAATCCGGCGGTTGGACTTAGAAAGTTTTCCATAGTCAACAAAGAGCGTGGAGTATTGACCGAGGCAGAAGCGGCGGCGGTTTTCGCCGTAGACTGGAAGGACAGGCGGGCCTTCGCCGCTTCCCTTGTCGCCGCCACAACGGGGGCGAGGCAAGGTGAATGTCTGGCGTTGCGCCGCTCGGACATTGGAACGGACACCATAAACATCGCTCACAGTTATTCGCCGATGGACGGGCTTAAATGCCCCAAAAACGGGCATAAGCGGGTTGCGCCGCTATTGCCTGAAGTCAGGGCGGCGCTACTTGGCTTGCTGGAAGATAATCCGCACGGCGGGGATGATCCGTTTGTGTTTTACTCGATGAGCCCCGAAAGGCCATGCGGCGCAATCGCGGTACTGGACGGCCTTAAAGAAGCTTTGGATAAAATAGGGGTAGATTACACGGCCCGTTACATTGGGTTTCACAGTTGGCGGCATTTTTTCTGTTCGAGGATAACGCAGGTAATAGAGGGAAAAAAGTGGCGAAGGTTACCGGGCATCTTTCGGAGGAAGTATTTAGAAAGTACGAATCCCATATCGAAGCCAAAAACGTTCAGGAAGTTGGCAACGCTGCGGCGGTGGCTTTCGGGAATGTTCTACAGTTCAGGAAGGTTAGTTGAACAGTGCGCCCCCTGCCGGAGAACGGCGGGGGGCTAGGGCTGGTGGGCAAATGTTACGAACATGGTATTCGCTTCAATGCGGGATTGGACAACCCAGTTTCCAATAGGGCTAACGTTGCCTAAGTGCCGCCTCTGGAAATTTGGGGTATCAGTGTAAATAAAAGCTCTTCTGTCTGGAAAAATCCAATCGGCAACACCAGCAGGGACTTCAATCTCCGAGAAATCCCATCCTCCAACGCACATATAATTCTCACTGATTATAACGGCGAGCGCATTATGAGTGTTTGTGAACACAAGCTGCCATCTGGGAGTGTACTGTATAAATGTTGTTTCACCATCGTTGCTAATTTGTACGGCTACCGGGTTTCTTCGAACACCATTCTCCAGTACTATGCCAGTCTCCACGCCAAATTCGCCGGGGGCCAGAACAGTAAACCAATTTGAGTTTGCAAAAAGAGTCCTGTCGGTATTTGTTGTAACATTAACATCATAGTCGGTGCGGTTAAGTATTCCGTAACCAAGCGGGATACTGCCGTGGTTGTGAGATGTGCTATTCTCACAGGCCAAAAACAGCCCGGCGGAAACAATGGTCAAAAGTAGCAATCTTTTCATAGTAACCTCCTTATGGCGTGTCATTGCTTTTCTCCTCCGGCTCTTTTGTTCTTTTGCTCCGTGCTTCAGTCTTTCCGGTTTCTTGCCCTGATTTTTTTGAAGCTTTCTCAATATCTTTTTTGGCTTTTTTCGATTCTTCGGAATCGAGTATCTCCCTCTTTATAATATCATTTACCATAATACTGGCAATTTCTTCATTTGAAATTTTTACATCACCGTAAAGTTTTTTAATATTTTTGCGGATTAGGGAATGTACTTCCTCGCTGTTCAATAACGCGCCAACCATGAATTTACTCTTTGCCTGATTAGCTGCGTATAATTCATCTATACTGGACTTGCCTTGCCCGTCCTTGCTTATCGCGTACATGACCTCAAATTCTTTTTTAGACCGTGCGTTGATGGAGAGCATATTAAATTCAGAAACTAATTCTTTACTGATGGGCTTTCCGAATTTAATCTTGTACAACATCCACTTTTCAGCGTTTGTTAATATAACCCAGCTGACCCCAGCGTTCGCGCCGTAATCAATAGCCTGTTTTACATGGCTATCGTTAAGGGTTGAAGATGCCGCCTTTACTTCTATCAAAATTCTGATCCTTTTCCGGGCATCAATTATTGCCAAGTCGCAGTAAGTACCCCTAATAGCGTGTTCTGATGTTATCTCTTTGAATCTGTTATATCCAAAGAAACACTCCAGCATACCAGCCACAACCCTCACCGTGTCGGCTTCATTCGCGTCTTTTTTCTTTAAGCCTGATATTATCTCTTGGTATTTTTTCAAGTTGTCGTGAACACGCTTTGTAAATTTTGACGGGATGTTCATTTTATACCTCCATGAAAGTCCGATAAGGACAATGTAAACCCGCTATCAGCTTGTTATCAAGCCCCCGGATCATCAAGGGCTTTCTATATATGTGGGGGTTCTTTGGCATCTTTTTACCCCTGCCTAAATGGAATTATCTTACAGCCCCAAGGCCACACCCAGCGCCACGAATGGGAAGGATTGAACCGTAGCACTATCCCGCCGTCTTTTCGATCACAGGCTGGCTGCCCGGCTCCTGCCTTGAGGCGATGGCCCCCCCCCTATGTCCATTTGATAACCCCTGATCTCCAATTCCCTACGCAAAAGCTCGATCACTACATCCGTGAATGTATAGCCGCCCTTTTCTGCTAAATTATCAATAGCATCTACCATCCACTTTGGAAGCCGCAAGGCTTTCTGTACTGCTTGCTGGGTTTTTTTAGCCATTTCTGTACACCTCCACTCTATCATTATTTCGGCAGAAAAGCAATAAAAATAAAAAAATCATTAAATTCTATTGACAAATGAAATGCAATTGGTATATAATTGCGATATGGAAATGAAGAATAGACCAAAAAAGGTTTATAAGGACATTTATATGCCAGAAAGCATGGTTGCTTGTATAGAGGATATTGCAGAGAGGGATCAGCGAAGCTTGTCAAAAACGGTTGTAATCCTCCTAGAAAGTGCATTAAACCGTAACAAACAGCAAATAGGCAATGAATCTGGCGAGTGGTCGGGTAGGGATGGGGCTTTTATGGCAACCCTGCCCCAAGCCGTTTTTACAGGGGGCCATCAATGTGTATCTGGTGTATAAGGATTCTATCCTGGAGTTCCCCCGATTTTTTGGACACTGAATTAAGCCGCTAAATTATTTGTTAATGCTAAAGGTGTAGCATATCCGAGAGCCGAATGTCTACGGCGTCTGTTGTAATAAATTTCGATGTATTCAAATACCCCTGTTTTTACCTCCTTTTTCGTATGCTTCCCATCGAGAATGTCCAGTTCCCGTTTGAGTGTTTTGAAAAAA
>WQUW01000080.1 GCA_009781915.1 Treponema sp. | reverse complement strand
ACCTCGCCCGTTTCAACCGCCGAAGCAAGCGGTATTCCAAATCAAATGAAATGTTGGATTGCACCTTAAAACTTTTCTTTCAACGCAAGTCTTTTGGCAACTCAGCTTGACTTGAACAATGCCATATACGGGGGGGGTAACTTGCCCCACAACTGCCGTCAGATGCGGCAGTCTTACGGGCGGGGAAATTGCGTTGTTATCGGCAACAGATACCATCAAAAGAGAGTATATCCCGCTATTGGCGAAATATCAACATATTTGCGAATTTTTTTCAAAAATTTTTATGCACCGGATTTTCATCCCGCCAAGCACCCATTTCGGGCGGCCCTTCCCGGAGAGCCGTGGAGGGCTCATGCTCTCTTCCCCCCCGCAATGCTCCCCGCCGTGCATGAGCCATCAGCACAATGCCCGGCAGGGGAGGATATACGGTTTGAGAAGCCATTTGCATGGCATCTCCGCGTAGGAGACCGTGGCTCCGTAGCGGGTTCCCCATGCGGGATTTTTAAACCGTATATCCTCCCCTGCCGGGGCTTTTTGCGGTAATGTTCATTTACGGCGGGGGGTTAACTCAGCAAAGCGTACAACTTCCCCGACACCGTGTACTGGTTCTCCTTGGTGCGTATGACAGCAATGCCTTCGTCCTTTGCCGCTTCAAGCATATCTTCGGGGACAGGCCGGGCGTTGCAGATGACGATAACGGTAATGTCCACAAGGGTAGCCACCGCGACAGTGTTCTTGTGCGCCTGAATGGTGATAAGCGCCCCGCCATCTCTGGCATGGGCCATCACGTCCGAAAGCAAGTCCGAAGTGTACGCCCCGGACAGCGCCGTGTCCTCGAACTCGTCCTGCACAATCTCGGCCCCAAGGGCGGCGGCGGCCTCACGGATAGTCATGGCTATACCTCCTCTTTTGAGGAATTGATAAATACCACCGAGCGGACAGTAGTGCCGCCGCCCAAAGTGGATTCAATGGAAAACTCGTCAGAAACCCGTTTGGTATTTGCCAGCCCCATGCCGGCGCCGAACCCCAAAGAGCGTATCCAGTCGTTGGCGGTAGACCATCCTTCCTGAAGAGCCAGCGAAATATCGGCAATGCCGGGCCCGGTGTCGTTTGCCACAATAATCACCTTGTCCGGCTGTAGCGAATAGTTCATCGTTCCCCCAAGGGAATGAACGACCTGATTTATTTCCAGCTCGTAACTGGCAATGGCTATGCGCCGGATAATTTTGGGGTCAATATCCCGCTGTTTAAGGGCCTTCTTAATTTCCGTAGAAGCCCGCCCGGCAAGTTCAAAATCGAAGCGCACCGTGGTAAAACTCATGTCGGAGTACATTTCCGGCGGGCGGACTTCCTTTTGGTGCAGTTTTTCAAGACGAAGGACTTCCCGGTTCATCTTCATCAACAGGGTGCGTATAACGTCCTTGGAAGTAAGGATGCCAACCAGCTCCTTTTTTTTGCTAAGCACCGGAAAACGCCCGTAACGGTACTTGTTAAGGTAGGAAATGGCAAAAGAAATGGGCATATCCTCTTCCAGAACAATAACATTTCTGGTCATATATTCCTCTACGGGACTGTCAATATAGCCCCGCTCCAAAGCCACAATAATATCTTCTATGGATATGATGCCGACAAGCTCCCGCCCGTCGGTAACAGGCAGACCCGTGATATAGTTCTCCCGCATCATGCCCTGAACACGGCGCAGACTGTCTGTTTTTCCGGCAGTGATAATGGCGCTGTTCATTACGTCTTTGATCTTTAACTGGTAGATGAGTTCAAGCACCACCGATGGGGAATCAACCGTGCTGATGGGGATGTCCTCGGAAAGAACGGCATTATCACACATTGGCCTGCTCCTTGTTCAAAAAATACGTTTCAATAACCTCGGCTGCTCCATCTTCGTCGTTGGTGCTGTCTGTTACAAAATCGGCAATGCGTTTTATCTGGTCGTCTCCGTTTGCCATTGCCACTCCAATACCGGCCCAGCGTATCATAGCTTGGTCATTCATGGAATCCCCAATCGCCATTGTTTCCCCGGCATCCACGCCCATAATTTCCGCTATCTTAGCCAAGGCCGTGCCCTTGTCAGTATCCTTGGGCAGCACTTCAAGAAAGTAGGGGCGGCTGGTAAAGAGGGTTATTGTCTGGCCCATATAGGTGCGGATGATGTTTTCCATGTACGGAAGAACCGCGGGATCGCCGGGGATGATAAGTTTGTGGCAGCCTTCTTTGACCATAGCGCGGAAATTTTCCACTACCACCTGACGAACACCCGTCAGCCTGTGGTCGCACTCCGAGTATTCGCTGCGCCGGGAAATGTACATGATGTCGTCCTCCTCGTACATCTGCACCGGAAAACCCTCCGCCTCAGCCAAATCGCAGACTGCCAAAGCCGTCTGCATATCCATCCGTGATTCGTGGACAACAGTCCCGGTATGGCTTTCCTGAATAAGCGCGCCGTTGGCGCTTACCAGATACCCCGGCCTCTTGTGAAGTCCCAGAATCCGGGCATAGCGATCCATGTCTCTGGAGATGCGGCCTGAAGACAGGGCTATTGTTACCCCTGTGGCTCCGGCACGGCTTACGGCGCTCCGTGTCCGCCGGGAGATGGAAAAATCTGAACGCAAAAGGGTATCGTCCAGATCCATAGCAAGAATACGTATCGGCTTCATCGTAAAAGAATAATCCCTGTGTGCCCCGTTGTTCAATAGCAATGAATAATAATATCATGTATAATGCGAAAATGGGCAAGATTTTTTGTTTTGTAAACCAAAAAGGGGGAGTGGGAAAAACCACGTCCGCCATAAATGTTGGGGCTTATCTCGCTGAGTTGGGGAAATCGGTGCTTATGGTGGACTTTGACTCGCAGGCCAACCTTTCCAGCGGCGTTGGTATTGCCGGAAAGGACTCTAAGCCCGGTGTCTACGAGCTTATTTCAGGGCTTGCCCCGTTAGAGGCGGTAATCCGGCCAACGCCGGTGCGCGGGCTTTCGGTTATCCCGTCCGGCATGGATCTTTCCGGGGCGGCGGTGGAACTTATCGAGCAGGAAGGAAGGGATTTTTTCCTGTCAAAGGCCCTTGAACCGGCCCGTGGCCGCTATGACTTTATCCTGATAGACTCCCCCCCCTCTTTGGGGGTGCTGACTCTGAACGGCATTACCGCCTCGGACGCGGTGCTGATCCCCATGCAGTGCGAATACTTCGCTATGGAAGGCTTTACGCACCTGCTTCAAACCATCAAACGGATACAGAAAAGCCTTAACCCCCGCTTGGATATTGGGGGCATCTTTTTTACGATGTACGATCCCCGGACAAGGCTCGCCCAGCAGGTGGTAAAAGAGGTAAGCGCGTACTTTACGAACAAGGTGTTTTCCACGGTTATTCCCCGGAATGTCCGGCTTTCCGAGGCCCCTTCGCACGGGCTTCCCATTTCCAAGTACGACCCCCTTTGCTCAGGCGCAAAGGCGTATAAGAGCCTAGCCCAAGAGGTGCTTGACCGTGGCAATTAAGCGTGGCCTTGGAATGGGTCTTTCGGCCCTGCTTCCGCTAGAGGAAGAAGATCCGCCCGCCGCCGCCCCTGCGGGTGCTTCTGAGGGGCCTGCGTCCGGGGGGGAGGTTTTTATCGCGCTGGAAAAGATTAAGGCTAATCCCAACCAGCCCCGGAAAACGTTTGACGCGGCGGAGCTTGAAGAGCTTGCGGATTCCATTAGGCAGCAAGGCATAATTCAGCCCATTCTTGTCGAGGATGCCGGGGACGGAACGTACACGATTATCGCCGGGGAGCGCAGGACACGGGCGGCCCGTCTTGCCGGTCTTACGGAAGTGCCGGTAATCCTCCGCAAGTATTCCGAAGAAAAGCGCATGGTGGTTTCGCTTATCGAAAATATCCAGAGGGCGGGCCTTAACCCTATCGAGGAAGCGGCGGCCTACCGCCAGCTTATGGAACTGGAAAATCTTTCGCAGGAAGAGGCGGCTGTAAAGGTGGGGAAAAACCGCGCCACAGTTGCCAACGCACTTAGGCTGTTGAAGCTTCCGCCCCAGATGCAGGAAAGCATACGGAACGCTGAGCTTTCGCCCGGCCACGCGCGCGCGGTTCTTTCGCTTCCGGCCACGATGGCGCAGGAAGCGCTTTACCGGGAGATTTTGAAAAAGGGCCTTTCCGTGCGGGAAGCGGAAAAGCGGGCGGCGGAACTGGGAAACCAGAGCAAGAAGCCGGAAAAGCCCGCCCCCAAACGCCGCCTGCCGGAACTGGATGCCATGGAAGAAAAGTTCATAAAGCATCTGGGCACGAAGGTGGTTATTAACGGGGATACCGAAAAGGGAACGATTGCGATTGAGTATTATTCTATGCAAGACTTGGACAGGTTGTACGAGGTGCTTGGCGGGGAGTAGGCCCCCCGCCGCGCATTGTGCCGCGCACGGCGTTAGCTGGCCTGCTCCAAAGCACGCTCCACGGTCGCCAGCTTTACAGCGGCGCAGAACACATCCATCGCCATGCCAAGATCGGCAAGCGAGGGAAAGGTGGGCGCAATCCTGATGCAACTGTCGTCGGGGTCTTTGCCGTAGGGATACGGCGCGCCCGCCTCGGTCATGGCGACGCCCGCCTCTTTACACAGGCCGATGATACGCTTGGCGCACCCTGCCTGAGCCAAAAATGTGATAAAGTACCCCCCGTTCGGTTTAATCCACTCGCCCGCGCCAAGGCCGGCCAGTTCCTTTTCCATCTTTTGTAGAACTGCGTCAAATTTCGGGCGCAGGATACCGGCGTGTTTTTGCATAAGGGCACGGATGCCGTTTAGGTCTTTGAAAAACCGCACGTGGCGCAGCATATTGATTTTGTCCCAGCCGATTGCCTGCATGGAAAGCTGCTTTGTGGTGAACGCTATATTTTCCGCGGATGCCGCGAAGAACGCAAGACCGGCTCCGGGAAACGTAATTTTGTTGGTCGAGCCAAACAGGTACACCATGTCCGGGTTTCCGGCTTCCTTACAGGCGGCAAGAAGATTCAATAGGGGCACGTCCCGGTACACTTCATGCATGGCATAGGCGTTGTCGCAGAAGATGCGGAAATCTTTCGCCGCGGGTTTAAGCGCCGCCAGCCTTCGCATAACGTTATCGGAGTAGGTTATTCCCAAGGGGTTAGAATATTTGGGAACACACCACATTCCCTTAATCAAGGGATCGTCCGCTGACAGCTTTTCAATCATATCCATGTCCGGGCCTTCCGTGGAGGTCGGAATGTTTATCATTTCTATGCCAAGAAACTGGCAAATCGAAAAATGGCGGTCGTAACCGGGAACCGGGCAAAGAAACTTGACCTTTTCTTCCTTTGCCCAAGGTTTATCGGAGCCGAGTACGCCAGTCAGCATTGCCCGCGCCATGCAGTCGTACATAAACGTAAGGGACGTGGAACCGGCTATTATTATTTCCCCGGCTAAGACTCCCATGTACTCGCTAAAAAGTTTTTTCGCGTCCGCAATGCCCGTCAATTCCCCGTAATTGCGGCAGTCTACTCCGTCTTCCGCGCTGCAATTGCTGGAAGAATTAATCACATCCAACATTGGCATGGACATCTGTACTTGATCATTGCCGGGCTTGCCACGGGCCATGTTAAGCGAAAGGCCCTTGGCCTTGTGCGCGGCGAAGGCAGCGGCAAGCGCGTCTTTTTCTTTTGCCAGTTCATCACGGGACATGGTATTGTACGATTTCATTACGGATACTCCTTACAGTGGCTATATTAGGGGAAAATACCGCGGGTTTTTTTCGCGGTAACCAGTTTTTTAAGGGCGATCATGTAGGCGCTTGTTCGCAGGGAAATGTTTTTCCCGTGGTAATTTTCGTAAACCGTCTCGATTGCCTTGCACATAATCCGGGCCTGCGCCTTGTTAATTTCATCCTCATCCCACATAAGGGACTGGATATTCTGCACCCACTCAAAATAGGAAACTACAACGCCGCCCGCGTTAGCGAGAATGTCGGGAACAACAACTATTCCGTTGGCTTCCAGAATTTTATCGGCTTCCACGGTTGTCGGCCCATTGGCCCCCTCGATTATTAGCTTGGCCTTCACGTTCGCCGCGTTATCCCCGTTAATCTGGTTTTCCATTGCGGCGGGAATAAGGACATCTGTTGGGAGGGCAAGCAGTTCCTGATTGCTTACATAGGTAACGCCGCTTTGCTTGTAGTCTTTGAGCAAGTTGCCCTTTTCCTCTAGAAAGCGCAGGATGTCCGGAATGTCCAACCCGGACTCCCTAAATATGCCGCCTGAAACATCACTTACAGCGATAACGGCAGCGCCCTGCTCGCTCAGCAGTCTTGCCGACACGCTGCCGACATTGCCCATGCCTTGAACTACAACACGGGTCTTTTCCACAGACATATTAAGTTTTTTCAGAATCTCCCGTGTGGTGATCATGACCCCGCGGCCTGTGGCTTCGGGGCGGCCCAGAGAGCCTCCTATGTCAATGGGCTTGCCGGTAACAACACCGGGGATGGCGTAGCCTTTCAGCATACTGTACGTATCCATAATCCAGCCCATGATTTCACCATTGGTATTTATGTCCGGCGCGGGAATGTCCCGCTCCGGGCCAAGCATCGGCGCGATCATGGCGGTAAACCGCCGTGTCAGCCGTTCTAGTTCGTTGCGGGACAGCGTGGACGGGTCTACCTTGACAGCGCCCTTAGCGCCGCCGTAAGGGATGCCGACCACAGCGCACTTAAAGGTCATCCACGCGGCAAGCGCCTTGACCTCGTTTTCGTCCGAGTCCGGGTGATAACGAATGCCGCCCTTGCAGGGGCCCCGCGAACTGGAATGTTGCACCCGGTAGCCTTCAAACATTTTGACCGTGCCGTCATCCATGCGAACGGGAAACGAAACTTTCAATTCCCGCTCAGGATACATGGTGGCAATGTAATCACACTCCTTGTACCCAAGCCTGTCGCCGGCGTCACGAATCATCGTAACTACGTTTTCGTATGGATTGTATGTTCCCATGTGTTAATCCTCCTGTTTTGCCTGTTTTGAAAAAAATCCCGCCGGCTGTTACCCCGGCGGAATGTATCGAACTACACTAGCTCCACTTAGCCATGTCCAGTGTACCCATTCGTCTGGTCAGCGCTGACAGGTAAACGAGGTCTCCGGTAACATTGATGCCTGTCCGGCCCATGTCCAACAATGCGTCAATACCAACGATCATCGCATAGGCGGCGGCGACCGCGGTTCCCGCCTCCGCAGGCAAGCCTATCTGGGCCAGCACCATAAGCAGCATCAACATACCGCCCCCAGGAACCCCGGCTGTGCCGATTGTGGCAAGGGTCGCCATTATAAGAACCGTACCTATATCCATTGGCGTCAGAACATGGCCCACGGACGTGGCTATAAAAACAACAGCCGCGCCCTGATAAATGGCTGTTCCGTCCATGTTGATCGTCGCCCCCAAAGGCACGGCGAATGAATAGACATTCTTGGGCAACCCGATTTTAGCGGCGCATTCCATTGTTACCGGCAGCGTGGCCATTGAACTTCTGGTTACAAACCCGGTTACAAAGGCCTCTTTTACGCCCATGACAAACTTAGATATGCTCAAGCCCCCGATAAGCCGGACGCAGATAAGAAGATACCACACAACGACATAGAAAATGTACGCGACAAAGCAGGTTACAATTACCATGACAAGACCGCCGACTACCTGAGGGCCCGCTGTGGCAAATACTACGCACAAGAGGGCGAATACGCCGATAGGAGCGTACTGCATAATCCCCTTGACAACCTTTATCATGATTTCCGCCACACCGTCAAAGAAATTAAATACGGTTTCCGCCGCGTTCTTGGTTCTTTCAGTGCCGGATTCGCGCAGCATGGCAATGGCAGTCCCAAAACAGAGGGTAAAGAAGATAATACCCAGCAGATTCGGGGAGTGCATGGCGGCAGTAACAATGTTCTGCGGAATTATGTTAAGAAGCGTTTGCGCTAGAGGAGGCGCTACACGAGTATAGTCTGCCGCCGTCGCAATGCCGATAAGCTCAACCGAAGGCCGGAACAGGAAACCCATGCTCAGCCCCGTGCCCACCGCAAGAAATGAGGTGAAAACATAAATACACAAAACCCGGCTGCCAATCTTGCCCAACTGCTTGGGGCTGACCGACGCGGCCCCAACGATGAGTGTTGAGGCGATGACAGGAACCATAATCATCCAGAGAAGCCTTATAAAGGCATCCCCGAACGGCCTTATCACACTAAGGACACTGGCCAGTTGCTGTCCTTCAAGGACACTCCCCAAAATGCCCCCAGTGACCGCACCCAGCCCCAAACCGATTAGAATCCGGATGAGCAAGTTTGTGTTGAAGTACCAACCCAACGGCCCTCCGCTCTTCCTTCCCGCACTTTCCATAGTTCGCTCCTTGAAAATCAGACTGGTAAAGATGGTATATAATTTTTTTCTAAAAATCAACTAGCCCTACCGGCACACACCTCCCCTCCCCTAGCCTATGCAACCATCTATACCCGCTCGTGTCGAAATTCCGTAAAGATGTAGACACAGCGGAAAATAGGGGCTATCATTACAGTATGGGGCAAACAACATCTTACGCCGCCCAGGTTATTATTTCCATAATCCCCATTGTGGGAATCGTAATGGGTTCGGTCGTCATTTTTTTCTACCTCCTTTGGAACCACAAGCGCAGAACGCTGCTTATCAAGGCTGGGCAGTACCGGCGGCCGGAATTTGACCTGCTCTCGTTCAGCCTGTTGGCGGGACTTCTGCTTAGCGCGGTGGGCCTTGCTCTGACCATATTTCTCGCAATCGCTTTAAGGGTGAACTTTGGTCTTTTGGGCGGGATTATTCCGCTGGCTGTCGGAATTGGTTTGTTGACTTATTACGGGATAAGACGCAACAACAGGCCTTCATGACCGCCGGTGAAAGGCCGCGCGGTAATGGCGCGGAGCCGGCGGAGCCTGCGGGCATCACCTTTCAGGGAGATGACGAGGATCGTGTAATCGCGGCCCAGGTTGTCTTTGGTCACAAGGAACTGTTCCGGCTCTTGGTTAAGCGGCACGAACAGGCAGTCTACGGCATGGGGATGAGTTTTTTCCGCAATGCCGAAGACGCATCCGATTTTACCCAGGAGGTATTCCTAAAGACGTTCCGCAATCTTTCCCGGTTCGAGGGACGATCCCGTTTTTCCACGTGGCTGTATAAAATCGCCTACAATACGGCGGTTAACAACATATCCAGAAAGAAGGATTACCACAGCCTTGTGGAAGAAGAAATTGTCCCGGACAACGACACCCCGGAGCGGGAACTGCTTAGAAACGTTGCCAGAGAGGCGGTGCTGGAAGCGATAACGGAACTGCCGCAGCGGTTCCGGATATGCGTGGATCTCTTTTTTTTCTATGATCGTTCTTATCAGGAGATCGAGGCGATTACCGGGTATCCGGTAAACACGATAAAATCTCATGTGTTTCGGGCGAAAAAAATATTGCGGGAAAAGCTTGCGGGCTTTGCCGGTTATTCCAAGCTGGGTCGAGGAGACGCTGAATGAAAAAATATATTGCTATGGATTGCGACACTGTTCTGGATACTGTCTACGATGCCGAAAAAGACAGCTCTTTGCCAATACTGTTACAGGCGCGGATATGGCTTCACCTCTTGGGCTGCCCCGGATGCGCCGGGGAGTTAGGGAACTTGCGGCGCGCCCGGGAAATCATGAAGGCCGATTTCTTCCCGCCTTCTCCGGATTTCGCGGATATTCTTATGGAACGCCTAAGCGAAGAAGCCGTCCTACAGAACGCCGCCGCCCCGGCCGGTTTTTCGTTCCGGGGTTGGGTCATTGCCGGGTTTTTTGTGCTACTTTCCCTTTCAAGCGCCTTTTTTGGGATGAACTTTGTCCACATGGCAAACGCGGAGGGCTCGTCCTTTCTGTTGCCCGTGGGAATCACGGTCGGGGTAGTCCTAACCTGCTATGGAGCGCTGTTTATCGGCAGCCACCTAAAGGAGCTTTCCTCCCGCTTCGGGCTCCGCTAGAACCCCCGGCCCGGTACGGCTTACCGGCGGGGGCGTACCCTGTGCCTTCCGGTCAGGTAGACGAGTACTCGCTCTTGAAAGCCATGAGTTTTTCAACCACTTCCACGGCTGCTTTCGAGGCTTTCTTGGCGTCATGCTGGGGAACCACAGCATCCTTGTTAAAGGTCTGCTCGAAGAATTTGAGCAGGGTATCGTAAAGATCCGGCAAGTTGTAAAAAACAAAAGAAATATTCAAGCCCGTTGGCTTGGTCACAGTAAACGAGGACAGGGATTCTATGGGCTTTTTAGCCGTGTAGATTTTTGTCTGGTTTTTCGCGACCAGCACATTCAGCTCGCTGAACCTGAGCGGAATCTGATCCCCCGTCTCCCGCAGATACGGTTCTATAGCCTTCTTGGGATAAGAAGCGGGCTCTATAAGAATGTGCATCTTCTTGCCCGATGATTGAAACGTAAGCCCCGACCCCTCAGGGTAGATGGCCTTTACCCCGGAATAAGAAATTACCTCGTAGATGGCATAGCCCGTATTCGCGTGTATAAAAGACGAAACGACATAGCCCTGATCCTTGGGTAATTTTTCCTGTTTGTACGCATCGAACAAATCCATCGCTTTCGCTGACATAAATTTCCCCCTGATGTTTTCTGTTCTGCATGAACATAAGTGTCCATATATTTATATTAATGTTTTTTTGTGAAATCAGCAACTTTTTTGGCACGAAAATTAATGGTTAAAGCGCATTTTTTGAAAAGTCCCCCCGGCGGGGGCGGGTTTAACACCACGCCGCGCATGAGCCAACAGTTCCGCCAAAAGCCCCGGCAGGGGGCGGGTTTAACACCACGCCGCTATTTGTTATACTATATTCCATGAGTTTAGCCGTAAAAAAAGAACACCCGTTTGCGGGGCAGGGCGCTGTCCTTGCCGCCGCTCTTTTGTGGAGTACCAGCGGCTTGTTTATCAAGCTGGTTGACTGGCATCCGGTGGTTATTACCGGCACACGGGCCTTTGTAGCGGCGGTTTTTATGCTGGCTATCCGTTTTATGTTTCCCGCCCCTAAAAGCAATGCCAGGAAAAACTTCAGCTTCCCTTTTTGGGTAAGCGCCTTTGCCAATGCGGGCGTTGTGCTTACCTTTGTCAGCGCCAACAGGCTCACTGCCTCGGCTAACGCGGTTCTTTTGCAGTACAGTTCCCCAATCTGGACTGCGCTTTTGGCATGGTGGATAATTAAAGAAAGGCCCCGCTGGGAACACTGGGGGGCTCTGGTTCTGGTTATTGGGGGTATGCTCATTTTTTTCAGGGACGGGCTTGCTTCGGGTTCGCTGTTGGGGGACGGGCTTGCCGTGTCTTCCGGAATGTTTGTTGCCACGCACGTAGTGTTTTTGCGGATGATAAAAGACGGAAACCTGCGGGACGTGCTTCTCGCGTCCCATATTATCGCCGCGGTTATAAGTATCCCCTTTGTTTTTCTCTATCCCCCTGAGCTTTCCGCCGCTTCGGTAGGGCCCATCCTGTTCATGGGTATTGTACAGCAGGGGATGGCCTCGCTGTTCTTTGCCTACGGAATAAAACGGGTAAGCGCTGTTAAGGCCATCCTTACCTGCACGGTGGAACCTGTTTTTAACCCTGTTTGGGTTTTGCTGATTATCGGCGAACAGCCTTCGGCCTTGGCCCTGGTTGGGGGAGCGATTATTTTGGCGGCGGTGCTGAGTTCCACGCTAATCGGGAAGCAGCGGGAGGCACGAGAAGCCATCCACGCCACTGGAACCACAGCCAGTAACAGAAGGCTTCAATGAACAATACACCGGGCAGTACACCCCCCAAGAGCGCAGGGCTCGGCAAGGGCATTTTTTTCGCCGTCTCAGGTTATTCGCTGTGGGGCGTGTTCCCCCTGTACTGGATGTTGCTGGACGCTGTTGACCCGTTTCATCTTCTTGCGGCAAGGATTCTTCTTTCTCTTGTGCTTTTGGGGGCGGTTTTGTCGCTCTGCAAAAACTTTGTGTGGGTTACGGTTTTCAAAGACGCGAAGAGCGCCCGCATGATCATCGCGGCCTCTGTTATCCTTTGCGTTAACTGGGGTGTGTACCTGTGGGCGGTTGATCAAGGCCGCATTATCGAGGCTTCCCTTGGCTACTACATTACCCCCCTTATTTCGGTTGTGCTTGGGCTGGTTTTCTTTAAGGAGAAACTCTCCGCCCTGCAGTGGACGGCCTTTAGCCTTGCCTGCGCGGGGGTGTTGCTTCTTACGGTGCTGTCGGGAGCGCTCCCCTGGATTTCCCTTAGCATTGCCCTGTGCTTCGGGTTTTACGGCCTACTGAAAAAAAAGGTGAAGCTTTCCTCGCTGGAATCCCTGACTGCCGAAACGCTGGCGGCCCTTCCCTTGGGGCTTATGCTGCTCTTTGTGCGGGTAGAAACAGCCGGGGGACTGCGTCTGATTCCGGACGCGCAGGGCCTTTCCTACATTGCCTTTCTTGGCGCTGCCGTGCTGGTTCCCCTCGCCTTTTGCGGTCTTGTAACATCCCTTCCACTGTACCTCTTTGGCAACGGCGCGCGGCTCCTGCCCCTTTCCACGCTGGGCTTTTTTCAGTTTATATCCCCCACGCTCAAGTTTATTTTGGGCATCTTTGTCTTTGGCGAATTTTTCCCGATACACCATTTCGCGGCCTTTGCCGTGATCTGGCTGGCGGCAATTCTGCACATCATTTCGCTTAAAAGACAGGCATCCGGGTGACAGATTCTACGAGCAGAATTATCGAGCAGATTCTTACCGTTCCAAAGGGCAAGGTATGCTGCTACCGGGATATTGCCCTAAAAGCGGGGCTTCCCCGTGGCGCGCGGCAGGTGGCACGGGTTCTCCATTCACTTTCGGAAAAACACGGCCTTCCCTGGCACAGAATAATTCGATACGACGGCAGTATCGCCCTTAGGGAAGGGGAAGGGAAGGAACTACAGATAAGCCTTCTTCGCGCGGAAGGGGTTGAGCTTTCCCCGGAAGGACGGGTGGATATGCGGCGCTTTGGGGTATACTAGTTTATCCACTCAAATGTTTCTACCGTGCTATTAAACAATGCTTCATGGTAGTTTGCGTACCTGCGTAATGATGTAGCTATAATTACCATAAATCTTCCGCTGCCCTGAAGAGCATAAATAATTTGACTGAAGTACATTCCGAATATAAACGTGTTTACAGTTACTTTCTCGCCTTGTATGCCGCTTATTGTAACAAAATCCTCGCGGCGTACTACTTCAAGATTATCTTCCCCAAGAGCCCTTTCCATGGACAAAATGCTGTAATCAACAAACAGTTCCAATGATCCATGAAATACCTCAACAACGAAGCCAATATTCGAGCGGAAACCGCTTTCCTCAGGCCCAAATAGCACTCTAAATAGAAACCCTGACATTTCCCCGGCTTCCCATGATTCGGGTATTGCGATGGAAAAGCCTCCGGCTCTTTCTACAAGACGTCCTTCTTCGCTTATTCTGCCGTTGCCGAAGGTAGCGCATCCGGGCAAAGCTAAAGCCAAAAGCACGATTAAAGGCATAATGCCAACGCTTATTTTTTTCACTGTGTCCTCCGGATATTTAAGCCAAGCCGGGCGAAAGCATTTTTGTTCCCCCTATCTTCTTGACATAGCGACTACGATTTCTCGATCTGCAAACACCGTTGCCACCGTAAGCGAGTTTCTGCTTACAGAATACGATGATGGCGGATTAGAGATAACCGGCGACAGCATTTCATTTATTTGCTCCTCTGTTATTCCAACATTCAGTAAACTGGGTCTAACCGCCGCGATGAATTCATCTCTTGTATACCATCTTGGTTCAAGCACCTGCATTCCTCCGAGCAAAGCGTTAAGAGAACCGCCAAAAAGATGTGT
>WQUW01000079.1 GCA_009781915.1 Treponema sp. | reverse complement strand
GAGGATATACGGTTTAAGAATCCCGCATGGGGAACCCGCTACGGAGCCTCGGTCTCCTTCGCGGAGAGTCCATTGCAAATGGCTTCTTAAACCGTATATCCTCCCCTGCCGGGCATTGTACTGGTGGCTCACGCGCGGCGGGGGCATTACTGGTTGGAAGACGCATCAGCCCTCGGCATCACCTTACGGCATCACCTTACGGCATCACCTTACGGCATCACCTTACGGCATTACCGCCAAAGCATCGCCCTCGGCAGGGCGCACAAACACAGAGGGGCCGCCCGCAACAACGGACAGCCCCCATCATTCTCGCACGGCATCACCGCCCCGCATCACCTTACGGCATTCTCGCCCCGGCTGTTACTCTACTAGGAGTACGCCGCTAACAACCCTGATGGTATCGTCGGTACTCTGTAAATCGCCCATATTGCTAAACGTACCGTTGTTGAACGTGCCGTACTGCGCCGTGGCCCCGTCCATCACGTAAATCGCCTCGCCATCGCCGCTAGCAGTGTTGGCAAACCCGCCCGCCGCATTCTCGCCGTAAATCACGCCGCCAGCCATGTAGAACGTTCCATAGGCGTCTTGGTTCACAGCACCCACAAACACCCCGCCGCCGTTATCCTCGGCTGTGTTGCCAGAGATAGTTCCGCCATGCATCTCAAACATCGTATGTGTGCCCACTAACACCCCGCCGCCATGACCATTAGTAAGTCCTGTGCCAACAGCAACGTTATTAGCAATTGTGCCGCCGTGCATGGTAAACATTGAATGTTCTCCACCCATGGTAACCCCGCCGCCGTTACCCTCGGCTGTGTTGCCATAAATAGTCCCGCTGTGCATGGTAAACGTTCCTTCTTCAATCTCCACCCCGCCGCCAAAATCAGCTTCGTTGCTAGAGATAGTCCCGCCGTACATGGTAAACGTTGAAGTGGCCCCCAACACAGACACCCCGCCGCTAAAATTAGCTGTGTTGTCGGAGATTGCGCCGCCGTGCATGGTAAACTCCCCACCATCCACAAACACCCCGCCACCAGAAGTAGCTGTGTTGTCGGAGATTGCGCCGCCGTGCATGGTAAACTCCCCACCATCCACAAACACCCCGCCGCCAGAGTTGGCTGTGCTCTCGGAGATTGCGCCGCCGTGCATGATAAATTCCCCGCTTTCATCCACAAACACCCCGCCGCCGTTGTTATTAGTGTTGCCCCCGGTCAGCGTAACGCCGCCGTGCATCTCAAGCGTTCCGCCTGCGACTTCAATTATGCGCGCTTGCCCCGCGCCGTCTAGGGTAATGCTGCCAGCCATGCCGGGCGTGCCAAGCCTAAGCGTGCCGTCAGCCCCCACACTGAACATCGAATCAGCAACACTGTTTGCGGCGGTAATGGTTACGGGTGCGTCCGAGACAAGGGTAATGCCCACTTCTTCCCCGACAGAAAGATCCTCGGTTATTTCAAAACTCTGCGCCAGTATAATGACCTTTTCCATTCCCCGGTTGTCAGACGCATAGTTGAGAACCCCATTTAGCTGCTCATACGTGCTAACCTCCGCCGCGTGGGTCATGGTAATGCTGGCGGTGGTGGTTTCCCCAACGACAACCTCCACAACGGCGGCATCGAGGGAAATCGCCCGTAGCGGCGTGGTGGGCTGGAACGAGTTGTTAACGTGGTCAAAGCCTTCAGACGGGAACCAGCCATAGGCCCGCACGCTGACCGTCCATGTGCCGGAAAGCACGGCAATGCGCTCAGGGCCCGGCCCGGTAAACTCGTGCGTAATCGTCCCGCGGGGGCCTTGCAGGGTTACTACGTGGCGCCTGGCTGGTTCCGGCTCGTTAAGGGGGGTAAAGGCCCTGCCGGACGGGGCAGGCGGGGCAAACGCCAGCGTAACGCTGCCCTCGCCGCCGCCAGACCAAGGGCTAAAACAGGCGCTTGCCAATAGCGAAACCGTTATCGCCAATAGAGTGGCGGCAAAGGCCCTAAAAAAATAGCGCGGGGTGTTCATAATTCCTCCATATTGCCAATTGATTACAAACCGCCGCCGGAAGGGGACGGTATTTGAATAACAATGTACCCGGTGGCTCCAGCCAGCACCGGGGCCGGGGCGATTTCGCCTGACGCTCCGGCTCCCACAGGTAACGGCGGCAGCAGGTTCTGAAACACAGCCTGCGTACCGGGCGCGGCCCTGCCCCCGGCGTCTACCGTGCTTTCGCCGCCCGGATGCAGTATCACCGCGGCCCCAAAGCCCCCGGCAAACGCCACAGAGCCTTCCAGCACGCTAACGCTGCGGACGTCAAACTCAAAGCTCGTTCCCCGCACGCTGGCTACGGTGCTGGGGCCATGCACAATAAATTCCGCCTGCGCTCCGGCGGGCGGGCGCACGTCTATCCTGACACGCCCGGCCTGCAGGTTCATGCTCACCGTTTCCGTCCCGGCGGCGGCCTGTATCTGACCGAGCGAAAGGCGGGTCAGGGGCCGCACGGTAATCGAGCTGTTTCCTATGTCGATTATGGCGCTCGACCTGAATCCCGTGGATACAATCGTGTCTACAGCCACAACGCTCCCGGCTGTAGCGGGCGCGAAACTGGCGGCTCCCGCCGGACGCAGTTCCACATCCCCGCTTACCGCGCGGATAATCCCCTGCTGGGCATACGCGCCCAACAGCGGCAGCGCCAGTAACAGCGATGCCAACAGTGCTTTTCGTATCATCATAATTCCTCCATACAATATAATAGACAGCATAACAGCGTAACGCTTGCGGCTAGCGCAGCGCGAAAATTGCCGCCAGCTCAATAAGCAGGCGGGGGGCCTCGGACGGGGCGGCGTCTCCTAACGCCGGGACAAACACCCCGGCTCCAAGGTTAAGCGTCATGTCCGAAACAGGGCTCCAGATAACGCGCCCAAAAAACTCAGTTCCCAAAAAATAGCCTCCGGCGGTTCCGCCTCCGGTAAGGGGCCACGCCGTAAACGTAGCCAAGTCGCTTAAAACAAAATGCTGAGCGGAAAGAGAAAGCGAAAACTCAGGGCGCAGGCGGGCCGTATAACGCAGGCCAAGCGTCGAAAGCCCCGGTATCTCCGCCCGCAGCACTTCCCCATGCGGCAGGGCGGTAATGGGTCTAAACGCATCGAGCGGCGTGCCTTCTATATAGCCGCTGGAAAAACGCCCCGTAAGCGACAGCATATTCGGGAACGGGGCGGCGGGTATCCAGTGAATGCCTGCGTCAGCGGCAAGCCCAAGGGAAACGTCAGTGCTGCCCCCCGCGACAGTCTGCCCCGCCTCGACAGCCCCGCCCAGTTCAAAGATAAAGCGGCTTAAAGGCAGGGCGGCCCGTGCCACAAAGTACTGGCTGTGGTAGGCAATGTAACGGTCGTTAAGGTCTGCCTGCCCGATAAGGGCGAAAGACAGCTCAAACAACTCAGCCGCCGAAGGATGCTGCCAGTACAAAGCCGCCATTGCCCGGCGCGAGGCAAAGTACGTGTCCGCGAAACTGTCCCAATCCAGCTCGGTCTGAAGCTGCACCGTGTCGTCATCGGTCATGGCGATATTCACCCGGTTCTTGTACAGAAACCCCGTGTACCACAGCCCCGCCCCAAACGTTCCCCGCGGCGTGTGGCGGGCAACACGGGCTCCGTCAAACAGGCCGCTAGAGACAAGGCGCAAGGGGTCTTGCCATATCATGCGCCCCGCGCTAAACTCCCACGCCCCCATGCCCCACGATATTTCGGCCCGCAACAGTTCCGGCACAAAGCGCCACTCGCTGGCTTCGTAGACAGCGGCAAGGCTTGCCGAAAGATACAGGCTGCCGGCATCGCCTATCGAACTTGAAAAGCGGGGTATCAGGGCGGCCTCGTAGTCTGCCCCCCAGTCCTCCCCGCCGCCGTTCCCGGCAACATCCCCGGCGGCTACGGCGCTTTGGTTTAACAACAGTCCAAAATCCCGCGCCGGCGCCGGCAAAGGAGCCAGTAAGACGGCAAAGGCAAAGACGCACGCCGCGAAAAACAGGCGCGAATAGTTACGGTTAAAGGTACATGCGTTCATGGCTGGCCCTCCAGCACGATAATCTCGACACGCCGGTTGGCAGCCATACCCTGCGCGGTGGCGTTACTGGCAACAGGAACCTCGCCCCCGTACCCGACCGTGGTAATCTGCCCCGCGTCACGGGCTCCAAGCTGTACCAACAGTTCCGCCACCGCCTGAGCCCGCTCGGTAGACATCGCCAGCCGCCCTTCGGGGGTTCCCGCCATTGCCGTGTGCCCCGCGACCAGTAGGCTGCCGGGAATGTCCCGCAGTATCCCGGCGATCTCAGCGATCTTGTCCCGCTCGGCGCTGGGGATTTCCGCCGAGTCCGCCAAAAACTGCACGTCCGAAAGGGTTATCATAATTCCCCCTTCGACAACAGCGACATGAACATCAGCGTACATTTCAAGTTGAATCCCAATTGCCGCCGCAACATACGCTTGCAGCATTTCCGCTTCAACAGCGTAACTTTCCCCGGTGTGGGCAAGGATTCTGCTTACAAGGTACAACAGCGTATCCCCGGATACAACCTCGTTGGGGTTGTTCCGCTCGTGAATAAACCCCCGGTGCTCCAGTTCCCGGTAGGCGAAGTGGGCCGAACCGGTAATCCGGTACATAATGCCGCCGGGCAGGTCAAACGCCCGCATCAATAGCAGGGAAACGCTGTCCAGCCGGATAGGGCTGGCGCTGGCGGAGCCGCGGGGCATCCACCCGCGCCCTGCGGCGTACTGGAACGCCTGTTCAGGGCCGGCAAACGCCGCAAGACCCGCCGCGTCCAAAGCGAAGCGGGCGGCCTGCCCGTGGGTAACCTCCGCCTGCGCCAGCAGGGTTTCCAGTTCCACCGCCGTAGTCTGAGCCGAAAGCCCGCCCGCCCCGGCAAACGCGAGGCACAGGCAGGCAAGGCACAGCGCCCGCCGCCAACTGTGCCAGTACGCGGGCCGGATGGCAAACCGCCGGGCCCCGTCTTTTGTCAAATAATCCGTGTCCATGATACATATCATATCCCGTTCCTCCATAATTTCAACATTTTTTCGCAAAAAAGTGAAAAATTTTCAAAAAAAACCTCATTCAAGCCGCCAAGCGGCAATGTACAGCCTAGCCCCGGTGCGTGGAGACAATCTCCTTGGCTTTTTCCAGAAAGCGGGCGACATTGCGCTCGGATTCCCGCATCTGGACAACGGCCTGCGCCAATTCCTCGGAGATGCCTTCCTGCGAGTTCATTTCCTTGTTTATGGAAGCGCCCTGCACGTGTATCATGCGGGAGGCTTCCTGCACCTCGGTGCTTGTCTGCTGTACGGCTTCCAGCGCCTGCGTTAAGATTTTGCCGTCCGCCGTGTGGGCCTGCACGGCGTTTTCCATTTCCTCAAAGGCGTTTGCCACTTCCCGGATGCCGGAAAAGATTGTGGCGATAGCGTCAACCGTAGACTGCGAGATTTTGCCGATTTGCCCCATGCCGGTTTCCAGATTTTTTATCTCGGCAGAGATTGTTTCCGACTGCGTTACCGAAAGCTCGGCGAGTTTGCGCACCTCTCCGGCGACTACGCCAAAGCCCTTGCCCGCCTCGCCCGCCCGCGCGGCCTCTATGGCGGCGTTCATGGCAAGAATGTTTGTCTGCCCGGCAATGTCTACGATGGTCTTGTTCGCCCCGTGCATGGCGGCGGACTGTTCTTCCATGCGCTTTAAGTCGGCGGCAAGCTTCAACAGCGTTTTCTGCCCGGCCTCGGACGAGTGCAAAAGCGTCTCGGTAACTTCCTTGGCGTGAAGGGTTATCTCCCGGATAAAATCCACGCTGGACACCATCTGCTCTACGGCGCGGGCGGAGTCCGCTACGGAGTCTGTCTGCGTTACCACTTTCTCCTTGAACGAGTTCGCCTGATCGAACACGCTGCGGGCCGAGCGGGCGGCGAAGCGCAGGGAGTCGGTCTGTGTCTTAACGGCGTTTTCTATGCTGTCGATGTGCCGGTCGATATTTTCCATTGCCGCAAACGATTCAAGAACGATGTTGTTAAGGCGGCTGCTTTTATCAACGGCCTGCTCAAGGTGGCTTTTGTTCGCTTCGTCCAGTTCCTTTCCCATCGCGCGCTCGGAGTCTATCATGGAATAAAACAGGGTAAGGCGGCGCTTACTGGCAATGCCGGTGATGGTTCCGGTTATGACCATCCCAAACAGGCGGAACACTTCGTAGTATATGGGAAAGCGCACGTCCCGCATTTCGCCATAAAGGACAACATAGTAGGGAAGGTCAAGCACGTGCGTGTTGGCGGCGATAACAATAGTGTAGGCGGCGGCGGCGTAGATGCCGGAAAAGTAGGCGCAGCGGTGGCTGTACCGCAGGGAGCCTGCCATGATAAGGATGGGGTAAAACAGCGCCCTAAACGACAAAAACGGAAGCGGCGGCGATATAAGGGGGTATGTGGCTCCAACCCATATAATGGCGCTTACCAGCGTCATGTCGATAGCGGTTACCACGTACTTAAACCAGCGCTCAAGCTTCTGCGCCCGGCGCACGTACACGAACAGAAACACGGCATAGGCCAGTAAGAGCGCCGTGGTAATATGCGCCCGCAACGGTATCCACTCGCCGCCCTGCGCCGCCATGATTACGGCAACGCCTGTGGTGCTTACCGTGAAAATCACGCTCATTATAAGCCGGACATTGCTTATAATTTTTTCCCCGCCGTGCTCGTCTATCCGTATGCGCTCGTTCACATCGCTACTTGCCATAAGTTCTCCTTGCCGCGTGGTATGCGGCTCCGGCGGCTTCCTTCCGCTATTGTAAGGCAAAGGCTATGGCGAACACGGCGGAAATGGAAGAATGCCGATTATTGTAACACAGATTACAACAGCACACGGGGGAATGTCAAGCCGGGGGCGGGCGGATGTAGACAAATTTGAAAAGAAATGGCAAAATAACCCACAAAACCGCATATTCAAGCGTAAATTATAAAAAGGTGTCCATGAATCAGGCATACGATGATAACAGCAAGCAGTTTCTCGAGGCAATAAAAAAAGCCATGTCTTCCATGACCCATTCGCAGAAAAAAGTCGCTGACTATATATTCAAAAACCCCATGCAGGCGGCTTTTTCTACCGTAGATGAAATTGCCCGGACCGCGAAAGTCAGCACCACCACGGTTGTCCGCCTGGCTTTAACTCTAAATTATTCAGGCTTTGTTGACTTGCAAAAGGAACTTCAGGCGTATCTAAATACCATTTCAAGGCCTTCGGTCAGGCTAGAAATGAATCTCATAAATGTCGAAAAACGGAACAATATTATTGCCGATATTGCCCAACAGCAAATGGAGAACATAAGCAAGACATACGCCAACTTATCTGATGAGTCAATTATGCGAGCGGTCGAAAAATTAACTTCTGCCAGACATATCTATATTTTTGGACAGCGTAGCTGCTATGGGGTTTGTCATTACATGGCATATAATATCAATCGAACCCTCGCTAACTGCGATTTTATTTACAATAACAGCTCCGATTACATTGAAAGCCTTCGCCGCATCGACAGCAGGGATGTGGTAATAACCATGAGTATGCCCCGTTATGTCAAAAATGTGTTCCGGTTTACTGAATTAGCCCATAAGCGCGGGGCCTTCATCATTTCCATAAGCGATGGATACAGTTCACCCCTTGTACCGCTTTCAGATATTTTCTTTTCAGCCGAAGTGGCAAGCAAAGGCTTTCATAACGCGATGACCTCAACGTTGTTTATTGCGGAAGTGTTGATCGGTTTTCTGGTAACGAAAAACTGGAAAAGAGCGAAAGAGAACCTTACCGATACTGAAGGCATATCCAAGGCAATGGAACAGAACCTTTTTTAGCCCCGGATATGCCCATTTGTGGTTGTGGGTCTCCCTTTTTACATCCTGTAAAAATCATCTATGATTTCTACCTTGTTCTTTTCCAGTTGTTTAGCTACCCAGGAGCGATCCCAAGTTCCGTCCGCCGCCTTTTTTAACTTGGCCTGATCCGCCTGGGAAAATGGGATCGCTTCTTCTAAAATAGCTTTAGCGTCACACCGTGGAATAACAATTACTCCGTCGGCATCGCCTAAAATAATGTCTCCGGGAAGAACAGCCATATTTCCGCAGGAAATAGGCACATTTATCTCGCCGGGGCCCTCCTTATACGGCCCGCCGGGGGTAAATCCGGTAGCGAAAACAGGGAAATCCATTTTGCAGATTGTATCTTTATCACGGATAGGCGCGTCAAAAACAAACCCTGCCATCTTGCGGAAAATAGCGTTATTCATAATTATTTCGCCGACCAGGGAATTGGGTTCTCCAAAGCCTGTTTCAACAACAATAACATCCCCTTCTTCCGCCATATCAAGGGCCTTGTGGATCATTAAATTATCCCCGGCTCTTGCCCGGACTGTCAGAGCCGCGCCGCACATATTCTTTCTTGGCGAACTAACCAACTGAATTGAGTGATGCATCGCGCAAAGGCGGCCCATACAATCCGCGACATTCGCCGTTGCCAGATCCCGGAACGCTTTAACAAGCTCTTTCGCCGGAAGCTGCCGTTTTAAATATACCCTGTTTCCTACTGACATTTTCTTTCTCCTTACAAATACAACATTAGGCTTACGTTACATCAAGCCGGAAATACGCACCCTGATTGGGCCGCGATTTCTTTTAACTGTTTCAATAACACATCATCAATGCTTATGCCTTGCTCCATTATTGTTTTAACAGCAATCCGTTCCTTATCTCCGGGCAGCAAAACTTTTTCAAAGCCTTTCGCTGGCTTTATGGAGCGCAATTCTGAACAGAATCGCTGCATACGCGAATGGTAAACATCCGGGGGCAGAAACCCCGCCGGGTTTAAAGCGATCAGCAAATGACCTACATTAGCTGGAGCCGGATCATCCCCGTATTGCATAACAACTTCAGCGCCAAAAGCCGAGCCGCTTAAAACCCCGGCGAAGAATTCAACAGCCAAGGCAAGCGCGGAACCCTTATGCCCGGACATAGGCAATACCATGCCATCAATCGCTGCCTGCGCGTCAGTGGTAGGGTTCCCGTCTTTATCAATGGCCCAGCCTTCAGGAATTTTTTCGCCCTTCCTGGCCGCTTCACGGATTCTCCCTTTTGCGGCCATGCTGGTAGCCATGTCCACAATTATGTGCTGGCCGTCAGCAGACGGAATACCTATCGCCAAAGGGTTAGTGCTAAAATAGGCTTCCATGCCGCCAAACGGGGGCATATTTGCCGGGCCTACAGTGTAAATCATGGTGATATAGCCCTTTTCAGCGGCGGTATCACAATAATAGCCCAAAGCGCCCATGTGGTTACTGGAATGGATTGCGGCGCTGGCCATTCCAAACGTACCGGCGAGCTTTAATGTTTCATCCAAGGCCTTAGCGGTAACAACAGAGCCAAGGCCGTTATCCCCATCAACGGTTATTACAGCGGGCAGTGTTTTGTTTATTTTGATGCTAGGAGTCCTGTTCACCAGACCTTTTTTTAATCTGCCCCAGTAGACTGGATAGCGGCTAACTCCGTGGGAACTTACGCCCCAAAGGTCAGCGGTAATAAGATTATCAACCATGATTTTCGCGGAAGATTGATCCAATGGCAAAGCTACGGCGGCGTTTATCAAAAACGAACGCAATCTCTCAACTGGAATATTCACAGACTCATCCCCCTATTGCCGCTTTATGAATTGAGCGTTTACAAAATCTCCATGATACAGGGCTTTCCCTTCCATTGTCCTGGAAATGTTTTCTATTACACGCCCAACCATTTCCACACCTATGTCCTGAGTGTTTCCCCCTACATGAGGGGTCAGTACGACATTATCCATTTTCAAAAGCGGGTTGTCCTTTTCAATGGGTTCACTGGCAAAAGAATCAAGCCCGGCGCCGGCTAGTATCTTTTTTTCCAGAGCTTCAATTAAATCGGATTCATTGACAATCGAACCTCTGGCTGTATTGATCAAAATAGCCGTGGGTTTCATTTTCAAAAAAACACCCATGTTAATAAGCCCTTTCGTTGAGTCAATCGAAGGTAAATGCAGGCTGACAATATCCGAGACTTTCAAAAGTTCATCGAAAGACAGGTATGTAATTCCCAATTTATTTTCCTGAGATTCTTCCATCCTGACAGGATCATAGTATACAACTTGGGCGTCAAAGGCGTTTAAACTTCTGGCGACTAGTTTTCCTATGCTTCCGCATCCAATCAGCCCTACGACCTTTCCTTTAATCATGAATGATTTATCAATAAATAATTCACGTTCCCACCCGCCGCTTTTAAGCTGCGCGTTCATAGCCGGTATGTGCCGGAAGACAGACAATATAAGGCCGATGACAAGCTCGGCGACTGAGGCGGAATTTACCCCGGAAGTGATCGCCACCGGGATTCCCTGTTTCCCCGCCGCTTCTATATCAACCGTATCGTACCCAACGCCCCATCGCTGTATGAGCTTGCATTTTTTCAATCCGGCAATATCCTGCGCGGTCAGCCTAAGGTTCCGCAGCACGATAAAATCCGCGTCTTCCAGTTTTGAATATTCATCATTACCAAGGATTTCTACAAGTTCAACATTAGCCGGAAGTTTCCGCCGTATCGCGGGTTTTACATCTGACGCATAGGGGCCAATCATAACCAGTCGCATAAATGGTTTCTCCTGTAAATTATTGATTTTGTTGAGCGGCAGCTTTTTTTCGTTCCTGCCTGGCGCGCCACATAGGCGTGGTCAAAGAAATTACCGCCAAGCCCATAAGGACAAGGCATATCGGTTTCTGGAATATCATTAACAGCGCCGGTTCAAGGCCCCGATAGATTTGCACTCCCCGCATAAGCGAGGCTTCTCCTATTGGGCCCAGAATTAACCCAAGAACCATCGGAGGTACATCAAACCCATACCGCCGCATAAGGTATCCGATAACTCCGAAAGAAAGCATCACGAAAATATCAATCATTGAATTGGCTATCGCGAAAGCTCCCAAGACGCACATCATAATTATGACTACGGACAGTATATTTGTTGGAACCTTGGCGACGATGGCAAAATATTTGGCGCAGGTCAAACCGATAAAAAGTTTGAAAAAGTTTGCGATTATAATTCCAAAAAAGATGCCGTAAATAATGTTCCCCCGTAGGGTAAAAAGTTCGTGTCCAGGTATGAGCCCATGTATCATAAGCCCGCCAAGAAGAACTGCGGTTACCGAATTGCTGGGAATTCCCAAAGAAAGCATGGGAACCAGCGCCCCGCCGGTAATCGCGCTATTTGCCGTCTCGGATCCGGCGACGCCCTCCCTGCTGCCTTTCCCGAACTCGTCCTGATTCCTGGAAGCCCGGCGGGCCTCGTTATACCCAATGAAGGACGCGATATTACCTCCGGGGCCGGGGATTATACCGATGATTGTTCCGATTACACTCGACCGCAAATACGTGCGAGGGTAGCGCACGAAATCCTTAAGGCCAAAGCCGCCGCCTTTGATGTTATTAATAAGGGAAGCGTCTACTATGGTTCTTTTTGTACTGCTTACCATTACAAAAATCTGTGATATTGAAAAAAGGCCTATCAAAACGGGAACTAATTGCAGCCCTGTCTGAAAGTAGACTACTCCGAATGTGTAGCGCTCAAAGCCGACCAGCCTGTCCATTCCCACCGTACCTATCAAAAGGCCAAGAACCCCGGAAATTAAGGCTTTGATCATGTTTTTGCTTCCCAGTGACGCGATTACCGTAAGCCCGAAAACCGCCAGCATGAACGTTTCCATTGGCCCAAACATCACCGAAAACCTCGCGAGCGGAGGAGCCAGCAGGAACAATATCGCCACACCGAACATTGCGCCCCAGAAAGACGAGATAATGGCTTCGATCAGGGCTTCATGAGCCCGGCCTTTTTTTGTCATTTCAAAGCCGTCAATAGCGGTCGCGGCGGCCCCGGGAGTACCGGGAGTGTGTAAAAGAATCGCGGGAATGGCGTCTCCGTACATACAGCCGACATATACGGCGATCAACAGGGTCAGGGCTTGAGTAGGATCCATGCCGAAGGTAAAGGGGATCAGCACCGCTAAAGCCATAGTCGCGGTAAATCCGGGCAAAGCTCCGAATATAATTCCCAAAAAGACACCCGCGCCAGCAATCAGTATATTCATGGGAGACAGCGCGAGGGCAAGGCCCATTCCTACATTTTGCAGCATAACCAACACTCCTATGCCCCATAGTAAGGGGCAAAAAATCAGGGAAGGGGAATGAACAACAATCTTCCAAATATAAAAAAGAGCGCCAAAGCGACACTAACAGCAATGGCCACAGAAACTACGCAATAGCGAACGCTTTTCCGCCCCAGATACAGGTATAAAATCATGCAAATACCAAAAATTATGGTAGATGGGATGAAACCTATAATTCTCATTACCATTACATACGAGATAGTGGCGGCAAATGTAACCACTATCCGTATCCAACCCTGCCTGGAAATTTTTTCAGCGGATCCATGTTCCCGCTTTTTAAAATCTTTTAAGAAGGAAGACGCCAGTAGCGCAACAGCGAGAAACATGCCAAGAAAATTAACTATAAACACATACGTCGCGGCAAGAGGGGGAAAAGATCTCGCGTAAAGGAACGCCGCTCCAAAGAACACAAAAAGCAACGCCCCGGATATTTTATCACTGCGGCCCACTGGAACCTCCCGGCAAAAAACAACGCTTATGAACGGGCGCTAATTAACAAGGCCCAATTCCCTGACAACCACCGCGTATGATTCAACCTCTTGCCGCACAAGCCCGGTATAATCTTCCGGCCCCAAAAAAGTATTGGGTAAACCAAGGTTTATCATTTCCTGAATATAATCAGGATGCTGCGATACAAGTTCAAAAACTCTGGCCATGTAATCCACAATCGCCCTGTCCACGCCCCTTCTAAACGCGAAACCCCTGTACGAGCTAGACACCAAATCCACCCCGATCTCCCTGGCTGTAGGCACTCCGGGCAGATCGTCTTCAAACCGTTCTTCTGAAAATACAGCCACGGGAACAATCTGTCTTTCGCCGGCAAGCATTGGCGTAGTCTCTCCGACAGATTGCCAAACAGTATCTATGTGGCGGCCCAGGAACGCGGGCCTCATGGTTGCCTGACCGTCAAAATTGACAATTTCAAATTCCAGGCCGCTGTCACGCATAAAAACTAACGCTGAAATATGGCTGGCGTTATGCAGCCCGGTTACTCCCAATGTAAGCGCGCGGGGGTTATCCCTTACAAATTGGAGGAATTCATCCGGGGTAGAAAAACGCCCGTCCTGGGGACTAAAGCCCAGCACCCTTGGATCAGAAACCTGAAGGCTTACAAAGTCGAAATCCTCCAGGACATCAAATTGTCCGCCAATGGCAGTTGCGAGAACAGTGGCTGTCGCGAACTGAATCAGCGTATGCCCGTCGGCAGGTCTTCTCATGGCTTCTGTGATGCCAACAATGGTACTTCCGCCCGGCATATTCTGAATAATGATAGGCTGGGGAACATAGGCTTGAGCGAATCTTGCCAATAGCCTTACCCCAATGTCGGTTCCCCCTCCGGCGCTTTGGGGGACAATGATAGTGATTGGCCTTACGGGAAATCCTGGGGGCGGTTCCGGCACTTCGCCCACCGCCACAACTCCGCCGCCCTCGTCGCAAGAAACCATGCTGACAACAACCAGCAAGATCACAAACAGAGAAAAAAGGTTCTTCAATTTCATACCAAAACTCCAAATTTGTATTGCGGTCCACTTCAGTCAGGCAAGAATGTAATATTTATAACATTATTGACAATAACGTTATAAATATTACATTATCATTGAATCCGGCTTGTGTAAAGCTCTTTTCGCCGCTTTTTTGAATATTTTTTTCATATTCGCGCGTCCATTGTATTTTTACCAAACCAGTGATACATTACCAAAGGAGATAAATATGCTGGAAGAACAAGTCAAGGCGCGCCTTCAGGATGTACGCCCCAACCTTCAGGCCGATGGCGGGGATGTGGAAT
>WQUW01000078.1 GCA_009781915.1 Treponema sp. | reverse complement strand
GCGATGAGCCGCCAGACGCTTTCGAAGCTTGGGGACGGGGACGATTTGGTCTACAAGTTCACGGTTGAGACTGCGGACAAGCGGGCGAAAGCTGACGGCGGGGAAATCAAGGTGGTGTTTACGCATATAGTAAAATATATGCCGAAAGCCGGCACTGACCAGTGCGATGATGAGTTTACGCTTGAAAGCACGGACGGCGAGTACAAGCAGACGCGAGGCACGTCGGAATGCAGAATACTGGAAGACGGTTTAGCGCTAATAGCGTTTACAGATGTGTTGCCGGGAAAAAAGTACAACCTTATTTACTTAAACAAAGAGGCGGAGGAACGCGAGCCTTATTTATCGGAAGTAGCATTTTCCGAACTCGATTTTAGCGGGAAGGGGCGTATATGAGCCAGCCGGATTCAGATGTTTGCTGCAGGAATCAGAATGCCTATAACGTAACGGAGCCGCAAAACGTTCGGATAGCCGAAATCGAATATATCCGGGTCAAAGTGAAGATGTTCAAGTTCGACGCGCACGGCCCTGCGGCGGTGTTTGATGATAACCACGCCGGGCATATCAGGGGCGATAAAAACTACTCAGAAGATATAACCGAAGGTCATGTGTATATGTTTGTCGAAGTCATTCCTCCGTGGTCGACAGTAGCAAGAACCGAATTCTTGGTAAGGAGGCAAAGGATAACAAAAGCCGGAGACGCAATCTGCATACCCCAAAACATAAACCGCGCGGATAGGCCTGTGCATTTTGCTTATTCAAAAGATTTATTGAGCGATGATAGGATCGAAACTATCAAGCAAAGCATACTGGACAATCTGCGGAGGGGCGGCGATAGAAGAAACACCAGAGGCCGCACCCAGTATATAAGCACGCAGCAATTATTTCCATACCGGGTAGTGTCGCAGGATTACCTGACGCCGCACTACCTTGATGATGACGGCGACAACGGGACGATATATCTTTACGACTGGAATGGGTATTTAGAAAAAAGCGCCAGTGGCTACTATGACATGGTTCAGGCTGGCCATGAGGGTTACGAGGGCTACCTCGGTGAGGAAGTTGACCTAACAGGCGATGATAGCGATGATGCCGCCGGAAGCGGGCTTACGCGCGGCGAGTTGTATTCCTTTACGGACAAGATGGACACGCTTGTTACGGAATCTGAAAGACGCGGCAGAAGAAATTGGTTTCCGGCCAGCCTAAGGGAGGAATTGAAACGTTCCGATGATGCCGATGTTCACAATATGTACAGGTTTTATAACGACGCGAGGGCTGCGATAAATGACCTGCGAAGCGGGGGCCAGCCGGACGAGATGAACGGGACGATACGGCTTATAAGCTTTTTACTGGCGGATCGCCGGGCTAATTCCGCGTTTCTGGATTATATGTTCGATACCCAGGAGCGGGCCGGGAAGCTGATAGAGCGTATCGGCAAATGCCTGCACAGGTGGGAGGAAACGCTGCACAAGGAAGAAAAGGAGCGGCTTCTGAAAGCGTGGGAAGCCCCGACGCTGCCTGTCAGCCGCAGGACGATCCCCCCTTTGACAGAGGAACTGGACGGCAATGCCCCGGCGACAGCCCGGCAGACGCATAGGCATATCGGGGAGGATTCGGTATTCCTGTACATGGAGGCTGGGGTCGGCGTTGCGAGGGAAAAGGCGCTGCCGCCGGAAATATGGGATATATTGGGCATCTGGTTTTCTGCGGAGCTGACCAACAGGGATCGCCTGATAATCCATAGCCTTGCGGTTGCGGGTATTTTTAAGGGAAGGCCGGAAGTTGAGGTGGGGCCGGGGGTAGTGTACAGGAGGAATGAGAGGACGCGGCTGAACATTGTTATTTTTGGAAGCAGGGTAACGGGCGGGGTTGGCGCGGCAGACGGGCTGGGCATACTGCAGATGCCAAAAATCGTTGCAGACGCAAATAAAAAAGTTGGGGCGGTTCTAAAAGTTCATAATTTTTTGGCAGAAATGCAGATGGGGACGCAGATGCTGAATGAGGGGCAGGCAGGCTGGGCGATACCGCACTTCGCTTCCGCCGGGCAGTCCGCCGTCTTGGTAGCTGCGGTGAAAGGGTCATTCGCGGCGGGCGTGGCGGTCGGCTCCTTTTTCTCGGCGGTGCGGGCGTTTGCCAGCTTCGGCATGGTGTCGCGGAGCTCCGGCGACATAAGGGTTCGACTCGCGTATGTTTTTTCGGGCGTGTCCTACACCGCCTCTTTCGCGCTTGCTACGACATCGGCGGTAAGGGGTATGCTGGCGAAGAGAGCTGGGCTTGCCGCAACACGGGGCGGCGCCGGCATTTTTATTGCCGTTGCCTCGGCGTTAGCCGGGGGCTTCCTTATGCAATTGGCTGACGCGAGAGCCCGCGACAGGGTGCGGCTGATGCTGCGGCACAGCATCTGGGGCGCGGGAGACGGGCGTATGCCGGATAGGGAAAGGGACTCCGGCGCGCTTCTTGGGCGCTGGTGGCCGGAGCTTGGCGGCAACGCAGACATAGAGGCGGAAATACTGCCGTTGGTTTTCTCAAATAAGCGGACAGATGTTCAAGAGTGGCACAATGGTTTGATGCAGCCGAATGTCGGAGACAGTCTTGACAAAATCCGCGAGACATTCCTGCGGAACAGCCACCTATTGAATGTGGTAACCCAGCTTCCCAGCCCGCTTCCAAGCCTGCCGCCAGTAAGCAGGCATGACCCTTTGCTTGGCGGGCACAATTTTACCAACCACCGCCTGATAGAAATAAACGGCCTGCAGAACTTTTTGCTTATGGAGCGCGTTGACATAACGCTTTCCGCGCGCCCGCCCGGAGGAAGGACTCCGCGTGAATACCGGTATTCCCGGGACACTTCAGGCGGAGACAGGGACTTGCTGGCATTGTTCAGAACGGGCGGCGACCGTGCCATTTCCGATTGGGATAATGCCATACTGGCGGACAGGATAGCGGTTGTGTTTTTTGGCGATGATTTGAGAACCGCAAATGGACGCGCGCATCAGGAGATAGCAGACAATCCCCGATATGTCGAAGTGTGCGCGCAAGAAGCGCGCCACATTGAGCGCATTGAAATGCTGATACAATATTATTCCCTTGACGATGTGCCCGCCCTGCTGCCGGTGCGGTTTGAGCACGAATTCATAAGGAGCTAGCGCGATGAAAAAAGAAGATATAAGAGCAGCAGTGCTTATGGTTTTAGGCATAGTCGGCGCGGGCTTGGCGCTCGTTGCGATAGTAGTCTTGCCGAGCTTTGATTTTAACGGCACTGAAGTGCGGCTGTTTGCCCCCAATAGACTGGTGCGCCCGGACATTTTTAGGGGCCGGGTGCTGGGCGACCACCTGCTGGAAACGGAGCATGGCGAAATAAAGCTGCGGCATTTATCAGAGGTATTGGCTGTGCGTAACGGCATTGGATGGGTAGAGATTCAGGAATTCAGGGAAGGGCGCGCTTCGCACAATCTGGTGGTGAATGGGATAGAAATCCCTCCGGATGTTGATATTGCCTTTAATGACCTCAATAGAATTTTCTCTATAAGGATGCACGGCAGTTTGCGGGCTACGCAGGAGGTAATAGTTTCCGGCATTCCGCTTGATATTAACGAACTTAGTATAAATCCAAGGAGAAGCGTTGCGGATATTGAAATGGTTGTACGCAACCGAGAGGGAAGTGTTACATTGGCAGACTCCACGGTTATTGAACTTATGGATTTTCCTGGAGCCCTTAGGTTTTTCAAAGAAGATGAAAGGTGGGAATTAGAAATAGCAAGGTGGAGAAGAACCGGCTTTCTTGTTAAATTACCCGGCGAAACCGAGTTCGCAGAATACAGGTCAATCAGGTTCAGAGCGGACTGGGGTGAGTTCATTGAAGGAGTGCTGTTTGAGTAGCTTTGACGGCAACGGAAGCGAATACTGGTATTCCCGGGACGCTTCCGGCGGAGACAGGGACTTGCTGGCATTGTTCAGAACGGGCGGCGACCATGCCATTTCCGGTTGGGATAATGCCATACTGGCGGACAGGATAGCGATTGTATTTTTCGGCGATGATTTGAGAACCGCAAACGGACGCGCGCATCAGGAGATAGCAGATAATCCCCGGTATGTCGAAGTGCGCGCGCAAGAAGCGCGCCACATTGAGCGCATTGAAATGCTGATACAGTATTATTCCCTTGACGATGTGCCCGCCTTGCTGCCGGTGCGCTTTGAGCACGAATTCATAAGGAGCTAGCGCGATGAAAAAAGAAGATATAAAAGGGACACTGCTTTGGATGTTAGCCCTGGGCGGCATTGGCTTGGCGCTCGCCGCGATGGTAGCCCTGCCGAGCTTTGATTTTAACGGCACTGAAGTGCGGCTGTTTGCCCCCAATAGACTGGTGCGCCCAGACCGTTTTAGGGGCAGGGTATTGGGCGACCGCCTGCTGGAAACGGAGCATGGCGAAATAAAACTGCGGCATTTATCAGAAGTAATAGCAGGGACTAGCGGGATTGCAAGGATAGAGATTGAAGAATTCAGGGAAGGGCGCGCTTCGCACAACATGGTGGTGAATGGGATAGAATTCCCCCCGGATGTTTCTGTTTCCTTTAATGACCTTAATAGAATTTTATCTATAAGGATGCACGGCCGTTCGCTGGCTGCGCAGGAGGTAATAGTTTCCGGCATTCCGCTTGATATTTTTAGAATTCGTATAAATCCAAGGGAAAGTGCTGCGGATATTGTTATAGAGAAAAACGTTGCCCCTGAATATATCACGCTGGCGGATTCCACGCAAATCTATATGCGAGGGGGGGGGGGAGTGCTGGGACTCTTAGTATGTACACTGCTGAAGGGATATGGGAATTGCAAAAGGGGCGCTGGGGGAATTATCCTGCCCGATTGCCCGGCGAAACCGAGTTTACAGTGTACAGGATAGTCAGGTTCAGAGCGGACTGGGGTGAGTTCATTGAAGGAGTGCCGTTTGAGTAGCTTTGACGGCAACGGGAGCGAATACTGGTATTCCCGGGACGCTTCCGGCGGAGACAGGGACTTGCTGGCATTGTTCAGAACGGGCGGCGACCGTGCCATTTCCGATTGGGATAATGCCATATTGGCGGACAAAATTGCGATTGTATTTTTCGGCGATGATTTGAGAACCGCAAACGGACGCGCGCATCAGGAGATAGCAGGCAATCCCCGGTATGTCGAAGTGCGCGCGCAAGAAGCGCGCCACATTGAGCGCATTGAATTGTGATACTCCCGATCTCGGTTGACATTTAGTGTATAATAACCTGGGGGCAGTAAATGAACTAAGGAAGATAAAAAGGCCGTAGAACGAAAACTAAAAATTATGGATTATGCCACGAAGATTGGCAATTTTGCCCAAGGGGCGCTAATCCTCCGCAAGATATTTAGATTAAAAACATAGGCCGGCGTTGCCGGTTGTTTATATTGACGTTAACAGGAGTGTAGTATGATGAAAAAGAGTTTAGCGATTGTATGCTGCGTGGCGCTTTTTTCTGCGGCGTTTCTTTCTTGCCGGGGCGAGGGCGGCGGGAATGTCCAGTTAAGGGTTGGCATGACGCTGACAATGGACAGCCATTACGGAATGGGCCTGCAGGAGTTCGCCCGTCTTGTGGAATTGTACACCGATGGCACAGTTACGGTCGAGATTTTCCCGAACTCCCTGCTTGGCAATGAGCGCGATCTGATCGAAAGCGTTTCTATGGGAACTGTTCCTATGGCTCTGACTTCGACCGGCCCCATCCCCAATTTCTTCCCGGATTTTGCCGTGCTGGATCTGCCGTACCTGTTCCCCACAAGGGAGATCGCCTACTATGTTCTGGACGGAGAAGTAGGCACGTATCTGCTTAACCAGCTTCCCGCCCAGGGCATTGTTGGATTGGGCTTCTGGGAGAACGGGTTCAGGCACGTTACAAACAGGGTAAGAGAGATCAGAACACCTGCGGATTTGGCGGGCCTGAGAATCCGGACAATGGAAAACGAAATCCACATGGATACCTACCGGGAATACGGCGCGAGCCCCCTGCCTATGGCAATGGGCGAGGTTTTCATGGCGCTGCAGCAGGGGGTAATTGACGGTCAGGAAAATCCCGCCATCAACATATATACTTCAAGATTGCACGAAGTACAGGGATTTATGTCGCTGACCGGCAACTTCTATTCTGCCGCCGTACTCATGATTAACAGGGGTATTCTTGAAAGGATGACTGCGGAACAGCGGGACGGCGTGTTACAAGCGGCCACCGAGGCGAAACACTGGCAAAGAAATTTCAGCCGGGAAAACGATCAGGATGCCATAGATCGCATCAGGGCCGCCGGAACGCTTGTAACGGAGGTTGACCTTGATGTGTGGATCGCCGCAAGCCAAGCCACGTACAGCAACTTTGAAGCGGCGCTGAATCAGGCGCTTGTCCAGAGAATTCGCGCCGCCACCCAGTGATAGTGTAAAGCGCAAAGAATTTATGAAGAACCCCCTAGGAGTTTGCGGGGTTCTTCGTGGTTGAGCCTGCTCCAAACTCTAAGTTAGTTTCGGGGCAGGCTTTGGTAAAAAGGAAATGCCATAATGAATAAGTTGTTAACACGCCTAGATAATTTTGAAGAGTACATTCTCGCCGTTTTACTCCCGTTCATGTGCCTTATCATATTCGTTTCCACATTTTTCAGGTTTACGAATCTTATGATCATTCCCTGGGCGGAAGAACTCGCGCGCTACTGCATGATTTGGATATTGTTTTTCGGGATAAGCGCGGCGGCGAAACGGGGCGAACATTTTTGCGTAACGGCATTTACGTTACTGTTGCCGCAGCAGTTTCAGAAAGCCCTGATCGTTGTCAGAATGATTCTTATGACAGGGTTCACGCTGTTTGTAGGCAGGTTCTGTATTTTCGTTCTGCAGCATCAGATGAGAATGGGGCAGATTTCTCCCTCCCTGCAGTGGCCGATGTGGACAATGTACTCCGCCGTTCTGGTTGGATGCGTTTTAATGCTAATCCGGTATACCGCGCACGGAATACGGGAACTTCGGGCCGGTAGCGGCCAACAACAGTAGAGGAGTAACTTATGCCCGGACTTTTATTTGGCATGCTTGCGCTGATGCTTGCCCTTGGAGTGCCAATAGCCGTTTCGCTGGGACTTTCGTTGATTATCGTGTTGATTGCCGGGGATTTTATTCATCTTTTCCCTATGGTTCCACAGCGGATGTTTGTAGCCGTTGATAACTTTACGTTCATGGCGATACCGTTTTTTATTCTTGCCGGAAACTTAATGGCTAGGGGCGGAATGTCAAAACGGATGATTAATTTTGTGCAGTTGCTTCTTAGGCGCAAGCCCGCTTCGCTCGCTAAAATCACGACTGGGGCGTCACTGTTTTTCGGCTCCATTTCCGGCTCAAACCCCGCGACGGTAGCGGCGATAGGCGGCCTTACCATTCCCCACATGAAAAAACGGGGCTATCCGCCCGAACTCGCGGCGGCGGTAGCGGCGGCTTCCGGCACGATTGGCGTAATCCTCCCTCCAAGCATTCCGATGGTTACATTCGCCGTTACGGCTAACGTTTCCGTTGGAAGCATGTTTATGGCGGGCATTATACCGGGACTTATTTTCGTCTTTGTAATGATGCAGGTGCACCGCTTTACCTGCGTAAAGTACGAGCCTGCGGATAAAGAAGCCCCCCGCCTTACCGCGAAAGAGTTTTTTACGTCATTCAGGGACGCAGGGCTCGCGCTGCTCATGCCCTTTATTATTCTTGGCGGTATTTACGGCGGTGTTTTCACGCCAACGGAGGCCGCCGCTGTTTCAAGCGTGTACGCTTTTGCCATTAGCAAGTTTGTGTACCGGGAGTTAAACACCTCCGATCTTTTTGAGGTGTTTGTCAGATCCGCCAAAAGTTCGGCCCTTATTCTTTTTGTTATAAGCCTTTCCGGCCCCTTTGGCTGGTTTATGACAAACGAAGGCATACCGGGGCAGATTGCCACGGCTGTTCTTAATACGTTTGAAAGCAGAATAGCGCTGTTATTGATGATAAATGTTATGCTGCTTGTTATAGGGCTTTTCCTTGAAACGCAGGCGGTAATTCTGCTTCTTACCCCGATTTTACTTCCAATCGGAATGAGCCTTGGCATACCGCCGGTTGCTTTGGGTATGCTGATCGTTATAAATACGTCAATCGGAATGACAACACCGCCGTTGGCTGTAAACGTGTTCGTTGCCTCAAGTATCGCAGGAGTCAGGATAGAAAAGATAACCAGAGCTATCCTGCCGTATATGTTTGTTCTGCTGGGCGTTCTGCTGGTGTTTACGTATTTCCCGCAGATAATAACCTTCCTCCCAAGCCTGCTTGGGCTTCCACTTCATTAAAGGAGATTTCGCATGAACAACAATGTTATCAAACAGCTTTGCGCCGAAGTTAAGCTTCCAAAAATGCTCAAAGCAAGGCAGCTTTTTGACAGGGAACGGATAGAGCCGGATAAGATACCCGAAGCCGTTTTCGCCGAGATGTCCCGCCCGGAACTGGGGGATTATATAAAACCCGGCAAAAGAATCGCCATTACTAGCGGGAGCCGCGGGGTTGCCAACGTGGGGATAATCACCAAAGCCATCGCTGACTTTGTTAAGTCCAAGGGGGCTGTGCCATTCGTGGTTCCCGCTATGGGCAGCCACGGCGGGGCCACCGCCGAAGGCCAGAGGGCCCTTATTGAAAGTTACGGCGTAACGGAAGAGTTTACCGGGTGTCCCATTCTTTCATCGATGGAAACAGTTGTTATCGGCAAAAACGACGAAGGCCAGGATGTGCGCATCGATAAAAACGCGGCGCAGGCGGACGGCATTATTGTCGCCGGGCGCATTAAGCCGCATACGGATTTTCACGGCACATACGAAAGCGGCCTTATGAAAATGATGGCAATCGGGCTTGGCAAGCGCGAGGGCGCGGATGTCTGCCATGAGCTTGGGTTCGGCCACATGGCTCACAGGGTACAGTTGTTTGGAAGAGCGGTTGCCAAGCACGGCCCGGTACTGCTTGGGTTTGGGATAATGGAAAACGCCTACTGTGAAACCTGCAAGTTTGTCGGTCTTAAACCCCACGAAATAGAGAGCGAGGAACCCAAACTTCTTAAAGAGGCCAGAGAGCATCTGCCAATACTGTATTTCAAGAACACTGATGTGCTGGTAGTTGACCGCATCGGCAAGGACATTTCAGGCACGGGCATGGATCCTAACGTAACCGGAACCGGCTATTGTACGCCCTTTGTTACCGAAAGCTGCATCAGTGTGCTTAGAACCGTGGTTTTGGATCTTACTGAAGACACTCACGGCAACGCATTTGGCATTGGCGCTGCCCACGCCACAACAAAGCGGCTTTTCGACAAGCTCGATTTTGACGCGACCTATATCAACGCCGTTACATCCAGAGGGCTGGATCAGGTAAAGATTCCCTGCGTCATGGACACCGATAAAGAGGCAATACAACTTGCCCTGCGTACTTGCCTGGGCAGCGACAGGGAAAATCCCAGAGTCATCCGTGTGCAGGACAGCCTTCACACCGAGACTATCTGGATTTCCCAAGCCATGCTGCCGGAGGCCAAGGCGAACAAGCGCATTGAAGTCTTGGGCGAGCCGGAAGAGTGGCCGTTTGACTTAAACGGTAATTTGTGGTGAGCGGGCTGTCAATGTCCGCCGCCGCAATGCAGTACCTTATCCCCGGCTGGAAGTTCGACCCCAAACGCCCCTGCATGGTGCGCTAGTACGGCATCCCTAGCCAAACTTCGCTATTGGTACAAAACTTTCCGCCTTTAGCGAAGCCCCGCCCACCAGCGCCCCGTCAATGTCCGCCATTGCCATAAGCTGGGCGGCGTTATCGGGCTTTACCGAACCGCCGTACTGTATGACAATCCGCCGGGCGGCCCTGTCGCCGTAGAGTTTCTCTATCACCGTGCGCACGAACTTGTGAACGGCCTGAGCGTCATTGGGCGTGGCGGTCTTGCCCGTGCCGATAGCCCACACAGGCTCGTAGGCAATGGTAACCTTGGCAAGCTCTTCCGGCGTTACCCCGGCAAGGCCCTTTTTGGTCTGGCTTTCGCACACCGCCTCGGCCTTGCCCTTTTCCCGCTCTTCCAGCGTCTCGCCGACGCAGAGGATAACCTCGAAGCCGTGTTTCAGGGCCAGCTTCACTTTCGTGTTGATCAGGGCATCGTCCTCCTTGTAAATGTGCCGCCGCTCGCTGTGGCCCAGAATAATCGCCGCAACGCCCAAATCTTTAAGCTGCAGCACAGACACTTCCCCGGTGTGGGCCCCATGTTCCTCGGCGGCGCAGTTTTGAGCGCCCAAAAGGATGCCGCTTCCAGCCAAGGCTTCGCCAACAGCCTGAAGGGCCGTAAAAGACGGGGCGACAAGGTACTTGCGCGTGCCGTTTTTAAGAGACTTGGCTAGAGCTTTGGCTAGGGCCGCCGCCTCGCTTCGGGTCATGTGCATTTTCCAGTTGCCGGCGATAAAACATTCCCGGCCCCTTGTAACTTCAATGCCGGGGAGCGCCCTGCCTTCCAGTAGTTCAAGGGAAGCGCCGCCGCCGGTACTGACATGGCTCATCTTGGAAGCCAGCTTAAACTTGTTCACCGCCGCCACAGAATCGCCGCCGCCGACCACCGTGATAACCCCTTTCGCGGTGGCCTCGGCGGTAAGCCGCGCGACCTCCTCCGTGCCCTTGGCAAAGGCGTCAAACTCAAAGACACCCACGGGGCCGTTCCAGACAATGGTCTTGGCCTTGGAAAGAACCTGCTTGTACTTCGCCAGCGTTTTCGGCCCCACGTCCATCCCCATAAGGTTGTCCGGAATATCCGCCGAGGCAACCGCCACAGGCTTGGCGGCGGCGTCAAATGCCCCGGCGCAAACGTGATCGACCGGAAGCACAATCTCCGCGCCGGACGCTTTCGCGGCAGCAAGGATATTTTTGGCGGTATCGATCTGGTCGTCCTCTACCAGCGACCTGCCGATTTTTTTGCCTTGGGCTTTAAGGAAGGTATAGGCCATGCCCCCGCCAATAACAAGGGCGCTTGCGTTCTTTAAAAGGCTTTCCAGCACGGCGATCTTGGACGAGACCTTGGCCCCGCCGATAATGGCAACAAGGGGCTTTGCCGGATTGGTAACAATGGGTTCAAGGTAATTCACTTCCTTTTCCATAAGGAAGCCCGCGACGGAAACCGGGGCGAATTTGGCGATGGAAGCGGTAGAAGCGTGATCCCTGTGGGCCGAGCCAAAGGCGTCGTTTACAAAAACATCGCCGTATTCGGCAAGGGCCTTCGCCAGCTTGTCACGGTCGCCTGAGTCCTTTGCCGTTTCTTCCTTATGAAACCGGGTGTTTTCCAGCATGATCACCGTGCCCGGCTTTTGGCTGTCAATGAACGCCCTTTTGCCGTAGCAGCCGTCCTCGCCCGCGAAAACCACCGGGGCGGTCTTGCCCAGCTTTTTCCCTAAATGGGCCGCCACGGGCTCCATCCGGTGCTTGCCTTTACTGTACGTGTCCACGTCAAAGGCTTTACCGTCCTTTTCCGCCTTGGCCTTCGCCTTTTCGGCATCCTTGGCGGGGTCTCCCAAATGGCTCATAAGGGTAAGGGTCTTGGCCCCCTGCGCCAGAATGTACTTTATCGTAGGAATAGCGGCCACGATCCGGGTATCGTCCTGAACTACCCCGTCCTTCATCGGCACATTAAAATCCACCCGCATGATCACCCGCTTGCCCTTCAGGTCAACGGTTTTGACTGTTTTTATCATTGTTTGTTCCTTCCACTTTCAAAAAAAACAGGATCAGGAGCTGGCCCCCGATCCCAAAAACGCTACTTATTCTTGCCGTCTGCCGCTTTAATCATGTAGCAGAGCAGGTCAACCACCCGTTTTGAGTACCCCCACTCGTTATCGTACCACGAAACCAGCTTGAAAAAGCGCTTTTCCCCCGGCAGGTTGTTCTGGAGGGTGGCAAGGCTGTCGTATATGGAAGAATGGGAATCGTGGATAAAATCCGTGGAAACAACTTCCTCGTCGCAGTAGGCCAAAATGCCTTTAAGGTAGCCGCCGGAAGCCTTTTTCATAAGGCCGTCAATCTCTTCGATAGAGGTGTCCCTAGCGGCAGTAAAGGTCAGGTCTACGACAGATACCGTGGGGGTAGGAACCCGGAAGCTCATGCCGGTGAGTTTTCCCTTGGTTTCGGGAAGCACTTCCCCCACGGCCTTTGCCGCGCCGGTAGTAGAGGGGATGATGTTGATCGCGGCGGCCCGGCCTCCCCGCCAGTCCTTCTTGGAAGGGCCGTCAACGGTTTTCTGGGTGGCGGTATAGGAGTGAATGGTGGTCATAAGGCCTTTTTCGATGCCGATTTTTTCTTTCAGCAGCACGTGCGCCAAAGGAGCCAGACAGTTTGTGGTGCAGCTCGCGTTGGAAACCACGTGATCCTTGGCGGGATTATACGTGTCGTTGTTTACGCCCATAACCAGCGTAGGAATGACGTGATCCTTGGCCTTGGCGGGCGCTGAGATGATGACTTTTTTGGCCCCGGCGTCAAGGTGGGCGAAGGCTTTGTCATCGGTAAAGAGCCCGGTACATTCGATAACGTAGTCAACGCCAAGTTTTTTCCACGGAAGGTCTTTGAGTTCCTTCTGAGCCATGACGCACTGTATTTTGTGCCCGTCTACAATCAGCACGTCGTCTTCCGCCGCGGAAGCGCCGCTTTTGGCGGTGTCGATTTTCGCCTTCATCCTGCCCTGAGTAGAATCGTACTTGAGCTGGTAGGCAAAATACTTCGCGTCCGTGGAAATATCGGTAACCGCCGCCACATCAATTTCCTTGCCGAGCAGTTTCTGGTCGACAATAGCCTGAAACACAAGACGGCCAATGCGGCCAACCCGTTAATCGCAACTTTGATCATAAAACCCCCAAGACTAGCCATGATAAGACTTGAATTTGCTATAATGTAAAGTTTAGGCAATCATGGGAAAAAAGTAAAGGGTCAAATTACGTGTCACCTCCTGATACACGGCGGGGGCTACCATTCCCGTGGAACAAAGCCTTCCGGCGGCGGCGCGAGGTCTACGGCCTCACCCTTCAGTTCCAGCACGAAAAAGCCTGACTCGTGGGCAAGCTCACGGGCCGCGGGATCGACGATGCCGCCCGCTATGGCCCCAAGCAGTTTCTTTCCCACTACGTCGGCGGGCGGATGCTCGCGTATCATGTCCATCCGTTTAAGGTGGTATTTCACGTTGCCTTCGTCTACCTCAGTTTTCACTTCCACCGCCATAGCCCATTCGCCGTCCACAAGCAGGATGTCTATGTCGGCGAGCGTCTTGCCAGAAGCGTCGAACACGGGAAGCCTACGGTAAGCGCGGTTCAGGTTGTAGGGATAGGCCGAAAATTTTTCCCACAGGCGGGCAGCTATGAGGGTTTCCACCATTTCCCCGACGGAGTTGCCCAGTTTGCCGAGTTTTTTCGACATTTCAGCGAACTGCCTGTCCAGCGCCTTTACCCGCTCCTTCGCTTCCTTCCACCACTCGGCGTTTTCCGCCTTTTCCCGCTCAAACCGCTCGTCGGCGGCTTTTTGCCGTTCATCAGCGGCCCTCTGCCGCTCAGCGGTCTCCCGCAATATCGCCCATATCTCCTGCGGGGTCGCCGGGGGCCGATCCAATGCCGCTACAGCCTCTGCCATGTTTCCACTCCTGTACGTTGAATATAGCCGCCGGGCGTCCCCTCGTCAAGTTTGCCCATGGTAAGCGGCCTCGCATATATACGGCACGGGGATGGGTTTTGCTTTCCCCCGCCGCAGTAACAGACAGGGCTTGACACAACTAGCATTACCGTGCTAGCATTACCCCATGATGCGTAATGTAACTGCGAACAGCCAAAGCTATTTCTCGAATGTGGGCGGCTTTTGCCCGAATTCGCCTAAATTGGCACGTTTTCTTCCATTAACACACACACACACACACACACACACACACACACACATAAGACTCACCTGATCGTTTCGCCTAAAAAAATTTACCCAAAAACAGCCTTTGCCGCCGCGCACCTACTGCCTTTTGCCCCGAATACCGCGCAAAGCCAGAGTCCACAGTTCCGTCTTTTACGGAACCTTGGCCCGCCAG
>WQUW01000077.1 GCA_009781915.1 Treponema sp. | reverse complement strand
TGGCGGCAGAATTACGAGCGGGAAAACCACGTTGTTATCGACAACAGATACCATCAAAAGAGAGTATATCCAACTATTAGCGGAACGTCAACATTTTTGCGAATTTTTTTCAAAAATTTTTTTTGCTCCCGCCGGGGGCTGATGATCTGCGGAGCCCCCCAGCAATGCCCCCGCTGGCTCACGCGCGGCGGGGTTTAAGTGTCTTTACGTCTACCAGTACTCTGACGGGCCGCGGACAACCCGGAAGCCCACAACCCAGTTGGCGTTCGCGGGGGGCTCGCTGTTGCGGACAACGCTTCGCACGTTGCCTGCGGCGTTATTCCACGCCCCGCCCCGCCTAACCCGCTCAGTCCCGCCCGCTGGCCCGGACGGGTTGTTTACAAGGCTTACCATGCTGGCATACGGGGCAAACCAGTCCCAGCACCACTCGGACACGTTCCCGCTTAAGTCGTATATGCCCAGGGCATTCGGCGCTTTTCTTCCCACAGGCTGCGTAGCCCGCACGGGCTGGGCCGTAACCGTGGCGTTGTACCACGCTACGGCATCGGCGCTGTTGCTTCCGGCAAACATAAAACCGCCCGGCGATCCGTACCCGCCCCTCGCGGCGAACTCCCATTCGGCCTCGGTAGGCAGCCGGTAGCCGTTGGGGAAACCGTTGGGAAGCCTGTATTCCGCCCGTACTGTTACCGTGGCGCTGCTTATGGAACCATGCACGGTTGTCCCGGGAAGCGGCGCATCGTATCCTGCCCGGCTAATGCCGCTTATGTCAAAAACATGATTCAGGTTTTCAGCCATCCTTCTGGTTTCGGTAAGCCAATAGGTGTAGTAAATAGCGTCATACCACGATACCCGTTCCACGGGCCTATTGTCGCTGTCCTGCGTAACATTGCTGGGCCGCGGGCTGGGGATTCTCGCGGTCATTAAACTCTCATACTTTTCCTGCGTTACCGGATGCCTTGCTATGTAAAAACCATCCAGCGTTACCCGGCGTGTCGGATAAGCGTGGTAGGCCGCCGGGCTGCCGGAAACACTGGAATCGCCCATGATAAAACTCCCCCTTGGAACCCACACCATGCCCGGAACAGGAGGAACCCACCGGGCATGCAGGGTCAGGTTGGCGTTCACCGGGCTGTCAAAATCCCACGGCAGAAAACTTGCCGGGTCGCTCGATCCGTTACTGCTGTAATCCCAGCGGTAAAAAGACCAGCTTGTTGTGTCCTCTGCCGCTAGCGGCGGCATAAACGGCTCCGAAACCCTGCCCCCGTCCAGCACAAGCTGGGCCGCTGGCTGTGGATGCGCCGGGGTTCCGGTTCCGGGCGGAATTCTTAAGTTGAATGTAACCGTGTACGTTGCGGTTTCCCATCGCGCGTGCAAAGACATGGTTCTGGTTACCGTATTGGCGTCAAAATCCCAAGGCACAGCGCCCGCGTCAGTAAACCACCCGGTCAGAACCATGCCCGGCCTTGTAACGTCCGGCCTTCCAGCCCTCTCGCCATGCACGATGTCCTGTCTGCCAAGGGCCGGAGTCCCGCCGTTCGCGTCAAACGTTACAATGTAAATGTTGGGAACCCACTTGGCGTAAAGGTAGAAAGGATCCATGCCAATAATGGCGTCAGGGTGCGTGATTCTGTCCGTTGCGAATATCCATTGGTTTGTGAGCGCCGGGTCTGTATACCAGCCGTCAAAAGCGTGGCCCTCTCGTGTCAGGGGGCCGGGGTCCTGAACCACGCCGTAACTTATGGGTATCGTAAAGTGGATACGGGTCATTTCCGATCCGTCAGGCCGCCTTCCGCCGTTCACCTCAAAATGCACCGTGCGGGTTTGAGCCTGATAACTGGCGAAAAGCGTCATGTTGCCGGTAACAGTATTGTTGGCGAAATCCCACGGCACACCCTGCTCCGTCTGCCAGCCGGCGAACCCGCGGCCGTCTCCCAACTGCGGTGGGTTAACGGGTTGAACAACATTGCCGCTGGGCGCTATTGACTGGGGGGCTATGTCGGCGGGGTTGCTCGGCGGTTTATGCGGGGTATATGGGTGCGGGTATGAGTCGAAACTCACCGTGTAGGAAATGGGCATCCATCTGGCTTTAAGGGTAATATACCCATCGCCGTTTACATCGTCCTCCGGCCGTACCGGGCGTGTTTCAACGTCCCACGGCTCGCCATTTTCGTCAAACCAGCCCAAAAAGCCGTCTATTCCCCGCTCCATAGGCCGTAGCCTTCCAACCACACTGCCCCACGCGATGTTTAAGGGCTGCGGCATTGGGCCTCCCCCGGTTGGGTCGAAGGTTACCGTGCCAAAATTCACCCCGCCCGGTTCGGGTTCAACGGGGTTTGGAAGGACACTGGCAAGGGCGGTCTCCCACCATCTTTCCATAATCGGGTTATGGCAGGTCGCAAGCAAGGCGCACAGTACCGCGAAAAAAACGATAACGTGTTTACGAGCAAAATGTCTGCTGAAAAACGAAGGATACATAACGTGCCTCTTGTCCGTAAATTTTTAACTGATCTAGAGTATAAAACATCTCAGACCATCATTCAAGGAAAAGCGGCACATCGCGCGAAAAATAGTATTCCCCGCAGGGCTTTCAATAATGGAGAAAAACAGTAGAATGGAGCAATGGAAATTATCTTTGGGATGATAATCATTCTCGTTGCCGGGTTTATTCAGGGCCTTACAACCTTTGGGCTGTCGCTGGTTGCCATCCCCTTTTTGATATTGATAATTCCGTTACAGCAGATTGTCCCGATAATCGTTGTTTTGGCCCTGCTTACCAATTCCCTTGTTCTGTATAACGCGAGAAAAAACATCAGTTTCAAAAAGTTTATCCCGTTGCTTTTGGCGGCTATTCTGTTTTTGCCCGTGGGCGCTCATTCGCTAAGGTATATGAACACTGATTACTTGAAACTGGTTTTCGGAATACTTGTTACCGGGTTTTCGCTTTTATTGATCATGAAAAAAACATTTCCGATAAAGCATGAAAAGGCAGGGTACATGGCAACAGGTTCGCTCAGCGGTTTTTTGAATGGCAGTCTTTCCATAAGCGGCCCGCCTGTTGTGCTGTTTCTGTCAATTCAGGGGGTCAGCAAGGATGCGTTCAGGGCGAATATAACGTTATACTTCATGATACTTAACACGGTAACCGTTGCGATATTCCTTGCGCACGGACTTCTGAACCGGGCTGTTTTTGAGCAAATTCTGTATCTAGCGCCGGCTCTGGTTGTAGGGGTTTTGGCGGGAATTAGAGTATCCAGAAATTTGAAAGACGAAACATTCAAAAAAGTTGTACTGATACTGCTGGTGGCTACAGGAGTCTGGACAACAATAAGCACATTGGTTACTTTGGCTGGGTGAAGAAGCCTGTTCCAAAAGCCGCCAATCTTCGGCCCGGCAAGGGATTTCACATTTTCCCGGTTGAAACATTCACATTTTCCCGGTTGAAACATTCACATTTTCCCGGTTGAAACATTCACATTTTTCCGGTTAAAACACTCACATTTTCCCGGTTGAAATGTTTACATTTTCCCGGTTGTATGATATGCTTTTTAGTACAAAGTATGGCGTACCAAAAACGTTTCGCGGATAAAATTTTACAAGACCGGCTAAAAGACTCCGGAGCGGTTCTGATACAGGGAGCGAAGGGCTGCGGAAAAACCGAGACCGCGACTCAGGTTGCGAAAAGCGTTACGCACCTTGATGTCGATGACGATGCCCGGTTCCGCATGGAGGTCGATCCCAAATCGGTTTTGGCGGGGCCTGTTCCCAAGCTCATTGATGAATGGCAGGAATACCCGCAAATATGGAATTATGTCCGTCGGGAGGTGGATAACCGGAAAAAGAAAGCGCAGTTTATTCTTACAGGATCGGCAAACCCGCAAGAGCGGGCAAGACTCCACTCCGGGGCAGGCCGCTTTTCCGTCATGAAAATGCGGCCCATGTCGCTGTACGAAAAAGGATGGTCAACGGGCGAGGTAAGCCTTGCGGGATTATCGAAGGGCAAGGTTCCAAAATCCGAACAGGTGGAATTCAAGCTGGAAACGCTGGCGGAAAAACTCACGCTGGGAGGCTGGCCCAGCCTTTTGGGCGCTGGGGGCCGGCGGGCGCTGCGGTTTATGCAGGACTATGTTTCGCTTCTTGCCGAGATAGACATAAACCGTCTTGCCGGAAAAAAAAGAGACCCCCGAAAAGTCATGCGCCTATTGCAATCCCTGGCCAGAAATATATCCACCGAAGCATCGGTTAAGTCGCTGGCAAAAGATGTTGACGGTTCCGGAGTAACACTGGCTGACGAAACAATAACCGAGTATCTGGAAGCCTTGGAACGCCTTATGACTCTGGAACAGCTTCCGGCATGGAGCCCCCATATCCGTTCCGCCGATACTCTGCGCAAAGCGCCCAAGCACCATTTTGTGGATCCCTCACTCGCGATAGGGGCGTTGGGCCTTTCCATCGATAAAATCCTCGCTGACCTTAACTATTTTGGGCTATTGTTTGAATCGCTTGTAATCCGGGATCTGAGGATTTACGCGGAAGCGCATGGCGGCAACGTATACCATTACCGTGATTCCAGAAATTTTGAAATTGACGCTGTTGTGGAATATCCCGACAATACGTGGGCCGCCTTTGAAGTGAAAATGGGCTTTAACGCTCAGGACGAAGCCGCCGCAAACTTGCTTAAATTCGCCAAGAAAATCGATCAGGAAAAAATGGGCCCCCCGCTGTCGCTTACGGTTATAAGCGCAAACGGCTTTGCCTGCCGCCGGAAAGACGGGGTCAATGTCGTGCCGCTGTCCGCTTTAACGGCATAGGCGGCAAGGTCTTTTTTGCGATATGGACAAAGGGCAAAATTTTTGTTATGCTATGTATCTTGACAAGGATGTTCACGAGGAGTTTTTTATGCTGGAAAAGTATGCGGAAAACGCGCGGAAATTACTGCCCTTGAAGGGCGGCGTTATAATGGACGTAACTACGCCCGAACAGGCAAAAATAGCGGAAGCGGCAGGGGCCGCCGCGGTAATGGCTCTTGAGCGTGTTCCCGCCGACATTCGTGCCGTTGGCGGAGTTTCCAGAATGAGCGACCCGAAAATGATCAAAGACATACAGGGATGCGTTAAAATACCCGTAATGGCAAAGTGCAGGATCGGTCATTTTGTTGAAGCGGAAATCCTTCAGGAACTGGGCATAGACTGCATTGACGAAAGCGAGGTGTTAACGCCCGCCGATGACAAGTATCACATCGACAAAAGAACGTTTACAGCTCCCTTTGTCTGCGGCGCGAAAGACTTGGGCGAGGCCCTTCGCAGAATTCAGGAAGGCGCTGCCATGATACGCACCAAGGGCGAAGCTGGCACAGGCGACATCATTCAGGCCGTAAGGCATATGCGCGCGATAAACGGGGAAATGAGGATTCTCCAGTCGCTGCGGGAAGATGAACTGTATCATAGAGCCAAAGAATTACAAGTCCCTTACGAGCTTGTGGAGTATGTACACAAAAACGGCCGCTTGCCCGTCCTGAACTTTTCGGCGGGGGGGGTCGCTACTCCGGCGGATGCCGTGCTTATGGTTAAGTTGGGGGCGGAAGGCGTTTTTGTCGGCTCCGGCATATTTAAGTCGGACGATCCCGCCAAACGCGCCAACGCGATTGTAAAAGCTGTTGCCGATTACAATAACTCAAAGTTGCTTGCGGAGCTGTCGGAGGATTTAGGCGAAGCCATGCTTGGGATAAACGAGAGCGAAGTCGAAATCCTCATGGCGGATCGTGGAAACTAGACGGCGGCTGCTGCAGCCTTGCGGCAGTTAGTCCGGGGCCGGACATTAGGCCCCGGACAGCCTGACCCTTTTCAGCCGCAGGGCGTTTGACAGCACGGACACCGAGCTTGCCCCCATAGCGATTGCCGCTATCATGGGGTTTAACAGTAGCCCGCCAAAGGCGTACCACACGCCCATAGCAACCGGGATGCCAATGACGTTGTAAATAAATGCCCAGAACAGGTTTTGCCTGATATTGGTCATGGTTTTTTTGCTCAAAATTATTGTTTTTGGCACGTCCCTCAAATCCCCGCGCATCAGCACGATGTTTGCCGACTCTATCGCAACGTCCGTGCCCGTGCCTATGGCTATGCCCACGTCCGCCTGCGCGAGGGCGGGAGCGTCGTTGATGCCGTCACCCACCATTGCGACCTTGCCGCCGTTTCGCTGGAAATTCTTGACGTTTTCCGCCTTGTCCTGTGGCAGTACCCCGGCAAGTACGTGGGTGATGCCGGCCTGTTTCGCCACGGCTAGGGCGGTGCGCGTGTTGTCGCCGGTAATCATTACCACGTTAATGCCCATCTTTTCCAGCCGCATGACGGCTTCCCGGCTTGTGGGCTTAATGATGTCCGCCACGGCAATAACGCCTTCCAGTTTGCCGTTTACCGCAACATACATGGGGGTCTTGCCCTCGCCCGCAAGGGTTTCGCAGCCTGCGGCGTACAATGCCGTGTCAATGTTGTTCTCGCTCATGAGCCGCTCGTTGCCAATCAGCGTGTCTTTCCCGCTAACCCTTGCGAAAATCCCCTGACCTGTAATCGAGTTAAAGCGCTCAGGCTCGGCGAAGGCAATGTTTTTGGCGATGCCTTCGTTTACGATAGCTTGCCCAAGGGGATGAGAGGATTTTTTCTCGGCGCTTGCCGCCAGTTGCAGCAGTTCCCCGGCGGCAAAACTGCCCCTTGCCACAATGTCCGTTACGTGGGGCTTGCCTTCCGTAACCGTGCCGGTCTTGTCCAGCACAACAGTTTTTACCTTGCAGGCTGTTTCAAGGTATTCGCCGCCCTTTATCAGAATGCCGTTTTCAGCGCCCTTGCCTGTGCCTGCCATGACGGATGTGGGCGTTGCCAGCCCCAAGGCGCAAGGGCAGGCGATAACGAGAATCGTAATGAATATCCGCATCGCAAACCAGAAGGCATCGGGCGTGTAGAAATCCGCCACGATTGAACTGCCAAAGAAAAACCATGTAAGACCGGAAAGTACGGCGGTAACGATAATTGCCGGCACGAATTTTTCGCAGATGCTGTCCGCGAGCGCCGCAATCGGGGGCCTTGAACCTTGCGCGTCCTGAACAAGTTGTATAATCTGTGCAAGCGCCGTATCCTTGCCGACTTTTGTAGCGCGGTATGTGACAGCGCCGTTGTTGTTAATGCTTGCGCCAACAATGCTGTCTCCTGCGGTTTTGCTTACGGGCATACTTTCGCCTGTCAGCATGGATTCGTCAACAGTGGTTTCCCCTTCAAGAACAACGCCGTCCACCGGCATTTTCTCTCCGGGGCGCACAACGATGATGTCGCCCACGGCTACTTCATCAATATAAACTTCCCGTTCCGCGCCGCCCCGGATAACGGTTGCCGTTTTGGGCGCAAGTCCCATCAGCTTCTTAATGGCTTCGCCTGTTTTGCCCTTTGTTTTGACTTCGAAAAATTTGCCTAACGCAATCAACGTCAGGATAACCCCGGTAATCTCGTAATACGGCTCGTACATTCCGCCTGAAAATATGTTGCGCCACGACAGATACAGGCTGTACACGTAAGCCGCCGCCGTGCCTTTGGCGATAAGCGAATCCATGTTGGGGCTGCGCTTTACGATTGCCGCAAAGCCCCGCCAGTAGGTTTTCCGGTTGATAAAAACCACGGGTGTTATAAGCAGCAACTGTACAATGGAGTTTGCCGCGGCGTTTGACATCTTAAAATCGTGGGGGCCGTCAATGCCAAACATATATTTCAAAATCATGGGCAGCATGGAAATGACAAACACGGGCGCGGTGAAAGCGGCGGACAGCGCAAACCTGCGCCATATCTCCTTTGTTTCCCGCTCTTTCCTGACGCTTTCTTCGTCCGCGGTTTCTTCCTCCAAAGCCTTGTACCCGGCTTTCTGGACGGCCTTCAGCACTTCTACAATAGAGGTTATTCCCGGATTGTACGTTACGTGGAGTTTTTCCGCCGCGAAATTCACGCTTGCCCCGGTTACGCCTTCCAGCTTTCCTGCGGCCTTTTCTACGGCGCTCGCGCAGGAAGCGCAGCTCATGCCTTCGATTTTGAAAACTCTTGTGTGTAACGTTGTGTTAGTCATAACTCAGCTCCATCGCGCAGCAGAACCGCCAGCGCCATCTGTACAAGGCCGGTGATAAGAACAATCGAAAGGCCCAGAAAAAGAAAGCCGAACGCTTTTTTCTGTTTTTCCATGTGCCGCCCCACATAGTACCGCTCGGTAAATGTTGTGTGGTCTGTCAGTTTGTCGAACTTGATTGCCGCCGGAAGAATCATCATAACAAGGGAAACGCTTATAATAACCACCCCCACCACAAAATTAGCGGGGAAAATGTACGCGGGGGTAAAGCTCCCGCGCGTTATAAAGCCATATCCGGCTGCCGCTACAGACGTTACCAGAATAAATTGTAGCGCCATGGCGGCAGTCTTGGCAAGGCGGCCTACAAGATCCGGCATACGCTAGCGCCCTGTTACAAGATGGCAAGCGCAAAGCCTGCCTGAGCCAGTGTCTGTAAGTTCTGGCGTAGTATCCTTACACATATCCATGCGGACAAAACAGCGGCTGAAAAAACGGCATCCCGGCGGCGGCGAAATGGGGCTTGGCACATCTCCTTCCAGAATGATGCGCTGGCGGCATTCGTCAACATCCGGCACAGGTATGGCTGACAACAGAGCCTTTGTATACGGATGAAGCGGAGAAGCAAAAAGGGATTTGTAATCCGACATCTCCACAATCTTGCCAAGATACATGACGGCGATATTGTCGCTAACGTGCTTAACAACACTAAGGTTATGCGAAATAAAAAGGAAGGTAAGCCCAAACTCTTTCTGTAGGTCGTTCATAAGATTCAATATTTGCGCCTGTATGGAAACATCCAGCGCCGACACTGGCTCGTCCTGCACGATAAACTGGGGCCGTAGCGCCAGAGCGCGGGCAATGCCGATACGCTGCCGCCTGCCGCCGTCCAGCTCGTGGGGGTATGCGTTTTCAAGACGCCCGGCAAGCCCCACCGTTTCCATTAGCGAGTGTACCGCCCGGTAAAGCTCCGCCTTGCTGGAGGTCTTCTTGTTAATTACCAGCGGCTCGGCGATGGTCTGGAAAACACTCTTGCGGGGGTTTAGGGACGCGAAGGGGTCCTGAAAGACAATTTGCATATGTTCCCGCATCTTTTTCAGTTTTGCCCTGCTGTACGTCAAAATATTTTCGCCGTTAAACAGCACCTCCCCTCCGGTCGCTTCTAACAGGCGCAGCACCACACGCCCGGTCGTGGACTTGCCGCAGCCGGACTCACCGACAAGCCCAAGCGTCTGGCCCCTGTTTATGGAAAAACTTATGCCGTCAACAGCGGCAAGCATATCCTTGGGGGTCTTGAAGTATTTTTTCAGGTTCCTTACTTCAATCAATTTTTCGCCCATCTTTTCGCCTGTCAGGGTGTTGTTTTCCATAGGTACATCCTTATTTCTTGAGTTTTGGATCCAGCGCGTCCCGAAGCCCGTCGCCCACCATATTGATTGCCACTACAACAATCACAATGGCAAGCCCCGGAAACATAACCATGTGCGGATAATCCCGAAGAAAGCGGCGTCCGTCGGACAGCATAAAGCCCCACTCCGGGGTTGGCGGCTGAACGCCAAGGCCGATAAAGCTTAAACCTGCCGCGCTTAATATTGCGATTGAAAGCCCGATTGTCGCCTGCACGATAATCGGGGCCATGCAGTTCGGCAGAATGTGCCGGGTAATTATCCTAACGTCGCTTGCGCCAATGGCACGGGCCGCCTCGACAAACTCCCACTCACGGATCGAAAGCACCGCCGCGCGGGTGATCCGTGTGTATCCGGGTATTGCCGCAAGGCCCACCGAGATCATCAGATTGGTAAGCCCCGTTCCCAACACCGATATTATGGCAATGGCAAGCATTACGCTGGGTATCGACATTAAAATGTCAATCGCCCGCATAAGAATGTTGTCGGTCTTGCCGCCAAAAAACCCGGCGATTGAACCCATGACAAGGCCGGAAAAAAGCGACACGGCTACGGCGGTAAAGCCCACTTGGAGCGATGTCCTTGCCCCGTACACAATCCGGGAAAATATGTCCCGGCCAAAATTGTCCGTGCCCATGATGTTCGCCCTGCCGGGCGGCTGAAACGTTCTGCTTAAATCTTGATCGTCAATTCCTTCCGGCGCGATTACGCCGGCAAAAATTGCCGTAAACACTAACAGCACAACAATTCCCAGCCCTATCATCGCCGTTCTGTTTTTGCTGAAACGCCGCGCGACATCCATCAAAGGGCTTTGCCCGCCGCCGTATTTTCCCCCGCCTGCCATTCCCATAATGCCCGCCGCCTACTTGTACTGCGATCTGATCCGGGGATCGACCAGAGCGTAAAGAATGTCCACAAGAAGGTTTACAAAACTGAACGCCACCGCGATCATCAGTACCCCGCCCTGTATGATGGGAAAATCCCTTGTCATAATCGAGTGAACCATAAAGCTGCCCACGCCGGGTATGGCGAACACTGTTTCCGTGAGTACCGCTCCGCCTAACAGCGCGCCAAACGACAGGCCGACAATCGTAATAACCGGAATCATAGCGTTTTTCAGCGCGTGGCGGAAAATTACCACGGACTCCTTCTGCCCCTTGGCTCTGGCGGTTCGTATGTAATCCTGCCGTATCACTTCCAGCATGGACGAGCGGCTAAAGCGCATGAATTCCCCGGCGGCTGAAAGCCCCACTGTCAGCGTAGGCATAATCCAGTGCGCGGGAGTGCCGATCCCCGAAACAGGCAGCATCCGCAGGTTGAAGGAGAAAAACAGGATCAACAACAGCCCCAGCCAGAAGTTGGGAATGGACAGCGCCACCACGCCAAGCATCGAGGCTATGTTGTCAAAGATGGAGTGATGCTTTGTAGAACAGAGAATGCCAAGCGGTATGCCGGCAACGATTGCGAGCAAAACCCCCAATCCGGCAAGCGTCGCGGTGTTTGGGAACCTGTCGGCAAGCTCGTCGAACACAGGCCTGCGTGTAGAAAACGATGTGCCAAGATCAAGGCGCAGCACCCTTGCGACATAGCGGGTAAACTGAACAAGGAAGGGATCGTCAAGCCCCATTTCCGCGCGGAGGGCCGCCACCGCTTCCGGCTGCGCCCTGTCGCCGCCAAGGATTATCATGGCAGGATCGTCGGGCGTGATATACACAAGCGTGAATATGACAAACATTACGCCGAAAAGAACAGGAACCATCATTAAAAGCCGGCGCAGAATAAACGTGTGCATAGACTCCCTTGGAGGAAAAAACGGGAGCCGGCCAGCTTCGCAAGGCTTTGGCCAGCCCCTTAGCGCTTATTCAAAATACACTGTCCACAGCGGATGATGCACGGTCGAACTGGCGACAAAGCCACGAACATCGCTGCGAGTGGCGGCGACAATCTCGATTTCATGCGTGTATATCCACGGCGCTTCGGAATGGATGATCCGCTGGGCTTCAAGGTACAACTGCTCGCGCCGCCCGCGATCCGTTTCCATTCTGGCGGCGTCAAGCAGGCGGTCAACCTCGGCATTGCTGTAAAAGACCCTGTTCCCCGCCGCCCCGTGAGAGCGGGAGTGGAGAATCTCAAGGGCGTAGTCCGGGTCGCCCGTTACCGTAGACCATGAATGGATGCCAATATCCTGCAGCCCGTCAGCCGAGAACGTGCCCCATGCGGCGGCTTCCAGTATGCGTATTTCAGCGTCAATGCCGACCTGAGCAAGCATATTCCGCAACAGCTCGGCGGTATCCCGCGGACTTGCGGCGTTAGCGGCAGTGATAGTCGTGGCAAACCCGTTTGGGAACCCGGCCTGCGCCAAGAGTTCCCGCGCCCTATCGGGGTTAAACTCGTGCGGCTGGAGCTGGCCCGCCGCCGACGCCCACACTGTGGACGGAACCGGCGCGCTGCCCGGCCTGCCAACCCCCTGAAAGACGCTCCGTACCAGCGCGTCCTTGTCAACGGCGTGGGCAATCGCCTGCCGCACCAGAACATTGTCAAGCGGCGGCCTTGAATTATTCAGGCCGATAAAGTTCATCCCAAGCCCCATCGTGCGGATCAGGCGCAGGTTGGGGTCTGCCTGAACACGCCCTATGTCATGGGGAGTTACCGTAAGAAGAATGTCCGCGCCCCCGGTTTCCAGTTCCAGAAGGGCGGTGGCCGGATCGCTAATGTGGCGGATGGTGATGTCCCTGATCCTCGGAGCCGGCCCGAAATAGCCGTCCCAGCGGGTAAGCTCTATGCGGTCGCCGGCAATCCAGTTTACGAACTTCATGGGGCCGGTTCCAACGGGGTTTCTGGCGAAATCAGCGCCGCCTTCAATTACCGCCCGCTCGCTTACGATGGACATCGCCGTGTGAGCCAGATTGTTAAGGATGGGCATAAACGGCGCTACAAGGGTAACCAGAACCTCGTAATCACCGATAACCTCTACGCTCTGAATCTGCCGGGAAATAAAACCGATAACGGGGCTGGCGGCGGCCCTTTCAAGGCTGAACCTGACATCGCCCGCCGTAAGGTAGTCGCCGTTGTGGAACCTGACGCCCTGCCTAAGGAAAAGCCTGAGCCGTGTGGGCTGCCCGTTGGCGTCGTCCTCGAACTGGTAGCGCTCGGCAAGGCCCGGCAGGATCGCCAGCGTCGCCGAATCCTGATTAAACAGCGTGTTGTAAATCTGCCGCATAACCTGGGAAGAGGCGGGATGGTTTGCCAGAACCGGGTCAAGCGAAGGCGCTTCCCCGCCCGGGGCGATGACGATGAGCCTGTTGGTATCACGGGCCTGCCCCCCTCCGCACGCCGCGAGGGCCAGGGAAACCGCGAAAATCGCCGTTAATACTCGTACCGCATTTTTCTTCATAATATAGACCTCCGAAAAGAAAGGGCGCCGCCCGCAAATGTATACGTCGCCATTTTCTCATGGCGTTGGCAAACAGTCAAGGGAGCCCCCGCCGTGCGTGAGCATTCCTGCCAAAAGCCCCGGCAGGGGAGGATATACTGTTTAAGAATCCCGCATGGGGAACCCGCTGCGGAGCCACGGTCTCCTACGCGGAGATGCCATGCAAATGGCTTCTTAAACAGTATATCCACCCCTGCCGGGCATTATACTGATGCTCACGCACGGCGGGGGCATTGCTGGGGGGAGAACAGCAGCCCCCGGCCTTCCCGGTGGAGCCGGGAAGGCTGTGCGAAGCAGGCGGGGGCTTACGGCTGGCGTGTCCAAGTGCCCTGCGGAGCGGGGGTCGGAGACCACGTGTACGTGCCAGCCAGCCTGCCATTGCCGTTATACAGATTCAGGAATTGCCATCCGTGTGTGCCCATAGTGGCACTGCCGGTAATATTTAGTCCGCTTCCGATGGTAATGTTGGTAAGGTGGTTGTTCGAAAATGCGTCGATGCCGATGCTGATAACACTGTTGGGGATAACAACGCTGGTCAGTTGGTTGTTCGCAAATGCACGTTCACCGATGATGGTAACGCTGTTTGGTATGACAACACTGGTTAGCCGGTTAGTGCCTTGCCAATTGCCAGCAAACGCATGATCACCAATGCTGGTAACGCTGTTGCCAATGGTAACACTGGTCAGTTGGTTGTTCGCAAATGCCCATTGACCAATGCTGGTAACACTGTCCAGAAGTGTTACGCTGGTTAGTCCGCTGCCGGAAAACAGGCTATTCGGGATGTTAGCCATGCCTACGGTTACGCTGGTAAGCGGGTTGTTGTTAAACGCATTGTTACCGATGCTGGTAACAATGTTAGGTATGGTAACGCTGGTCAGTTGGTTGTTCGCAAATGCCAAAGTGCCGATGCTGGTAACGCTGTCGGGGATGGTAATGCTGGTCAGTTGGTTGTTCTCAAATGATTGGGAATGAATGGTTCTAACGCTGTTGGGAATGGTAACGCTGGTCAGTCGGTTGCTCGCAAATGCCGCCCAGTCGATGCTGGTAACGCTGTCGGGGATGACAACACTGGTCAGTTGGTTGTTCGCAAATGATTGGGAATGAATGGTTCTAACGCTGTTGGGAATGGTAACGCTGGTTAGTTGGTTGTTCGCAAATGCCGCCCAGCCGATGCTGGTAACGCTGTCGGGGATGACAACACTGGTCAGTTGGTTGTTCGCAAATGCATCAGGGCCAATGGAGGTA
>WQUW01000076.1 GCA_009781915.1 Treponema sp. | reverse complement strand
GGTTCTCCGGCTCAAGTGACAGGGCGGATATATTTAGGGGTGATTGGTGATGTACTGATCCAGGTAACTGACCCAAGGTTTGTAAGTCTTTATTCTGTAAAGACTTAACTATGGGCCGCCGTCATCATTCCACGACAGCGTTACCAGCATAGGCAATCAGGCATTTCTGAACAACGCCCTGACCAGTATTACCATCGGAAGCGGCGTGAATATTACTCAGTCGGCTCAATGGAGCCCCACTATGGGCACACACGGCGCTGCGTTCCTGACGCTGTACAACCACCAAACCCAGGGTGGCGGTTGGCGGCAGGCTGGCACGTACACCTTCGCTGGCGGCGTTTGGACACACCAGCCGTAGCCCCCCGCCCGCCTCGCACAGCCTTCCCCGGCCTGCGGGCTGGGGAAGGCCGGAGGCTAAGGCTCTTCCTACAGCCTTCCCGGTTCCCCAGGGAAGGCCCCCTCGCAACGCCCCCGCCGCGCGTGAGCATCAGTACAATGCCCGGCAGGGGAGGAGAGTCAGGTTTAAGAAGCCATTTGCATGGTGTCTCCGCGTAGGAGACCGTGGCTCCGTAGCGGGTTCCCCATGCAGGATTCTTAAACCTGACTCTCCTCCCCTGCCGGAGCTTTATGCGGGAATGTTCACATCACGCGCGGCGGGGGGCAGTTACTGTACCCATTTTACGTTATACTGGTTTTATGTATATGAAAACAAACAAAAACGTGTCGAAAGGCATTCTTGCCCTGCGCGCCGGGCTGTTGGCGTCCGCTCTTTTCGTGGCCCTGCTTGCCGCCTGCGCCGGGACGCCGCGCGCCGGGTCTGCCGCGTGGGGCGGTCTTGGACATCCGTCAGACCCCGTTCCCTTCATGGCAGATGTCCGGACGGGAACCCTGCCTAGCGGACTGCGGTACTTCATACTGGAAAACTCCATGCCCGAAAACCGGGCCTTTATACGGCTGGCGGTAAACGCCGGCTCCCTGCACGAAGAAGACCACGAACAGGGCCTTGCCCACTTTGTCGAACACATGGCCTTCAGAGGCACGGACCGGTTCCCGGAAACCGCCCTGATCGACTACCTGCGCTCGCTGGGAATGCGCTTTGGCCCGGACATAAACGCCTTTGTTTCCTTCGACAGAACCGTGTACATGATAGAAGTCCCCGTGGAAACCGCCACAGACGGGACACGGATTATTCCGGACACCGCCCTGGCCATTATTGACGACTGGTCACGGGCCATAACCTTTGACCCCGATGCCGTGGAACTGGAACGCCTTGTTATTATAGAAGAATACCACGGAAGGCTTGGGGCGTGGGACAGAATTAGGCGGGGCTGGCTGCCCGTGCTGTTCCGGGACTCCCGCTTTGCCGAGCGGATGCCCATAGGCCAGCTCGAAATTATCCAGACAGCGAGCGTGGAGCATCTGGAAGGATTCCACAAGGCATGGTATCGGGCGGACAACATGGCCCTGATCTTCGTGGGCGATTTTGACGGGGCCGCGCTGGAAGCATCGCTTGCCGGGCATTTCCTGATACAAGCGCCCGCCGCGCCCACCCCCCGGCCCGTGTTCGACCTGCCCCCGCCCCGCAGGGGAAACCTTGAAACGCTCTCCCTTACCGACCCGGAACTGACCAGTTCCCACGTGCTGTTGTACTTTAAGCGGGCGCAGGAACCACGGCGGGGCGACCTTGCCGCGTTCCGGCAGGGCATTATCGACTACCTTATCCAGAACATGATGAGTTTCCGCTTTGGGGACGCCGCCCTTGACCCGCAGGCCCCCTTTGTCAGCGCCTCCGCTTCCACAAGCCGCCAGGGAGCCGCCTCGCGCTTTTACGTCATGTCGGCCACCGCCAAATCCGGACGCACCGGGGAAACGCTAGAGGAACTTCTGCGGGCAAAGGAATCGATCCGGCGCTACGGCTTTCACGAATCGGAAATAGCGCTTGCGGGGGAAACCCTGATTTCACAGCTCCAGCGGCTGGATCAGGAACGAGACCGCCAAAACTCCGGAATGTTCGCCAACCTACTTATCCGCTACTACCTTGAAGGCGGGGGACTGTCCGATTTCCGCTGGCAGCTCTACGCCGCCCGCCAACTGCTCCCCGGTATCGGGGCGCGGGAGATACACGCCGCCGTCAGGGAATATTTCGCCTCGGACGACATACAGGTCTTTGTGTTCGCCCCGGAGTCTGAGCGGGAAACTCTGCCTGCGGACTCGCATATCAGGCAACTCGTGGCGTACCGCGCAAGGATGAACGTGGAGCGCCCGGCGGCGCGGGAAGTGGCGGACAGGCTCCTTCCGCTACCCCCCCAGCGGGGCATCGTGGCGCGGGAATCCGTTGACGGGGAAACCGGGGCCGTGCTGTGGGAACTTGGCAACGGCGCGCGGGTTATCCTTCAATCGACAGAAAACAGGAATGACGAAATTATCCTGAACGCGATGGCGCGGGGGGGAACATCTTCCGTGCCTTACGAGGACAGCGTATCGGCGGCCCTTGCCGTCCAAATGACGCAGGTCTCCGGTCTTGGCCCTTGGACTCGCCCCGACTTGTCCCGGATGCTCGCCGCGCGGCAGGTATCCCTTTCGTATTCCACAGGTGCGTACACACGGGGCTTTCAGGGCTCCTCTACCACAGGCGATTTACGGACGCTTTTCGAGATGATCCACTTGAGTTTTACCGACCCCAGAATTGATGCCGAAGCGGTGGACGCCATGATGGACTGGCACAGAACATCCCTGGCCCTGCGCGGCGAAGACCCCCAGACCGTCTTCTCTGACGCCATTAACCGGGTAGCCACCAGCGACCATCCCCGCTTTAGGCCGCTGGAACTAGCCAGCCTGTACCGGGCGGACATCGACACGGCGCTGGCTTTCTTGCGAAAGGGCCTTAACCCCGCCGATTTTACCTTTGTCTTTGTCGGGAACCTGACGCAGGATATGATGAGGGGTTATGTCGAAACCTACCTTGCCTCGATCCCTATGGGGGCAGAGCGGTGGAACACGTGGACAGACCTTAACGTTACACGCCCCGGCAGGGTACAGGAACACGTCTACGCCGGCATGGAGGAGCAAAGCACGGTTCGTATGTCGTGGTTTGCCCCCGCCGCCTTTAGCGAGCAGTTGAACATGGCGACATGGGTACTGCGGGGCTACCTTAACATCAGGCTGAACGATGAAATACGGGAAAACCGGGGCGGGGTCTACTGGATTGGCGGCAGCGTGTCAATATCGTCAACGCCGCGCGGCGAACTGTCGATGCAGGTAGGCTTTGCCTGCTCTCCCCACCGGGTGCAGGAGCTTTCCGATGCCGTCCTTGCCCTGTTGCGCGAAACCGCGTCCGGCGTTATTCAGGAAACCTTTGACAACGCCGTGCAAGCCGAGCTTCTAAGCTGGGAGGTTTTTATGCAAAGCAACGCTTCCATTGCCGGAAGCTACGCTAATTCGGCGGCGCTGATGGATATGCCCCTGTCCCGCCTGCAAAGGCGGCCCGAATACATCAACGCCGTTACCCCCGCGGACATTCAGGACATTGTCGCCCGGCTCTTGCAAGACGGCCCCGCCACAGTGGTGCTGTTTCAGGGCGGCCACTAGGCTTTGCCGGGGGATCTACACGGCGTTTACGGCACAGACGGGCGCTCAGGAAAATCCCCCGCTTCAACCATTTCCATAATGCCTAAATCTACAGGCGTAAGGGTTACGTGCCTTCTTCCACGTCTTCCTTCACCTATTCTTACATGGAAGAAGGCATTTTCAATTGAAAAAACTTGGTATGTATTTGTACCTATACTAAATTCAACAGGATGACGCCTGTCAGATCGCCATATATATCTATAAAAGTGAACAACACGATCTCCTTTCCTAAAAATTACAACTACTTGTATATCAAAATCCATATTGGCCCTTCCTCTATCTCCTAAAAACAGCAAAATATCTCTATTTGAAGTACCAGGATTAGCGATAATAACATTATCCCACTCAAATCTAGTAAAATCACCCAAAAAAATTGTGTCGCCGTTCTCTACGGAAGAATGTATGTTTCTTACAACAGGACTAATTCTCCTATAGCAACCAGATAAAGTTACCAACAGCATTAGTGCAATCAGTATTGACAGTTTACCGTACACGCCAATTTTCATAAGTAAATCCTAAATCCAATGTTCGTTATACACCACTTTTATTTCACCATCTTCAATATGAAAATCAATTGTTGTTAAAAATCCTCCCCCCGCAGAAAAAGTTCTGATTCCTCCGTTAGGGAAGTAAAGCGTATCTTCCAAAAAAGATTTTGTTTCTCCTTCTTTTCTGAATTGAAAAATAAAATAAATAGGTCTGTGCGAACCAACGATGGGAGTAACATTAACATGATCGACTAAAGATAATGCGTTTATTCTATGGTTTTCTATTGCGACATAATCATCAACAACTATCGTTAAATAAAAAACTGAATCTGTAAAGTTTCTTATTGAAACATGCAATATATCACGAGCGTAACACCCGCTCATTACTAGTAAGCCAATTAACAAAATGCTTTTTTGTAATACTTTTTTTACCATTCAAAACCTCCTGCTTCAAACACGGTTCTGATATAATTGAGTATGTTCCTTTGGTGCTCGGTTCCGTTTTCAAAAATATTTCTAACGCCATAGAACGGCACATCGTTCTCCAGTGCTCCTTGAACAGCTTCAATTGTTGGTCGTGCGCCACGATAAAAAGCAATGCCGAATTTTAATGCGTCCAATGGGGTTCTCCCTTCTTGCGCTCGCCGGGAGGAACTACCTGTTCCTCCCGGCCGCTCCGATATCTTACCATCCAATTACCTTCCTAATTGTTGATTGGCTTGTATACAAATTCGGTATTCATGGGACAAATCCTGACCTATCAAAAAGTCTTATCGAAGCACTTTCTATATCAATGTCAAGATCAACCCAAATATCGCTTTCCCAATAAGAGTTTGAAGTAGCTGGAAAAAATATAAAGCTAATCGAAAGACTTCTTTTTTCTACCTCAATTGAAGATATTCCTAGTATTCTAGCGTCTCCATGTCTAGTATCTGGAATAGCTCTAAGGATATTTCCATTTCTATCATGCACACCTGTCACATCTACATGCCCCATAAAAATTAAATCGCCGTCTTTCTTGTAATAATAATTTATCCTCTTTATTATAAAACGTTCGTTTCCTCCAGATGTAATAATTGTCTTACCACTAACAGGAATATACCCCAGCCAAATTTCACCCAGCCTAGATATTATTTTATCATATTGACTATGCCAGCTTATATTAATCTGCACAAACATCTCTTCTGCCTTGGCTGTTGCAGTATTTACCAATACAAAAGCAAACAGTATTGTACATACCAAAACTTTTCTTTTCGTATTTCTTAGATTAAACACAATACCCTCCATCCATCTATCAGTTTTTTAGTCTTTTAAATATCCACTTATCGGGCAGGCCTAAAATCTCTTTCAAGTACATCAAAATTAATTCTTCCTTGACTAACAGGTCTGCTATTGCTTGAAAATGGCTCAAAAGTTTGGTTTACCTGACCGATTCCAGGCTGAATTACCTGCCCATGTCTGGGAAGTGATCTGGATGTTACCATCCAGTCTCCTTCAGTTGCGTCAATAATTTGCCTTTTTGGTTCATTCCCACGCTGCCCTACACCTACATTTACATGACGGATTCTACCATCAGGTCTTCCCCAATCATAAAAATTAAGTAATCCCGGTGTACCTTCAGGAATAGTGTCACCGCGTATTATTGTTATCCAGCTTTCCATACCGCTTTCCATTTCAGCAGCAGATCTTCTTGTAACATTATAACCCATGTCCCATAGCGCATAAAATATAATCCCAGAGCAGTCTATGCCTTCCCGTGTTGCCTCATATCTCATATGATACGGAACACCAACAAGGCTTCTAACAATGGTAACAAACTGTTCCAAGGGTTCTTCTTGCGTAGGCTGTTGTGCGTTTATTTCACTGTTTCCCGGCGCACGCCTTGCGGCGCCTGTTATTGCGTCAAGCTCATTCCCTGCCCTTCTTCTCCTCCGGTTATTCCTTGCAGCAGCTAATCTCCCTTGTCTTCTTTCCTCTACCGCATTCTCTACACTCGCCCCCCTCAGCCTGTCCCGTGTGGAAAGCTGGTATATATCCGCCAGCTCAGAGCATTGCCGCAACAGATAGTTGTAGCCATCCGCGCTCAAATCCCTGAACAGGTAATCTCTAATGTCGGCTCTCCCGGTATCTTTCCAATCCCCCAAATCCCAAAGCAGAGAAGTAAGCGTAAAAGGCGTACGGCGATCCCTTAGCAAGCCTGCGTTCCGCTCTAAAAAACGGGTAAACTCGTTAAACGTCCCTTCTATTAAGCCACGGGCATCGGCCTTGTTTAATGTAGACATCGTTATAGTATCCTCCTTCCCGTCAGTTTTTTATACTTTAACAGCAGGTTAATCATGTCCTTTCCCCCCGCCACCTCTGGTACGAAACCAACAGCTTTAAATATTCTTTCTCGTCACGGATTATGCTTTGCTCGCTCACCCATTCTTCTATCTTTTCAGTCAGCTTGTGGGCGTAATACTTCTCTTTCGATTTTGAAAACCTGTACCTATTCCCATTCACGTTTAAGACAACAATCGGGTCATCGTCATATTCTTCCATGCCCTCGGCAAGATCGGCTTCTCTTTCAAGCGTCTCGCGGTCGGCGTTGTGGCCCGTCCGCCCTTCCTCGTACTGCGCTACGTGCGCCAGCTCGTGGGCCTTGGTTTTTCTGCCTTCCTCTGTTTCCGGCTTGTACGCTCCATTGCGGAAAAAAATATGCGCCCCTATTGTCAGCGCCGCAGAATGAGCCGAGCGGGCCAGTTCATCGGCATAGGGCCCGACATGGACTATTGCCTTGTCTATATTCGTGCCATGCTTCAAGTTATGCGACTGAAGCATGACGGTCTCCATCGGAAATTGCCTGTCGTTTTCGTAATCGCGGCGCAGGCTCTGTTCTATGCCTTGGTAGGCTGCTAAATTCCCTTCCTGTTTTAAAAGCATACCCCTCAACTTTTCAGGATAAAACTGCCCTAAACGTCCACCGAGATGTATTGCCTCAGCAAGTATTTTGAGCTGGCGCTCTATGCCACGATGTCCCTTTCTTTTCCGAGAAAGATCGTTTGGTGTCCTTGCCACTTACTCCTCCTCACTTCAGGTACAGTAAATGTACCACAGGCAAAGCCAGATGGCAAGACGCAAATTTTGCTTACCGCATGAAAAGGCCCCCCGAAACAAACTCAATCTAAATGAAAACCACGCCGAGAGCCTATAGTCCTCGTAGCCACCCTTCTTACTGTACCCATTTTGCGTTATACTGGTTTTATGTACATGAAAACCAACAAAAACGTGTCGAAAGGCATTTTCGCTCTGTGTGCGGTGCTGTTTCAGGGCGGCCACTAGGCTTTGCCGGGGGCGGCTAGCGGGATGGAAGGAACAACCGTTCTTGTCGTGGACGACGAGGCCAAGATTCTTGAAATCGTAAAGACCTACCTTCAGCGGGACGGCTACACGGCGTTTACGGCGCAGACGGGCGCTCAGGCGATGTCCGTTATGCGGGATTATCCTGTGTCCATGCTGATACTGGACTTGATGCTTCCGGACATGACGGGGGAAGAAATATGCCGCGCGGTGCGGGAGCAGTCTGAAATGCCTATCATCATGATGACGGCGAAAACCGACGAGGAAAGCGTGATTGGCGGACTGCGGCTGGGCGCTGACGACTATGTTACCAAGCCTTTTAGCCCCCGCCAGTTAATGGCGCGGGTTAGCGCCGCCCTTCGCAGAAGCAGAGTCGGCGGCCCGCCCGTGGATACCAGCCTGCGAGGGCTTCATCTGGACGAAAAAAACCGCAGGGTCAGCAAGGACGGAAAGGTTGTCCGGCTAACCCCCAGCGAATACCGGATACTGGCCCTGCTTATGTCCACGCCGCACAAGATATTCACAAGGGACGAGATTATCTACGCCATTAAGCCGGACGACTACGATGGCTTTGACAGGACAATAGACACGCACATCAAGAACCTTAGGCACAAGATAGAGGACGACCTGAAATCCCCCCGCTATGTTGTTACGATGCACGGCTTTGGATACCGCTACGGAGACAGGCAATGACGATAAGCCTTCGGGGCCGCATGGTCTTGACCTATTCGTTTTTTATATGCGTGTTCATCCTGTTAATGGGCTCCGTCATAAACCGCTTCGCGGCGGGGCTGTTTCAGGATTTTATCAGGGACAGCGCTGACGATCAGAGTTGGCAGGCGGCGGCGCTTATCGCCGAGCAGTATTCGCCGGAAACCGGAACATTCGACATCGCCGCCCTGCGCCTTATCGCCGCGAACCACGCCCGGCAGGGCCTGTTCATAACGGTAGAGGACGCTAGCGGGGCTGTTCTGTGGTGCGTCCGCTACGACCATCCGCATCACGGGCGGCCCATGCGGGGCATGGGAAGGCGGATGGGATACGGCGGCGAAGGCGGCCACATGCCCATGCGCGGACATGGATGGAGGCGGACGGCGACAGGGCACGACCCGGTGGATATGGCGCACATGGATTTTTTTGATGACAGGATACGCAGCCATGTGTTTCCGGTAACGCATAACCTTCAGGATATAGGCCGGGTAACGGTTCAAATGCAGGCCCCGTATTTTTTCAACGAGATTCAGTTCGCGTTTGTCAATTCGCTTCGCCAGTTTTTGATCTGGATAGAGGTTGTGTTCGGCGTTCTTAGCGTCATTATAGCGGCGTTTCTGGCAAACGCCCTGTCCAAGCCCATCCTTGCCGCGACAGGGGCCGCCAAAAAGATGGCGGGCGGAGACTGGTCGGTTCGCATTCCCGAAGGGTATCGCACACGGGAAATAGGCGAGCTTTCACGCTCCCTGAATTACCTGGCGTCGGCATTGGAAAACGGCGACAAGTGGCAAAAGCAGCTTACCACCGATGTCGCCCACGAGCTTCGCACGCCGCTGACTACCCTGCAAGGCACTATGGAGGCGATGATCGACGGGGTGTGGGAGCCTACCACGGAGCGGCTGGCGTGCTGCCACGAGGAAATCATGCGCCTTTCCCGGCTGGTCGAGGATTTGGGGCAGCTTTCGATGCTGGAGCAGAAGAATATCGCCCTTTCCCGCGCCAGTTTTGACCTGCTCGGCCTGCTTTCCGGCATTGTAGAACAATTCAAGCCCGCCGCGATGGAAAAAGGCATTGCCATTTCGCTGTCCGGCCCGCAGTCCCCCATTTCCGCGGACTCTGACAGGCTAAAGCAGGTGTTCGTAAACCTGCTGTCCAACGCGGTCAAGTACACGGACTCTGGCGGCATTTCGGTTACGATTGCCTGTGGCGCTCAGGCGGAATACGCTGTCTCGGTAGCCGACACGGGAATCGGGATACCGCGAGACGAGCTTGCCCATGTTTTTGAAAGGTTTTTCCGCACGGACAAGTCCCGCAGCCGCGTTACCGGGGGGGCCGGAATTGGCCTTGCCATAGCCTCGTCCATAGTCCACGCCCACGAAGGCAGGATCGAAGTGTCCAGCGAAAGCGGGCACGGCAGCGTGTTCACGGTTTTTCTGCCGAAGCATTTAGTTTGAACATTGGTTTCCGTGCCGTCCCAGAGAATCCATGCCGAAACTTGAAAGTTTCGCCGCCAGCGTCTTGCAAATACAGCCGCTATCATATATCATTTATTAAATGAGTGATTATCTTGATCCCAATAACGAAGAACTCCTTAAGGACTTCTTTTCCGAAGCCCAGATGCAGGTCGATACGCTGGAGCAAAACGTTCTGGTTTTGGAGAACGAAGGGACTAACAAGGACGCTGTTGACGAAATTTTTCGAGCCGCTCATACCCTGAAAGGCGGTTCAGCGACAGTAGAGATGATGGAACTCTCCCGCTTCACCCACATTGTCGAGGATGTGCTGGACGCTATCCGCTCTGATCAAATCGAAATGGGCGAAAATGTCGTTGACATTCTCCTTTCCGCCATTGACGTGATAAAAGCAATGCTGGAACAGCGCATGAACGGGGCTGTTTATCAGGAAGACACTTCCGAAATCGCGGGTAAAATGACGGCCCTTCTGCCCGGAAAAAACAAGGGCGCAAGCTCCTCCCCGCAGGCGGCAAAATCTGCCGCGAAGGCAAAGACCGCCCCTGCCCCGGCAAAAGCCGCCCCGGACACCAGCGCCGTGGCGCATTCGCTTACGGAAGCCGAACTGCAGGAACTCCGGGAAGCGGTGGACGGCGACCTGCCGATTCTGCGAGTGGCGGTTCAATTCGACGAAAACAGCCTGATGAACACCGTGGGGGGCATACAAGTGTACGCCGTACTCAAAGGGTTCAGCACCGTACTCAGGACTGTGCCTGAGTTTGAACAGCTTTACGAAGATAATTTCTTTCCCTTGGTGGAATATTACATCGCCTCTTCCGAAAGCGTTGACGTGATCAAAAAACGGGTGCTTATTCCGGACGTTTCTCTGGGCGCTGACATTGCCCGCATAAGCAAAACGCCGGGCGACCATCCCGCCGTCGCCCCCCAGCCCAAGGCTGAAGCGGCTGCCAAGCCCGCCCCGGCTGCAGTCCCCGCCGCCACGTCCTCTGCGCCCGAGCCGGAGGCCAAAAGCGCCCCTGTTTCCGCCGCTATCGCCACGGCTCCCGCTCCGGCGGCCCCTGTGGTAACCCAAGCGGCGGCTTCGGAAGATGCCAGAAAAGCCGGCAAAGAAGCCGGTTCCATACTTAGGGTAGATTCCAAACGCATAGACGATCTTTTGAACTTGGTTTCCGAAACGGTCATTACCAAGGCCGCCTTTAACCAGATCACGTCCCAATTTGGGACGCTTCAGGCGGATCTTCACAGTCTGGAAGGCATATACCGGGAAAAAATCAAAAACCTCTTTGACAGCCTTCCGGCGTATCTGGAAAACATTCAGGAAGGCAAGTCTGTCAAGGAAATACGGAAAGAAATTGGCGAGCAATACGGCGATATTTTTTCCCTTTTTGACGGGTTCGAAGGTACTTTCAAGAACGTTATTGGCAAGTTCCGCTCTACCTCGCAAAATCTGGGCCGGATTACCGGAGAACTGCAGGAAGGAGTCATGCGGATCAGGATGGTTCCCATCAGCCAGATATTCAGCCGGTTCCCGCGGCTTGTGCGGGATCTTTCCAAAAGCCTTAATAAAAAGATTAATCTGGTTATCGAAGGGGAAGAAACCGAACTGGACAAGTCGGTTATCGAAGACCTCCTTGACCCCATAATGCACTCCGTGCGGAATTCGGTGGATCACGGCATCGAATCGGTCGAAGCCCGCATCGCCGCAGGCAAGCCCGAAGAAGGAACCGTAATCCTGAAGGCCGCCAACGAAGGGAACATGATCGTTATCGGAATCGCCGATGACGGCAAGGGCATTGATGTGGAATCGGTCAAGGCCAAGGCGGTGGAACGGGGAATTCTTAACCCAAACAAGATACTGACCGATGTGGAAGCCTTTAACCTTATCTTTGAGCCGGGATTTTCCACCGCCCGGCAGATCACCGCTATCTCAGGCCGGGGCGTTGGCTTGGACGTGGTGCGCCGATCCATCGAAAAGCTTAACGGCACGGTAACGGTTACCTCCGAAAAAGGCAAGGGAACCAAGTTTATCATAAAACTGCCCCTTACGCTGGCAATTATTCAGGGCCTTCTTGTCCGGGTGGGGCCGGAGATTTACTCGATCCCCATTACCTCGGTTATCGAAAGCCTTAGAATTAAGCCTGCCGACATCCGCATGATAGACAACAACGAGGTTTTCAACATCCGCAACGATGTTGTTTCCCTGCTCAGGCTGAACCGGCTTTTTGGTATCCGGGGCGAGGAACAGCAGGATTACTGCTTCATTGTTATCGTAGGGAATGCCGAGAAAAAGATGGGCTTTATGGTTGACAGCCTTATTGGGGAGGAAGATGTTGTCATAAAACCGTTAAGGGATCAGTTTACCAATTCTCCGGGTATTGCCGGAGCGTCGATATTGGGGGACGGGTCTGTATCTCTCATTATCGATGTAGGCCAGCTTCTGGAATTGGGGCTGAAAAAAGAGATGGAAAACCGCCGAACCCGGGAAGTAGCGAGCAAATGGTAGGCAATAACACGCCGGAAAAGCGAGGAATGTAAAGATGGCAGCAGTTGTAAAAGATTTGGCGCAGGTAAATGCGGAGCTTCAGGAGCAGAAAGAGCGGGTGGACACCGTTGACTTTAAGATGGTTACCTTTTCCCTTGCGGGCAAGGGGTATGGGGTGGACATCATGAATGTCAAGGAAATTGCGAAGGCAAGCAAGTTTACCTATGTCCCCAACGCGGCTTCCTTTGTCCGGGGGGTCTATAACCTTCGCGGCGATATTATTCCGGTTATCGACCTTCGTATGTTCTTCCATATGCCGGTTGAAAAAAACAAGGACGCCCTTGAAAATATGCTGATACTCCGCATTGATGACAAGGTGTACGGCACTATTGTTGACAACATTGACAAGGTGCTGGGGATCAATTCCGAATATATCCAGCCCCCCCACCCCATTTTCGGGGACATAAACATAAAATTTATCAGCGGGGTGGTGGAAAAGCAGGGAAGCCTGTATATCATTCTGGACGTGCTGCGGATATTTACCCAAAGCGAAGAGGACAAGAAAAAGCCCCGCGGTTCGGTTGCCGAAAGCACGGGAACGGGCGCTTACTTCACGCCCTCCGCCCCGGCAGATCAGGACGCCGCAAGCGAGCGAAAGGTGCTGGTGGCTGATACGGCGATTGGTTTTATCAAAGAAAGCCTGCCCGCCCTGCTAAAGTTTTCCCCATCAAGGCTTAACGAGGAATGGATGCACCGGCGGTTTGCCGAATGGAGCAGTACCCGCACTGGAGACGACCTGCAACTTAAGAACACGCAGGAGGCCGAGGAGTTTCTTTCGGATTTCTCCTCTCCCGATACGGGGCGTTTCTGGAAGGAGCATTACGCTGAACTGGTAAAGGGCATACTGCCTGAGCACAATAGTTCCAATACCATTAATGTCTGGAACATAGGCTGTGGAAGGGGCTATGAAACTTTTTCGTTTGCGTGTATACTGAAGTCTCGTTATCCCAGCGCCCGCATCAAGATATGGGCCAACGATAATGATATTATGGCGGTGTCGCAGGCTCCGAATATGTCATTCGAGTTTGAGGAGTTGCCTGACTATTGCCGGCCTTTTGTAAGCAGGGGCCGCAGCGGGTACGGTTTTACTCAGGAAATCAAGGATTCAATCGTTTTTGAATACCATGATATTCTGCATGACAATTCCCTGCCGGAGCTGGATATTATCCTTGTCCGGGATGTTCTGTCTTTCCTTCCGGAACCGGAACAGGACAAGATGATTCAGGGCTTTTCGGAGATGTTAAAGCCCCGTGGGCTTGTGATTCTTGGCAAAAATGAAGTAATGACCGGGGGTTCTTGGCTGTTTGCGGGCAAGGATCCGGTTTCAGCGTTTACGAGTGTTTAGCATATTTGATTGTGAAAGGTAAGGAGTATTGATATGAGAGTTGAATACATCAACCCCTTCGTAGAGGCCTCGTTTAATGTGTTAAAAGAGGTACTTGGTACAGAACTGAAGCGTGGGGATCTGTACCTTAAATCCGCCACTATGCAGATCATGGGGGTCGCCGCTTTGGTCGGGCTTGCGGGGGATGTGGAAGGCCGGGTACTTTTCGACATGACCAAGGAAACCGCCCTTGCGGTAGCCAGCGGGATGAATGGCGAAGAGATGAAGGTTATGGACGACATGGTCAAGGCAACCATTACGGAGCTGGCCAATATGATCACCGCCCAAGCGGTTACTAAGCTCCACGACTTGGGGTTCAAGTTCGATCTTACCCCGCCGGCGCTCTTTACCGGAGAAAACATGGAAGTCTCCAATAACCTTGATGTGGAAGCCCTTATTGTTCCCATGTCAATTGGCCCCGGCGGCAAAGACGGCAAGATCGAAGTAAACGTGGTTATCCGGGAAAGAAATTAACGTTTGTCGCACAGCGCGCGCGGCTTGGGGCTGCGCGCGTTACCGGGCGGTTAGCTCAGTTGGTTAGAGCACTAGCTCGACACGCTAGGGGTCACAAGTTCGAGTCTTGTACCGCCCATGTCTTTGTTCCCCCGCCGCACATAAACATTCCCGCCAAAAGCCCCGGCAGGGGAGGATATACGGTTTAAGAATCCCGCCCAAGGAACACGGCTCCGGAGCCACGGTCTCCTTCGCCTAAGAATTTGGGCAAATGGCTTCTTAAACCGTATATCCTCCCC
>WQUW01000075.1 GCA_009781915.1 Treponema sp. | reverse complement strand
GGGGAGGATATACGGTTTAAGAAGCCCGCCCAAGGAACACGGCTACGGAGCCTCGGTCTCCTTCGCCTAAGAATTTGGGCAAATGGCTTCTTAAACCGTATATCCTCCCCTGCCGGGCATTGTGCCGCTGGCGCTGGCTCACGCGCGGCGGGGGCATTGCTGGAGGGAGAACATCTGCGTCGGGCATTTCTGGAAAAAACTCACGTCAACCCTCTGTAGGAGGGTTGACACGACCTGCATTACTGTGCTACCATTATCTCATGATGCGTGGTGTAACTGCCAACAGCCAAAGCTATTTCTCGAATGTGGGCGTTTTTTGCCCGAATTCGCCTAAAGTGGCACATTTTCTTCCATTAACACACACACACACACACACATAAGACTCACTCGATCCTTTCCTTAAAAAAATTTACCCAAAATTTGCCATTTTTCCCACTCACACCCCGGTCAGGCATCGCAGAAGGGAAGATTTCTCTTCGAAATAACGGCCCAAAGCAGAGATTGTGGCGGGCTTTTATTTATGCCCTGCTTGTATGAGCGGGTAATCACGTGATTACCCGCTAAAACGAGGCGGGGTCACACCATAAGGGGTGTTTTTTATGAAAAAAACATTCAAGTTTTTAGGGATTGTTGCGTTGACCGCAATAATCAATTTTTCCATGACGGCATGCAGCGGCAATAATGGCGGTGGCGGGGACGATGGCCCGACCATTCCGCCCATTGTTAACCTTACGCCCGCCGCTATACCAAGTAGCGACAACCCCGCCTTTACCGATCCCGGCGCTGGCGGGCGAAGAACCGTTGTGGCGGGCGACATGGATGAAGTGTTGGAACTGCTTATGCCGGTGTTTTGGGAAATTATGCCACTGTTTACGGACGAAATTGTTAATTATCTATTCGACAACATGGATGGCGATAGCTTTGATACTCAACTTCAGGATGTGCCTTTTGGCCCTCTCCTGACTGCTGCGGGGATAAGCGGGTTAACGGGCAGAGTTTCCGCTTATGTAGGCCAAACTTCCATCAGTCTAAGTTGGAACAACGTCAATTACGTGTTCCGTTCCTACGAAGTTACTAACCAGTGGTCTCCAGGCCCTGATGGAACAACGGTAGTTGCGAGCGCAAGATGGTCATCTACTGGACGTGGATGGCAATCAGGTTCATTTTTTTATAGCGAGGGAGGTATGTCTGTCTCTTTCGCGGCGGCCTTTCAGATCCCTGATATGTACGGAAGGGCCGTTATCAATTTCGGGGAAGCGGGTAGAGGTAGAGAAACCGCTGATGGCGATGAGGAAATTTTTTCCGAAACAGCCTACGCCGTGGTGTATCTTTTTGACAGTGACAGCAACAATGCGCAAGTGCATAGATATCAAGCCGCTACCGTAGAACGGGCTTTGGAAATCGTAACTAGTGGACTTGATTTGGACGACTATTCCGCACCCATCGGAGCTGAAGCCGGGCAGGAACTACCTAGCGGAGCCAGCCGCTGGTTAAGGACTCGCCGCTAACAAGCATTGCCGGGGGCGGGGCTGTCCGTTCTACGGGCGGCCCCGCTTGCTTTGCACAGCCTTCCCGGCTCCGTCAGTAAGCCCCCGCCCGCTTCACACAACCTTCCCGGCTCCGCCGGGAAGGCCGCCGGGCGCAGATGTTCTTCCCCTCAGCAATGCCCCCGCCGCGCGTGAGACATCAGTAAAATGCCCGGCAGGGGAGGATATACGGTTTAAGAAGCCATTTGCCTAGGCTCTTTAGCGTAGGAGACCGTGGCTCCGGAGCGGGTTCCCTAGGCGGCTTCTTAAACCGTATATCCTCCCCTGCTGGAGCTTTTGACAGCAATGCTCACGCGCAGCGGGGGGCGGGGGACTATCCCCAAAGGGCGATAAAAATCCCCGCCAGCAAAGCGGAACCTATCGTGCTGGCGATAATCGGCCCCATTGCGTGCATAATAAGGTGGTTGTGCGGGTTATATTCCTGTCCCACCTTTTGCGAAACACGGGCTGCCATTGGCATTGCGGACACTCCGGCATTTCCTATCAGGGGGTTCACCTTCCCGCCGGTAACCTTGCAAAGAATTTTCGCCGCCAGCACTCCGCCGACCGTCCCAAGGGCAAACGCCAAAAGGCCAAGGCAGATAACCACAATCGTTCTGGGGTCTAAAATCCTGTCGGCGGTGGCTGTCGCGCCAATCGAAAGGCCAATAAGTATCGTCAATATGTTGATAAGGGCGTTTTGCAGTGTATTGATGTACCTGTCAACCACACCGCTTTCCCGTATAAGATTTCCCAGCATGAACATCCCTATCAGCGCCCCGGCCGCCGGAACAAGCAGTATGCACACAACGCTTAGCACGATGGGAAAGATAATCTTCTGCCGTTGCGTAACTTTTTTGGGCTCCGGCATTACAATGACCCGCTCTTTGGGTGTGGTAAGAAGCCGCATTATCGGGGGCTGGATTATGGGAACCAGCGCCATGTACGAATAGGCGGCGATTGCGATGGTGGGCAACAGGGGTTGCGCAAGCGTGGCGGTGATAAAAATGGCGGTTGGCCCATCGGAGCTTCCGATGATGCTAATGGAGGCGGCCTCCCGGATGCTGAACGCCTCGAAGCCGGGAATAATGTAGGCAAGGAGGGGGCTGCCAAAGTAGGCGATGGCAAGGGCCGAAAGAATACCAAGCTGACCGCCAATTCCTATAAAAGCGTTGCTTGGTCTGGAAATCAGGGGGCCAAAATCAGTCATGGCTCCAAGGCAAAGGAAGATCAGCGGCGGGTAAATGAGCATCACTATTCCCTGATACAGAAAAAACAACAGCCCGCCTTCGTCGTATGCCGAAAGGCCGGGGAGCCCCAAAGCTTCCGGCATGGGCAGGTTCGCAAGCATCATTCCAAAAGCTATGGGCAAAAGCAAAAGCGGCTCATACTTTTTCTTGATGGCAAGATAGAAAAGCAGCATTGAGATAAGCAGCATTACAAGGTGCGGCAGGGTCATGTGTAAGAACGCAATCCCTTCAACAAATCGTTCACCAACAGACATAACGGAATAACCTCCACAAAAAATTAAAACTCAAAAGGCCTAACGCGCCTTACAACATCCAGAATTGTCCCGTCCCGTGCTTCCATAATGGCGACGATGTTTTCGTGGAACTGCACATCATCGGGCGCGCCAACCATAGAGTACGCCTTTTCTTTGAGCGCCTCGATAGTGGTAAGCTTAATGCCAGCCGAGGTTAGCTCCTTGACCAAATCCGGCCGCCGGGGGTTTACCGCCGTGCCATAGTCGGTGATAAGCACGTCGATACTTTCACCGGGGGTAGAAACGGTTACCACCTTTTCGCAGACGGTGGGCATTCTGCCCCGGACAAGGGGAGTTATGATGATGGCGCATTTCGCCCCGGCCGAGGCATCGGAATGTCCGCCCGCCGCCCCCATAAGCACGCCGTCAGAGCCGGTTACGACGTTGACGTTGAATTTGATGTCTATTTCAAGCGCCGCCAGCACCACAAAGTCCAGCATATTCACAAAAGCGCCCTTGTTCATGGGGTTTGCGTACTGGGACGCGGAAATCTCGTAGTGATTGGGGTTGGAACGCAGCGAATTGACGGCATCAATGTCGAAATCCTGCACGTCAACAATGCTTTCAATCAGGCCCTTTTCCAGTAGGCCAACCATCGGGCCGGAAATGCCGCCAATGGCCCACTTCATCTTGACGCCCCGCTCTACCATGAGCGGCTGGAGGTAGCGGTTCACGGCAAGGCTGGGGCCGCCGGCTCCGGCCTGAAAGGAAAAGCCGCCTTTGAAGTACGGGGTCGCCGCCATTATTTTGGCGCACTTTTCCGCCATCATTAAATCCCGCGGGTCTTGCGACAGACGGGCCGCTCTGGTAGCTATTTTGCGGGGGTCGCCAATTTCATCGACAACAACCACGTAATCCACGTCAATGGCTTGGATACTGGGGGGGAAGTTGGGGAAGGGCACAAGCGTATCGGTGATAACGACAACCTTGCCGGCATACTTTGAGTCCACCATAGAGTACGACAGGCCGCCGCAGTCGGACTTGCCGCCTGTGCCGCGGGCGTTGCCGCATTCGTCCGAGGTGGGCGCTCCAATAAAGGCCACGTCAATGTACACTTCGCCCATTTCAACGGCACGCACACGCCCGCCATGCGAGCGGAGAATGCACGGCGTTTTAAGTTTGCCGTGCGACACGGCTTCGCCCATCTTGCCCCGGATGCCGCTGGTTTGAAGCCCGGTTACAATGCCATCCTCGATCATTTTGGCGATGGGGTCGTGGGCCTGCCCCACGGAAGATGCGGCAATGGTGATGTCTTTAATGCCAAGGGCGGCGATTTCCTTCATGACCATGTTGGCGACATAATCGCCTTCACGGAAATGGTGATGAAAGGAAACGGTCATGCCGTCCCGTATGCCGCAGCGCTGGACGGCTTCTTTAACGCTTGAAAGAATTTTGCTTTCCCCGGGCTTGATGTAGGCTTTTGCCTTTGGGCTGGCCTTGGCATACTCCATGCCGTCCCGGTAATTGCTGCCCTGAAAAACTTCACGGCCTCCGGTTAAAACAGATTCGGGAATATCCCTGCCGACTGCGTTTTTCATTACAGATCCCCCTCGTATATCCCCGACGCTTTGGCAAGGGCGATGATTCTTTCCGCTCCCGGCAGGAAGGCAATGTCCAGCATTTGCCCGTCAAGGCTGAATATGCCGATGCCTTTGGCTGTGTTTTCCCTGATTGCCCTGACAACCCTTTCCGCTTCGATTATTTGCTTTGCGGATGGCGCAAACACTTCGTGCACGATATTTATTTGCCGGGGGCTGACAACGGATTTTCCGTCAAAGCCCATTTCTTTGGCAAGAATTGCCTCGGCACGGAAGCCGTCCATGTCGTTTAGGTCTGTAAAAACGGTGTCGTAGCACTGTTTGCCGCAGGCGCGGGCGGCAAGCAATATGTTGCCCCTTGCCGCAAACATTTCGTTGCCGCTTGGGGAATAACTTGTCTGCATGGTTTTGCGGAAGTCGCCGCCGGATATGGCGATTCCGATCATTCTTGCGCTGGCTTCGCAAATTTGCAGGGCGTTTAAGACACCCTTGGGGCTTTCCAGCGCCGCCATAACCAGCGTACTGCCATTTTCGCGGCCAAATTCCGCTTCGACCTTGTTAAGGTGTACGTCCAGCGCTTCGACATCCCGCGCTGTCTCGCACTTGGGGATACGGATGGTGTCGGCCCCGCCCGCTACAGCGGCACGGACGTCCTCTTTCCAGTGGGGGGTGTCCAGAGCGTTGATTCTTACAACACGCTCGGCTCCCATGAAGTCAATTGTCTTTAGCGCATGGTACAATGAAAAGCGGGCGGCGTCTTTTTGGTTTTCCGCCACGGCATCTTCAAGGTCGAAGATGATGCTGTCGGCTCCGTATATGTAGGCTTCTTTCATTAGGCCCGGCGTTTGGGCGCTTACAAACATAAGGGTGCGCCGCAGGCGGTTTTTATCTGCCATACTGCGCCCCCCACGGAATGTCCCCCTGGAAATGCGCCGCCCGGTACGCCGCGCATTCAAGGCGGGAACGAATTGTACAGTCCAGCGCGCCTTTATCCACGACCTCGACCTTTGCCGAGTCGATGCCAAGGCCAGCCAGCGTTTCCAGCACGACTGCCTTAATCTGCCGCCCGTACTGGTTGATTACATTGCTGTCGATGCTCAAGGAGATTTCGCCGCTGCCGGGTTCTATGGTGATTCGCACATCACTGGATTCCAGCGTCCCGGCTACAGCCGTACTTACCAATTTCATCGGTTTACCATCCTTAACTCTGGTCGTGTATTATTAAATTGCGCCTTGAGTTAAGGATATGCCCGGATTGCGCCCCCTGTCAATGGGGTATTTTGGCGGTTACCACTGGCAGGGCCAACAACTGGAAGGGGCTGTCCGAGAAGCGATTGCTCCCCGAACAGCCCCCAAACCTCATCCGCTAAACTCGACGTTACTACCGCACCGCCACCCTGCCTTCGTTGTTAATTACGTGCGTGTCGGCGATGGGCCGCCTGTTAGCCCCACTCGCTCCCAGGCCCATAAAATCCCCCAGCGGGAACCTTTCCACAACTCCGGCGTTGAACCCTGGGCCGGAAAGCACTGGCATACCCTCCCACCAACCAATAGTCGTATCCAGCGATGTAACATTGCTCCGCAGATTAAGCTCTCCGGTAATGTTGCCGATCCATCCGGATCCGATGGTGATGAAAGGAGTAGAAAAATTGTCAGCTATACCAATAGTAAGCGTCTCTATTGTTGCGCCGCCTATAAGGGAGATGCTAGATGTTGGCATAATGAAAACATCCCCCGCCCAGCCGTTATTGCCGCTGACACTGCCCCCTTGCATAGCGAAAACGCCGCCGCCTGCGACACGAACACCACCTACGGCATCAGAACCGAAATTAGTTGAGGAATTTCCGGTAATCGTTCCCCCGCTCATGGTAAAGGTAGCGCTAGTGTCAACAAGCACAGCCCCACTAGCTGAAGCGCTGGTATTCCCGGTAATGGTTCCCCCGTACATAAAAAAAGCAGAAGCAGTGTTGTTAATAAAAACAGTCGATCCCCAACCGCTACTCAGAACATTCCAGGCGTTGTGATTTCTGGTGATTCTTGAGCCATCAAGCATAACCAAGTTTGCCCCCTGCTCCACGGTAACTACGGTGTTGCCGGCATTGGCAGCGGCGGGGGATGGCCGCCCGTACAGGGTAATGTTGGCCCCTATGGTCAGACTCCGGCCTGTGCCGTTTACGGTAAAGAGATTGCCGTCATTGCTCCGTTGTATCGTCCGCACACCGCCCAGACCGATAATGGTAAGGTTTGCTCCAACCTCATTCAGCGTTTGCTGACCATCAACGTAGCTGTCCGCGGTCAACAGCAGGGTGAACGTGCGGGTTCCTGCGTAGTTGTTAACATAGCTTACGGCGGCGGCTACATCGTTTTGCGCGACGCTTGGGATGCGGATTGACGCTGCTGTCAGCGAGCCGGGAGCGCCCGCAAACAAGCCAGCCTGCAAGGTGGGCGGTACTCCGGGCTCAATGGCATCACCATCGCCGGGCAAGTACGGCCAAGGAGCGCCGGGGTTCCAGCCATCGGGAGGGCTGTACTGGAACGGATATTCCGGCCAGGGATGGCCGGGTTCCCAGCCCGGAGGCGGGGAAACGCCGCCCGCACCCGGAAACTCCGGCCTTGTGTCGGCAGGCCATTCACCGCCGGGGCTCCAGCCGGGGGGCGGAGACCACTGGAACGGATATTCCGGCCAGGGATGGCCGGTTTCCCAGCCCGGAGGCGGGGAAACGCCGGGCGGCATCGGCGGACGCAGGTCGCCGTTGCCGCCATTACCGTCGCCGGGCAAGTACGGCCAAGGAGCGCCGGGGTTCCAGCCATCGGGAGGGCTGTACTGGAACGGATATTCCGGCCAGGGATGGCCGGGTTCCCAGCCCACAGGGGGGGAAACGCCGCCCGCACCCGGAAACTCCGGCCTTGTGTCGGCAGGCCATTCACCGCCGGGGTTCCAGCCGGAGGGCGGAGACCACGGGAACGGGTATTCCGGCCATTCATTGCCATCCCAGTCCGTAGGCGGGGAAACGCCGGGCGGCATCGGCGGACGCAGATCTCCGTTGGGATCGCCATTGCCGTTACCGCCACTGATAGGGCCGTTGTCGGGGCCGGACGGGTTGTTGCACGCAACCACAGCGAATACGAGCATTACCGCAAGGGCGATACTCCTAAAAATCTTGGCTTGTGATTTCATCATAAGCATACTCCTTATTGCGCGACCCCCGCTTCGCCTATCGCGGGCGGAAATCACGAAGGTTTTTCCGCTATCTAGCGGCGCTTGCCCTGACAGGGCAAAATAAAAGGCGGCATACGCCCCCTGTTACTCCAATTACTACGCTGTGCCCCCCGCATCCGCGCGCAGGCCGGCCGTGGGTGTTTTGAGATAAGCCATGTAAAGAAATGTCCCGGCGCGAATTTCGCCAAGGAATTTGCGGCTTTTCGAGTTGCCGCCGTGCGCCCTTCCCGTCCTTGCGCAACGCAAAAGCAACGTAAGTCGTTACAGGATAAGGAGTTACATGGGGGGGGTAAATTTCTTGCGATTGTCAAGAAACCCGGGGCGAAATTTTGGTAGTTTGTTCCGGTTCGCTGTTGCACAGTACGAAAATGATACCCCCCGCCGTGCGTATTTGTCAAGAGCAAGCGGGGGCAGGCATGGAAATCCCGCCGGAAATGTAGTATACTGTACAAATGAGGCTTATAACCCGATCCGATTTTGACGGATTAGCGTGCGGAGCGCTTCTTCTGTACTTGGGGATCATAGACGACTGGCATTTTGTTCACCCCAAGGATATTCAGGACGGCCTTGTCGCCGTTACTGACAACGATATTCTGGCGAATGTCCCCTATATGCCCGGCTGTAAGCTCTGGTTCGATCATCATTCAAGCGAAATCGAAAGGCTGGGCCGCCACGCCCATTTCGAAGGCGTTTCCCGCAACGCGCCGAGCTGCGCCCGTGTAGTCTACGAGTTCTACGGCGGGGACAGCAAGCTGGGGCGCTTTGCCGAAATGATCCGCTACGTGGACAAGGTAGATTCCGCAGACCTTACCGCGCAGGAAATCGCCAGCCCCAGCGGATGGGTGCTTTTGGGCTTTATCATGGATCCCCGCACCGGGCTGGGCCGTTTCAGGGATTTTACCATCAGCAATTACGACCTCATGAAAAAACTGGCGGCCTTCTGCGCCACCATGAATATAGAAGAAATTATGGCCGTGCCGGACGTAAAAGAGCGGGAAACGCTCTATGTCGAACAGGAAAAACTGTTCCGGGACATGGTTCAAAAGGTTACATGGGTGGACGGCAACGTTCTTGTCGCCGACCTGCGGGGGATCGACCCCATCTACGCCGGGAACCGCTTTCTTATCTACTCACTGTTTCCCGAACAGAATATCTCTGTCTGGATAGTAGACGGCAAAAACGGGCAGAGCTGCTCCATTACCGTGGGGTACAGCGTGGTAAACCGCAGCGCCACCGTAGATGTCGGCAGTATGCTCTTGAAGTACGGCGGCGGCGGGCATGAAAAAGTGGGAACCTGCCAGGTTCCCCGCGATGAAGCGGACAAGGCCATTGCCGATATTGTCAACAATTGCAAAACAGGGTAAGATAGGGCCATGATGCAAAGAATACGCGAAAGCAAAGGGATTTTTTTGGCGCTTCTCTTCTTCGTCATGCTTCTTCTTTTTTCCTCTTGTACCCGTACCTTGGGGTATGGCGTTCTTTTCTGGTCATCGGAGGATCCTCAAATCCCCTCCGGAACCGTACTGCGGGTCTACATCCGGTCTAACATCAACCGAGTCTGGGTGGCGGGAATCCCACGGGAACTCCGCGCGCCGGAAAACCCCATGACACGGTTCGAGGTTCCCCTTTCCCACATGGAGCTTGTGGGAAGCAGAAGAAGGGCCCACGAGCGGGCGGCGGTTTTTGCCCCCTACGCCCTTGTGTACGCCGAAACCCTTCAGGACGGGCTGCCCATTAGGGAAAGCCCCGACAACGTATCCCGGCGGGTGTACCGGCTTAGAGAGGGGGAGGTTGTCAAGATACTCCACCCCGTCAGGGGACAGGCCGTTATCGGGGCGGCGGGGACTCCCCTTCCGGGCGAATGGTTCCGGGTTCTTACGGCGGACGGCACTGCTGGGTACTGCTTTTCGTACCGGCTTAGGCTTTTCGAGCATACCGGCGGCTCTCTTGATATGGCCCGGCATGGGCAACAGGACATGGAAGACCCCGATTTGGACTCGATATTTACCCGTGTGTGGTCGCCGGAATCTTACGCGGTTATGGTCAATACCCGAAGGATAAATCTGGAAGAGTTTGCCCAGCGCTGGCATTTTGATCCGGGACAGGACACGGGAACCGCCCGGATCAGGACGGGCGATGTCGATCTTGCCTTTCCGTTTACCCAGATACGGGCCAACGGAACCCGGTCTTGGAATTTTGAAGGAAGCACGCTTCAGATGAGCCTGCGCCCCGACAACGCTTTGACGGTGCAGTTCAACGAACCCGGAGGAATACACCGGACGCTCGTCTTTTCCGCCCTTCATTCCAGTGTCGATAACATCATTCATCAAGAGACCGTCCGCCGGGAAGCCCTGTTTCGCAACATCTACCAGCATTCGGCGGAGTTTACCAGCACCAATTTCGGCACGCTTACCCTGCAGGAAGACGGACGTTTTACGTGGACGGGCAATATGTTGCTGGTTCCTCAAGTAATTCCCGTCTCGGCTATGGGGAGCGGGACTATCGACATGGGGCTTTCTCTGTCCAACGCTATGGCGGCGCATCATACCGGGGCGTTTACCATGCTGTTTGACGGAATTGGCGGGGCGCGGATACCCGTTAATTTCATGTACACCCTTGATCCCCACGGATTGCGGATTGAACACGCGCCCCAGACCAGCATGGACGGCCTTACCGTTGTCCGCCGGGCTTCCAGTCCGCAGGTGGTCAATTTTTTCAGGGTGGAAAGGCCGGACGCGAATGTCTTTGATTTTTCCAGCCCCTTCGATACGACCGATCAGTGGGATATGTGGGATTCATCGGGCCTGTTCGATGTGTTTGATTTTGATCTGTTCGATTTTGATCTGACCGAAGACGGCGTACACGGCGATTTCTTTTAATCTGGAACAATGGCGTTTGTCCAGTTTTCCAGAGTATCCCTTGCCTTTGGCGACCGGGACATACTCAAAGAAGTAAGCCTTAACCTTGCGGCGGGTTCCCGCTCTGCCTTGGCGGGGGCCAACGGCGCGGGAAAATCCACCTTGATGAAGGTTATCGCAGGCAAGGTTCAGGCGGATTCCGGCGACCGGGCTGTCCAGAAAGGATGCCGCATTTCCTACCTTCCCCAGTCCGGCGTAGTTCACCGGGGCCGGACGCTCCGGGAGGAAGCGGAAACTGCCTACGGCGGCGTTCTTCTGCGCGTTACCCGGATGGAAGAGCTGGGCCGGGAACTTGAAACAAGCTCCCCGCAAGACAGCCGCACCAAAACACTTGTGGAAGAGTATCACCGCCTTCAGGAAGAGATCGAAAACTCAGGCTTTTACCGCCGGGAGGCCGCGATTGCCCAGATTTTTTCGGGGCTGGGGTTTTCGCCAAAGGACATGGAGCGTGAAGCCGGGGAGTTTTCCGGCGGCTGGCAGATGCGCATTGCCCTTGCGAAGATGCTTCTTGAAAACCCCGACATCATGCTTCTGGACGAGCCGACAAATTACCTTGATATAGAAGCCCGAAGCTGGCTTCAAACATGGCTTCAATCTTTTTCCGGCGGCTGCCTTCTGGTGTCGCACGACCGTTACTTTCTGGACGCTACCATTAACGAGGTTTACGAGGTGTTTCAGGGGAACCTAAAACGCTATGCCGGAAACTACAGCGCCTACGAGAAGCTCCGCGCGGTAGAGCTGGAAGGCCTTGTTAAGCGCTACGAGGCCCAGCGGGAAGAGGTTGAAAAAACCGAGGCCCTGATTCGCCGCTTCCGCTACAAGGCGAGCAAGGCGGCTTTCGCTCAGGAACTTATCAAGCGGCTTGAAAAAATGGAGCGCATCGAAATCCCGGAAAACCTTAAAAAGATCAGCATTAGTTTTCCGCAGCCGCCCCATTCGGGCCGTGTAGCCATGACTCTGGAAGGAATAGGCAAGCGCTACGGACAACAGTCTGTCCTTTCCGGCCTTGACCTAACGCTTGACGCAGGGGAGCGGCTTCTTGTTGCCGGCCCCAACGGCGCGGGAAAGACCACGCTCCTTAGGATACTCGCGGGCGGGGACACCGGGCACGAGGGAAGCGTCAAATACGGCGCGGGCATTGCCGCCGGTTATTTTTCCCAAGACGCGGCGGAGGGTCTGTCCGGCAATGAGACGGTCGAGCAGTACATGGAAGCGCAGGCCCCTACTCACCTTATTCCCAAGATACGGGGTATGCTGGGGGCGTTCCTGTTCCGGGGCGATGACGTGTATAAGCCCCTTTCGGTGTTATCGGGCGGCGAAAAAAGCCGCCTTGCCCTGCTAAGGATGCTGCTTAACCCCATGAACCTTCTTATTATGGACGAGCCCACGAACCACCTTGATCTTCAATCCAAGGACATACTTCTGGACTGCCTTAAAGGTTTTACGGGAACCATTATTTTTGTTTCCCACGACCGGGGCTTTATGGAGGCTCTTTCCACCAAAACGCTGGCCTTACAGCCGGGCAGCCACCGCCTGTATTACGGCGGCTACGGGTATTATCTGGAACGCATGGCGCGGGACAATGGCCCGGAGGGCAGCGTGGGGTTTGCGGGGTTTGCGGACAGCCGCCACGCCACGGTGTCCCCGCGCGCCCCGGAAGCGCCTGCCGCCGCTGTGTCTGCCGCTGCACCTGCTACTACGCCCGCCGGGGCCGGGGAAAGTTCTTTGCCCAAGACCATCCTTGTCAAAGCGGGCGGACAGCCGCCGCTTGGCGCGTCAGAGCGCCGGGAGCAGGAGAAGCAGCGTCAGGCGCATATCCGGCGGCTACAGCGGCAGGAGGCCGAAGTCCTGAAAACGCTGGAAGAACTGGAAAGCGCGAAGACCCGGCTTGAAGGGGAACTTGCCCAGCCGGAGGTTTATTCCAGCGGCGAAAAAACAAAGGCCATAAAGCGCAAGCTGGAAGAAAATGCCGCCGCTCTGGACGCCGCATCCCGCACGTGGGAAGCCGCGGCTGGGGAGCTGGAGGTATCCCGTCAGGCAAGGGGCTAGGCGGAAAATGTTGACAGAATAAGGTTACACGCATATAATGCAGTCCATAAGTGAGACTCTCTAGCCGCACCAGATTTTCGGATGGCAATGCACTACACTGCATTGAGGAAGGAGTTTTTTATGAAGAGAATGATTTGCTTTTTCGCGCTTACCGTGTTACTTGCAAATGGGGTTTTTGCCCGCGAGGTGGATCCGGCAAATGTAAGGGATAACTGGATTTCCGGGGAGTTGGGTCTTGTAGGAATTGGCGCAAGATACGAGCGTATGCTTGGCCCCTATTTTTCGGTGGGCGTTAACGCATACGCAAGCGTTTTTATTCCTCTCATTTTGGTCAATACGGGGGTTATGGGAAATGTACGCTACTATCCTGCAGGAAGAATTTTCTTTATGGGGCTTGGCGTAGGGTATAATGTATCTGCTACAGTTGGAGTTGGCATACAAGGGCCTAGCCTTGTGCCCGAAATAGGCTGGAAAATTAATGCTTATGGGGGAGGCGGGTTTTTTCTAGATCTTAGCATAAAAATGCCTGTTACCTTTGAGCCAAGAGATCCATTCCGGGTGTTTCCCGGTTTTGTACCTAGCTTGGGTTTGGGCTTTGCTTTTTAGAAATACCGGGCAAAGGCTCTTTGAGTTTTTTACCTGAATCTATGCGTCAAATTGATCCCGGTCATGGGGCTTTGCACGATGTTGCCCGCCCCTTCGTTAAATGGGCTGGCGGCAAGCGCTCGATTATGGGTGATTTGCTCGCGCGGATTCCGGACACGTTTAACGGTTATTTTGAGCCGTTTGCCGGCGGCGGCGCTTTGTTTTGGAACATTCCACGCGCAGGAAAAGCCCAATTGTCGGACATTAACGCCCACCTTGTCATTGCGTACCTGATGGTTAGAGATAACGTTGAGGAAGTTATATCCCGGCTTGAATACCACAAACAACATCACAGCAAAACATACTATGCCGAAGCGCGCCAGAAATTATCGGATACGCAAGATCAGGCAGAGGCTGCCTCCCTTCTTATATACCTGAACAAAACCTGTTACAACGGGCTTTACCGGGTCAACAAGGCGGGCATTTTTAACGTTCCCATCGGGCGCTACGAAGATCCAAAAATAGTTGACTCCAGCAACCTGCGTAAATGCTCAATGTTCCTTGCGGGTGTTGATATAGTTCAGAATGATTTTTCGCGCATAAATCCTGAAAAGGGCGATTTTGTATACCTTGATCCGCCATACCATAAAACCTTTAGCGCATATGACGGTTCGGGGTTTGGGGACAAAGAGCATGAAGAGCTTGCGGCCTTTTGCAGACGGCTTGACCAAAATGGCGTGTTGTTCATGCTATCGAACAGCGACACGCCGTTTATACGACAGCTATACGAGGGCTTTAACGTGGGGGATGTGGCAGCTTCACGGTTTATTTCCTGCAAAGGCAGCAGAAGGAAAAAGGCCCGCGAGCTTATCATCAGAAACTATGTCCGGCGGGACGAAGGCCAGGGCTGTCAAGTCCTAAAATAGGTTGACACATTTTATGCCGCAGTCCCATGCGTTTTTTCTGGTGTCTCATAATCAAGCGACTTATGCGGGCGGTGCGTGTTGTATAAATACACGGCCTGTTTCACCGCCGTCTTCGCCTGATTCTTATTCCTAAAACAACAACCAAGGTAATACTCCTGTTTCAATATCCCGTTCACTCGTTCTGCTATCGCGTTTT
>WQUW01000074.1 GCA_009781915.1 Treponema sp. | reverse complement strand
GGGCGGGGTGCAACTCCCGACCGGCGGTAAAGCCCGCGACTCCGTAGCCACAGACGGCTCGGACTGAACCGGTGAAATTCCGGCGCCGACGGTATAGTCCGGATGGAAGAAAATAAAAATCTGTGCGCAATAGGCAGATTTTGCTTTCCAACAACAAGCCCTTAGGGACACCGTCCTTGGGGGCTTTTTATTCTCCGGCTAGCCGGCCGGGCTCTGAAAACCATAGGATGGTGTTGTGAACGTGTCAGGGACAGCCGGCAAAGATCTTACGTTTTCCCCTTTTGACATTTCCTGCATGAAACGGGCATTCGCCTTGGCCCGGCGGGGCGCGGGGAAAACCTCGCCCAACCCGATGGTGGGAGCCCTCGTTGTCAAAGACGGGCGCACGGCAGGCGAAGGCTGGCATCGCCGCTATGGGCACGCCCACGCCGAGGCCGGGGCGATACAGGCGGCGCGAGCGGCAGGGCATTCCCCGGCGGGCGCTGACCTGTACTGCACCCTTGAACCTTGCTGTTTTACCTCGCCGGAAAAACATCAGCCCCCCTGCACCAGCCTTATCATCGACAGCCGCATCAAAAGAGTGTTTATCGCAAACCTTGACCCCAACCCCAAGGTCAGTGGAAAGGGAGTCGCGGCGCTTGAAGAAGCGGGCATTGAAGTCAGAGCCGGGCTCTGCGCCGAAGCCGGAGAAGAACTAAACCGGGCGTTTTTTACGTTTCACCGTTTGGGCCGCCCCTATGTTCACCTGAAAATGGCTCAAACGCTGGACGGCAGGGTGGCGGCTCCCGACGGCAGTTCCCGCTGGATTAGCTGCGAGACCGCGCGGCGCATGGTGCACCGCCTTCGCAGCCATTACGATGCCGTGCTGGTTGGCAGCGGAACCGCCCTTGCCGATGATCCCGAACTTACCGTAAGGCTCGTCAAAGGCCGCAACCCCCGCCGGATCATCTTGGACTCCCGCCTTGCCATCCCCGCGCAGGCCAACGTGTTCTCGCTTCCCGACCCTGAAAAAACCATCATCATTCATGGCAGCCACGCGGATTCCGGCAAAGCGGAAACCCTGCGCCGCATGGGGGCGCAGCTCATTCCCATAGAGCCGGAAACCCACGCCCCGGCAGGCGGGCTTCCCCTGGAACACGTCCTTGCGGCGCTGGCGAAACAGGGCGTACAGTCCATACTGGTCGAAGGCGGAGCCGGGGTTTTCAGTTCTTTTTTGTCGCGGGGGCTGTGGGATCGCCTTTCGCTTTTTATCGCCCCTGCCATCCTTGGCGGCGGCGTTACTGCCGTATCCGGCCTTGGCATCGGCTCCATGAGCCAAGCCATGCGCTTTGGGAACGGTTCCTTCCGGGCCATCGGCTCGCAAATGCTTTTCGAGGCGGATCGCGTATGTTCACGGGAATAGTTGAAGAAGTAGGAGTTGTCGCCGAGCTTAGCCGGGAATCCGGCAGGGCGCGCCTTGTAATCCGTGCCGAAAAAACGCTCGAAGGCACTGTGTACGGCGACTCCATCAATGTCGAAGGAGCCTGCCAGACCGTGGCGGAACTTAGTGGCGGCACGTTTACGGTTTTCGCCCTTGCGGAAACCCTGAAAAAGACAACCCTTGGCGGGCTGCGGGCGGGAAGCAGGGTGAACCTTGAACGGGCAATGACGCCTCACACACGCATGGGCGGGCACATGGTACAGGGGCACGTAAGCGCCGCAGTTCCCATCCGGGAGCTTTCCCATGCCGGCGGCAACGTGTATCTTTCGGTAGAAGTCCCCGAAGAGTGCATCCGCCTGTGCGTGCCCGAAGGCTCTGTCGCGCTGGATGGAATAAGCCTTACGGTCGCAAAGATTTCAGGCCCGCTTGTTACCGTCAATGTCATTCCCGTAACCATCGACAGCACAACGCTGCGCTACAAAAAGCCCGGAGACACTATGAACCTTGAAACCGATATTATCGGGCGCTATGTCGAAAGATACCTGGCCCCGTTCATTTCCCGCTTGGGGAATGGAGAACACAACCCCCTCAGCTTCGAAAAACTGCGAGAGCTGGGATACTAGAAGGAGACGAACGATGAACGCGGACAACGATGTCTACATGGAAGTGGAAGAGGCTATTGAAGAAATACGCCGGGGAAGAATGATTATTGTTACGGATAACGAGGACAGGGAGAACGAAGGGGACTTAATCATGGCTGCCGAAAAAGTCAGCCCGGACGCCGTGAACTTTATCGCCTCTTACGCCAAGGGGCTTCTCTGTCAGGCAATTACGCCGGAGCGGGCGGCGGAGCTTGAACTCCCTCCGATGGTGCAAAAAAACACGTCCGCCCACACGACCGGCTTTACCGTCAGTGTTGACGCGAAGGAGGGAACCACGACCGGAATATCCGCCTTTGACCGTGATGTTACCATCAAGGCGCTGGTGAACCCCGAAACCCGCCCGCAAGACCTGTGCCGCCCCGGACACATTTTCCCCCTTATCGCCAAACCCGGCGGCGTTCTTGTCAGGGACGGCCACACCGAAACCGCCGTTGATCTGCCCCGGCTCGCGGGTCTGTATCCATCGGGCATACTCTGCGAAATCCTTGACGATAACGGCACTATGGCCCGGCTTCCCCGCCTTGAACGAATGGCGAAGGAACATGGCCTTAGAATACTGACTGTGGAAAAATTGATAGCGTGGCGGAAGATTCACGACAACGCCGTCCCGCTCGCCGCGCCGCCGGAGCCCCCCAAACGGCTCGCCAAAAGCAGGCTTCCTACACGGGCAGGGACGTTTCAGATTATCAGTTACGAAAACTCAGGCCGCCCCGATCAGCCGCATCTGGCGATGATCCCGGACACGCCCTGCGATCCGGCGAATGCCTTGGTCAGGATACATTCCGAATGCCTGACCGGGGAAGTTCTGGGCTCCCTTCGCTGCGACTGCGCCGCCCAACTGGCTCTGGCTATGGATCGCATACACGCCGAGGGCGGAGTTCTGATTTATCTTCGGCAGGAGGGGCGGGGCATCGGGCTTACGGAAAAAATCCGCGCGTACGCCCTGCAGGACGAAGGGCTGGACACCGTTGACGCCAACATCAAGCTGGGGCACGAGGGCGACCAGAGGGACTACGCCGCCGCCGCCGCCATCCTAAAAGAGCTTGGCATATCCGGCGTGCGGCTTATGACAAATAATCCGGACAAAAGCCAGTCCCTTCAACACGAAGGAATCGGCATAAAAGAGCTGGTTCGTATCGAGGTTGAACCGGACGGCGAAAGCCGGAATTACCTTGCGGCGAAGAAGAGGCGTTTTGGGCATAAGCTGGAATTGGTCTAGCAATTATCTTGAATTAGGGCCGGTGGAATCCGGCTTATAAACACATGGGAAGGAGAATGTATGTACAATCAAATTAATGGAAGCTTAAAAGGCGATGGCAAGCGTTTCGCGGTGGTGGTGGGCCGCTTTAACAGCCTGATTACCGAGCGCCTGCTGGAAGGAGCGCTGGATTGCTTTGAGCGTCACGGGGGAACGCAGGAAAACCTTACCGTTGTCAGGGTTCCCGGATCGTTTGAAATCCCCTTGGCGGCGCTTAAGCTGGCAAAGAGCGGAAAGTATGACGGCGTTATCTGCCTTGGCGCGGTTATTCGCGGCTCAACGCCGCATTTCGACTATGTTGCCGCCGAAGCCGCCAAGGGTGTCGCTCAAGCCGCCTTTAACTCCGGCCTGCCGGTGATTTTTGGCGTGTTGACAACCGACTCCATCGAGCAGGCTATCGAAAGGGCCGGCACAAAGGCGGGGAACAAAGGCTGGGATGCCATGCTTTCCGCCATTGAAATGGCAGATATTTACCGGCAGCTCGCGTAATATACGGCACGTCTTCTTGTTTGCAAAAAAATTCCCCGTGAACTATTATTAGAATAAGAGGGGAATTATTATTTAAAAATGGGATGCTTGCGGTCAAACCCTTCCGTAGTTATTCCTGCAAGGAGACGTTCATGAACCTTCGACTTAAGCTGATCTCTGTCTTTTTGTCAATGATTCTGGTGGTAATTGCGTGTTTGGCAACTTTCACCCTCATCCGCTCGGCAAATTTGCAGTTTCAGACCGTGTACCAGTACGCCGAGATGCTCGCTGACGCGAAAGCGACCGAAATACAGCGGCGCATAGAAGTTTTTGTCGGTTACGCGCAAGTGATTTCCGGGTTGCTCAGCCAGTTTGAAACTACGCCGGAACATATGCGGCGGGAAATTTATGAAGATGTTTTGGAAAGCACAATTCAAAAGAACGAAAGAATTGTGAGCGTCTGGACGGCATGGCTTCCCGGCAGTATTGACGGACGGGATGCCGAGCTGGGCCAGTTTCAGCTTTCCTTTACCAGAAGAAATACCGGCGATGTGGAGCGTGAGCCTGCGGGCCACACGGGCTGGCAGACATACCTGGCAAACATGACACTCAGACCCGTCATAACATCCCCAGAGTGGGCCGACATTCGGGGCCACGGGAATGTGCCTATCGTAAGTCTTATCTATCCTATCATTAACGAGGGCGGCAGAACGGTAGGGCTGTTCGGTCTTGACTATATCAGCGTCATGCAGGGAATAGTCGATGATTTGATTCAGGAAATATATGAAGGCCGGGGCGTGTCCGCCGTGTACGCGAATGACGGCACTATTGTTGCCCACTTTGACCTGTCGCGCGTGGGAGACAACATAAGAACCAATACCACGGAGATGGCCCTATTGGGAGAAGAACATAACCGTGTCATTCAGGCCATACGGAACGGCGGGGAAAACGGCGAGCCCATCACTGTACGAAGGTTTTCTCAGGCTCTTGATACGGACGTACACATGATGTACCATCCCATAACCATTACCGGAATGGACACCCCTTGGGCGCTTATGCTTGCCATTCCAATGGTCGAGATAACGCGGCCCGTGCGGGAAACAACATTCATCATTGTGATGTTTGCCCTTGTTGTTCTTGCGGTAGCTGCGGCGATTACGTTCTTTTTCGCCCAAAGAATTGTCAGACCGATTCGCGGTGTAACGCTTACCCTGAAAGATATTTCCGAAGGCGAAGGCGACCTGACCAAGCAGATAACGATCAAAACCAGCGACGAGATAGGAGACTTGGCGCGTTACTTTAACCTTACGCTGGAAAAGATAAAGGGCCTTGTCATGGTTATAAAAAATCAGGCGGTAATGCTGTCCGATATTGGCAACGACCTTGCCAGCAACATGACTCAAACAGCCGCTGCGGTTAACCAGATAACCTCTAACATACAGAGCATCAAAGGGCGTGTCATAAACCAGAGCGCTTCTGTAAGCCAGACAAACGCGACGATGGGGCAGATCACTACCAGCATTGACAAGCTCAACAGCCATGTAGAGCGGCAGGCTGTCAGCGTATCCCGTTCTTCGTCCGCCATTGAGGAAATGCTTGCCAACATCCAGTCGGTTACCAGCACTCTTGTAAAAAACGCCGACAACGTAATAGACCTTACCGACGCTTCCGAAGTGGGCCGCACAGGGCTGCAGGGCGTGGCGGCTGACATTCAGGAAATCGCGCGCGAGTCTGAGGGGCTTTTGGAGATCAACGCGGTGATGCAAAACATTGCCAGCCAGACCAACCTTCTTTCGATGAATGCCGCCATTGAAGCCGCGCACGCCGGGGAAGCGGGCAAAGGCTTTGCGGTAGTAGCCGACGAAATTCGCAAGCTTGCGGAGAACTCCAGCGAGCAGTCGAAGATCATAAGCGCGGTACTGAAAAAGATCAAAGAGGCCATCGACAAAATCACACGGTCTACCGACAACGTGCTTACGAAATTCGAGGCTATCGACTCGAGCGTCAAAATTGTCGCAGATCAGGAAGTGAATATCCGCCACGCTATGGAAGAGCAGGGCGAGGGAAGCAAGATGATACTGGAAGCCATAAGCGAAGTAAACGATGTTACCCATCAGGTAAAAAATGGCTCCGGGGAAATGCTTGAAGGCTCCAACGAAGTTATCCACGAAGGCAAAACGCTGGAGAGGGTAACGCAGGAGATAACCGGAGGCATGAACGAAATGGCTTCGGGGGCGGAACAAATAAACGCGGCGGTGCATCAGGTAAATGAACTGTGCGGCAAAAACCGGGAGAGCATTGATCTTCTGGTGCGGGAAGTTTCACGCTTCAAGGTCGAGTAGGAAAATCAGGTTGCCCGGTATTTACCGGGCAGCCGCTTTAACGGGCACGGCGCTGCCTGTTGCCATGCTGTGCACGTTATTCCTGCCGGCTTCTTTCGCGGCACGGAGCGCCTTGTCGGAGTTGGAAAGAAACAGGCTTACCGCGCTTTCGTTTGTGGGCGCTTGCGAGTTTACGCCAATGCTTATGGTGATCTTTAAGGTTTCACCGCCTGAGCGGGGGATTTCCGCCCCTTCGACATTGGCGCGTATTCTTTCGGCAATATCCAGCGCTCCGGACAACGGCGTGTTTGGCAGTAGAACGGCGAATTCCTCGCCCCCCCAGCGGGCGGCGAAATCGCCCGGACGCCTGAGCGAGTACCGGAAGATTCCGGCAACATTCTGAATTACATTGTCGCCTTGCTCGTGCCCGTATGTATCGTTCACGGCTTTAAACCTGTCAAGGTCCATCATCAAAATGCTGATTGTTGTTTGTTCCCGTATTGCCCGAACCCATTCCATGTGCAGCCTTTCATCGAAGTTTCTCCTGTTGGGCAGCTTTGTCAAATGGTCGTGCATACTCAGGAACTCTATTGTGCGAAGCTGGTTGATCATTTGAATCTGGTTCCGCACTCTTATTTTAACAACGATGGCGCTGAAGGGTTTAGTAATGTAATCCACGCCGCCAAGGGCAAGCGCTTTCTCCTCGTCCTTTTTGCCGTCCAGTCCCGTGATAAAAATTACCGGAATATTTTTGGTTTTTTCGTAGCGTTTTAGCTCTGAAAGTATCTGGTATCCGTCCATTTCCGGCATAAGAATATCCAGCAGAATAATGTCGGGCATATATTCGGTGGCTATTTTTATGCCGCTTGGCCCGTTTGTCGCTGTGTAAATGGCATATTCCGGGCTCAGTATGTGGGTTAAAAGCTTGATGTTCAGTTTTTCATCGTCAATGATAAGCAGGCTGTTTTTCTTTTTGGCTGTCAATGTTAAAGTCCTCCTTGCGCTATCCTAAACCAATCCTGTCTTCAATTCAACAAGCGTAACGTGCGCCTGTTCAAAATCGAAATCTTCAATGCGCTGTATCAATTCTTCGATTATCGCATGGTCTTGCCGCTTTAAAAGGCCGGCTGGTATCCGGCGCAGGTCATCGACAAGCTTAAGACATTCGGGGTTGCCCATTTCCAGCATCGAGCCTAAAATTATGATTAATTCCAGCGCGGAGTTTTCGTCAAGCGGTTCGCCCTGCGGCGCGGGCTGTGAAGGCTCTTGGTGCAGCGCGGCGTTGGCTTGGATTTCTTCTTCTATTTGCGAAAGCGCCGCCGCCAGTTCCGTTTTGAGCGTCTGCATTTGCTTGGGAGTAACCAGATTTTTCCCGCCTTTCAGGTTGTGTTCTACGCTTGCGGCGTCTTCCCGTAAAAGGTTTTTGCCAAGATGCCCCGCATTGCTTTTTAAGTTATGCGCCAGCCTGTGCGCCAGAATTATATTGCCCGCGCTAATGGCTGCCGGTATTTCAGTTGATATGGTTCGATTATCTTTAACAAAATCGATCATAAGTTTTTGCCGCAGTTCGTTTTCGGTTTGCGTGGTACGGTTTTCTTTCGCCGTTTGCCAGCTTAGGGGTGTAAAGTATTTCAGCAAGCAGCGCCACAGTTCCTGTGATGTAAAGGGCTTACCCACACATTCGTTCATGCCGCTTCTTTTATATATCTTTACGTCATCGGACATAATGTTCGCTGTCATGGCTACTATGGGAATTCCGGAATTAAACTCAAGAATTTTCGCCGCAGCGTCAAGGCCGTCCATCTCCGGCATATGAATATCCATAAAGATAAGGTCGAATTGCTTTTCGCCATTTTCCATTCGGCCTTGAACCATCTGTACGCCGATCCTGCCGTTTTCGGCAACAACGGTTTTAAGCCCAACCCTTGCCAGATGTTCGCAAATAACCTGCTGATTCATCGCGTTGTCTTCGCATACAAGAATTTCGCCTTCGAAAAGAGGCTTTTCAAAATCCTTGAACGCGTCGCTTCTTTTTAGTATTTCTTCGCCCGATGTTTCTACGGTATCAAAGGCAAGCTCGAAACTGAATGTGCTGCCAACACCGGCAATGCTTTTAACAGAAAGGCTGCTGCCCATTAGTTCAATGATATTTTTTGTTATCGGAAGGCCAAGTCCCGTGCCGCCGTATTTGCGTGTTGTGCTGGACTGCGCCTGCATGAACGGAATAAATATTCTTTTAACCTGTTCTTCCGTCATGCCTATGCCTGTGTCGCTTACTTCAAAATATATTGTAATGGTTTTTTCGTTTTCTTTCTTTACGCTGGACAAAACTTTAACAGTGCCGGTATCCGTAAATTTTATGGCGTTGGAGAGCAGATTCACAAAAACCTGACGCAGCCGTGTGGGGTCTCCTACAAGCCGTTTGCCTATGCTCGGTTCAACGTAAAAATGCAGCTGCAGCCCTTTTTCAATGGCTTTATGCATGGTGATTGTCCGGCACGTGGCGAATAACTCATGCAGGTCAAAGGACACGTTTTCCAGTTCCATTTTGTCCGATTCAATTTTTGAGATGTCCAGAATGTCGTTTATTGTGTGCAAAAGCCACTCTGAATTTTTCAGGATATTAACCAGATAATTTTTGACATCGGCGGAAATTTTGCAGTCCAGCGCCAGTTCGGAAAAGCCTATAATGCTGTTCATGGGTGTCCTGATTTCATGGCTCATGTTGGCAAGAAAGACAGACTTGGCGCGTGACGCCGCCAGTACGGTTTCTTCCATTGTTTTGAACTTTGTTATGTCGCGCCCTATGCACAACACTCCGATAGCGATGCCGTTAAGCATAAGCGGAGTTCGTATCATTTCTACAACAAGGGTTGCCCCGTCAGCGCGCGGCGGTATGTATTCTTCCCTTATGATTGTTTGGCCTTGCGTTATAACCTTCAGTTCCCATTTTTTGTATATATCCGCTTTTTTCGCGGGCAAGCCCAGAATGTCCTTGTCCCGCTTCCCAATCACGTCTTCCCTGCACAGGCCAAAGTGTTCCAAAAAGCTTTTGTTGCAATGGATAAACCGCAGGCTTGAATCCTTGGTAAAAACAATGTCCGGAATTGAATCGAACAGGGCGGTAAGCATGGCGGCCTGTATTTCAAGCTCGCTTGGCCCTTTCCGCACGGGTACGCTCATGCCGCTTGTATCCTTTTCCGCGCCGCTGTTCATCAGTAACTGTACCATGACACGGGTGTTTGTGTCAAAGTAACGCATTGCCGTAAACCCCCGCCGTGTGGTTCCGTTCCCGCCCTACGTCCTCTTCACCGCCCGTAACAAATCCTCCCGGCCTATCCTGAACCAGATGGGCCTTCCGTGGGGGCAGCGGCAGGCCGGAAGGCTGAACGCCTCCTGCGCCAAGGCAAGGGCGGTTTTTTCGTCCAAAAAATCCCCGTCCTTAACCGCCGCCCGGCAGGAAAGAGCCGTAAGCCAGCGATCGGCAAGGTTTGTGCCCGCCGTTTTAAGGCCCAGTATTTCCGCCACAGTGTCCCGGTCGGAAACCTTCCAGCCGGAAGGCAGGGCCTCTATCAGCCACTCGTCCCCGCCGCGCCGCAAGGCAATGCCCAGCTTTTCAAGCTCTTCCCGCTTTTCTTCAAGGAAAGCGTCATCGCTAGAGCTTTCGGCGTTAAACGGTATCGCCACAAGAAGTTCCTGCCGTGGCACGGGGCCGCGCGTAAACCGCTCGTAAAGGATTCGCTCGTGGGCCGCGTGCTGGTCAATAACGAAAAGCTCTTCGCCCTTTTCCACAAGAATAAAAAGACCAAAAAGCCGCCCTACATACCGCACGCCGCCGGGGGGCGCTTCCGCCTCGTACTGGACGGCCTGTTCCGCCGCAAACGCCGTGGCCCTTCCGGGAAGGGGGGCGAAATCCGGCGGGTCTGACAGAAGAGCCTCCATAGCCAAGCGCTGGGAAGCCGGACGATGGGGGCTGGCTGGCAGCCATGACGTATCCCGGTGGAACTTGACGCGGCTAAAATCCCTTAGGGCGGAACTTACGGCGTGATGAATGGCGCCCGGATCAAGAAAGCGGGCTTCCCGTTTGGCAGGGTGAATATTGAAGTCCGCGAGAGCCGGATCGATGGTTACAAACACCGCCCCGGCGGGATGAGTTCCGTTGGGAAACCAGCCTTCAAGGCCATATTCCAGCGCTTGAAGCAGGGCGAATTCCTGAATGCGCCGGTTGTTGGCGAAAACAAATTGAAGCCGCCGGTCAGCGCGGGAAAGCTCAGGCCCCCCCGCCACCACCGAAACGGAAAAGCCCGCTCCGCTGGCCGCGATCTCGTGAAGAAAGGCCCCTTCCCGTTCTTGCAGGTGAATCTGGCAAAAGCGCTCTTTCAGGGAGGCTACAGCCGGAAGGAAGGTTTTAAGAACGCCGTCCTGAGTAAGCCGGAAAGAAATGCCGGGGAACGCCATCGCCTTTTCGTTGAATATCTGGCGGCAGGAAGCAGCCTCGCTGCCGGGGCGCTTTAGGAAACGCTTGCGGGCGGGAATGGTGTCGTAAAGGCCAAGGGAGCGGACGCTGGTTCCCTGCCTTCTGCGGCTCTGTTCAAGAACGGGGGCGTTTCTTTCGCCGGGGCCTACGGAAATTTTCCACGCTTCCCGCCCGTCCCTGCTGGAACATATTTCAAGCCGGGAAACCGCCGCCGCCGCCGCCAGAGCTTCCCCCCGGAAACCCAAGGTCGCCGTGTTTTTAAGGTCGTCCATGCTGCGGATTTTGCTTGTGGCGTGGGTATGCCAGCACAGTTCCAGGTCCTCCCTGCCCATGCCGCAGCCATCGTCAACTACTTCGGTAAGGCGTATGCCCCCTTCTTCAAGAATAAGCTCGATAGCGCCGGCGTTTGAGTCTATGGCGTTGTCCAGAAACTCCCTTACCAGCGCGGCGGGCCGGTCGATAACTTCCCCGGCGGCGATTTTACGGGCTTCTTCCGGGGGCAAAATCCTGATCATCGCTAGAATTACTCCCCATCGTCAAAAAGGCCCAGATCGGGTTTTTCATCGGGGCCGGCCTCGGTTCCGCTCATGAGTATTTCGATGCGGCTTTCGATTTTTTCAAGCTCTTTTTCCAGAGCGCGGGAAAGCGTTATTCCCTCTTCAAAAGCTTTAATGGCGCTGTCCAGGGGAATGTCGCTTTTCCTGATTTCGTCCCCCAGTTCCTCTAGCCGCTGAAGCCGGTCTTCAAAGGTCATTTTTGTTCCGGCGGTCTTTTTCGCTTCGACACTGTGTGTTTTCTTTGCCATGATGTTTCCTTATGTACCTGTAGCTGCGGCCTTTTCCGCCACAGCCGTAATAAACCCTTCCATTGGCCGGATGATAAGGCGATCCCCGCTCTTTACATCCCGCGCCCGGCGGACTACAGGGCCAGCCGCCCCGTCCCGCTGGACGCTGACGACAGAGTACCCCCGCTCCAGAATGGCGAAGGGGCTTGCCGCTTCAAGACTTGTCCGCGCGACATCCAAACGCCGCCTGAGTCCCATTGTCCGCTCTTCCATGTTTTCGATCACCGCGTCTCTGGCTTCGTCAAAGCGCATGAGCCGGGGCTGGAGTATGCTTCTAAAGCGGTATTCAAGGTCGTCAGCGCTGAAGGGGCGGGCCAAAAGCCGCACCCGCTCGATCCGCCCCTTTATGGAAGAAAGAAGCTCGCCCCCCAGAGCCCGGACGGTTTGCAGGGTTTCTTCCCTGTTACAGCTTACCAGTTCCGCCGCCGCTGACGGCGTGGGGGCCCGGAGATCGGCGGCGTAATCGGAGAGCGCCCAGTCTATCTCGTGGCCCACGGCGCTGACGACGGGGATTTGCGACGAGGCAACCGCCCGCACCACAACTTCCTCCGAAAAGGGCAGGAGGTCTTCCAAGGAGCCGCCGCCCCTGCCCACGATAAGCACGTCGGCGACGCGCCACTGGTTAGCCTGCTCGATGCGGCGGGCAATGGCGGGGGCGGCTTCGGCCCCCTGAACCGGCGCGGGGAGAATGACGACCCGGATGCCCCTGGCCCGGCGCTTTAAGATGTTCAGTATGTCCCGCAGCGCCGCCCCCGTGGGGGAACTTATTACGGCGACTGTTTCGGGGAAGCGGGGGATGGGCCGCTTGCGCTCTTGGGCAAACAGCCCCTCGGCGGCAAGCCTGCGCTTACGCTCCTCTAGCGTGGCAAGAATGTCGCCTTCGCCGGCCCGCTCCATTTCCTCTACCACGATGGAATACGTGCCCCGCTGGGCGTACACCGAAAGGCTGCCCCGCACCTTTAGCAGCATCCCGTCCTTGGGCTCGAAGGCAAGGGCCTTGGAACGGTTTTTGAACATAATCGCCTGAATGGAGGCGGACGAGTCCTTCAGGGTAAAGTAAAGATGCCCGGTGCTGGAAGGCCGGTAATTGGACAGCTCTCCTTCCACCACCACTTGGGGAAAGCCCCCTTCCAGCGCGCGGCGGATAAGTTCGGTGAGTTCTGAAACGGTAAGCTTACGGGAAGTGTCCACGGGTATAGTATAGAGAAGAAGGGCGGTTGTTGGAAGGGCTCGCGCGCGGCGCGGGCGGGGGGTTGCAATTCAAAGTATCAGAAATCTATGCTACACTAATAAGGGGAGAGATTAAGCATGGAAAAGATTAGGTTTATTTGTTTTGTCGCCTTATGCGCGTTATTTGCGCTGGCTTCATGCACAAGGGGGGCTACGGGAGTTCAGACAACTGAAAGCCCGGGAAATGGTTCCCCTGCTGAAACCCATGATTCAAACGAAGCATGGGAAAGGGTTCTTTCCGGTTCTTTGTACCCGCAAGAGGTAACTTTTACTGTTGTTGCGGCAAACGTTAATCTTCGGGGATCGGGAGATTGGGAAGGGTACCACAGAATTGTTGAGAGGGATATACTGGAGGTAAACAGCATAACCGGCGTCCAATACACCGAAATATTAACGAATAGGACTGGGGGCCGATCACAGGCGGAAGAGGAAGCGCTTTTTTCCCTTGAAAATTTGTTTGGCGCAGTTTTTGCTGACTGGGAAGAAGATGCCGTATATCGCTTAGCGTTTAGGGAAGGCAATGCCTCGTACATGGTATATACTACGGTAGTCCATCCATTTTCATTTATAAGGTTTTTTAGGATTTTTACCCGCACGGATGCGGGAGTTCAAGCAATTGAAGGGGACATTCCTGTTCAAATAGAAAGCCCGGAAAGTGGTTTGCTTGCTGAAACCAGTAGTTCAAACGAAGCATGGGAAAGGGTTCTTTCCGGTTCTCTGCATCCGCAAGAGGTAACCATTACTGTTGTTGCGGAAAACGCTAGCATTTGGGGTTCAGGAAGAAGGGAGGGGTACCACAGAATTGTTGAGAGGGATATACTGGAGGTAAATAACAGAAGCGGCGCCCAATACACTGAAATATTAGCTAATAGGACTTGGAGCCGATCACAGGCGGAATGGGAAGCGTTTTCTTCCCTTCGAGATTTGTTTGAAGCAAATTTTTCTGACTGGGGGGAAAACTCGGTATACCGTTTAGCGTTTAGGGAAGGCAATACTTCATATATGGTATACACTGCTTTTGCCCCTCCTTTTTCACTCATGGCGTTTTTTAGGATTTTTACTCGCATTATCGAGTAAGGGTGGGTGCAGAAAATGCCACAGGGATAGTTAATGTACGCAGACAGAGCGTTACAAACAAGAATATTTGCGTGGGGACGAATGTTATACGGAGGCATTGCTTATGAGAAGGATTAGGTTTATTTGTTTTGTCGCCTTATGTGCGTTATTTGCGCTGGCTTCATGCACAAGGGGGGCTGCGCGAGTTCAAGCAGTTGAAGGGCCGGAAAATAGTTCCCCTGCTGAAACCATTAATTCAAACGGAACATGGGAAAGGGTTCTTTCCGGTTCTTTGTACCCGCAAGATGTAACCATTACGGTAGTTGCGGAAAATGTCGATCCTAGTGTAATTTTTGAAACCAGAAGATTTGATGGATGGGTGGAATACGACGAAGTTGTGGACAGAGATATGCGGGAAATAAATAGCAGGAATAATTTTCAATACACCGAGTGGGTATTTGGTTTTGGTGCAGAGAGGCCAAGGGAAGAAACAGAAAAGCTTTTTTTCATTGAGGAGTTGTTTATTGCAAATTTTTCTGACTGGGAGAGAAACGCTGTATACCGTTTAACGTTCATTGTGGACAATACCTCATATGTAGTATATACTGCGCGGGTTGGGATTTTTTCGTTTATGGCGTTTTTTAGGATTTTTACTCGCACCATCGAGTAAGGGTGAGTGCAGAAAATACCACAGAGATAGTTAAATGTGAACTTCCCCCGTTTGAGTGGACACAAAGTTAAGCTCATGATAAACCTAAGGAGAGTAAATCATGAGGAAACGAAGAAAAAGTTACACGAGTGAGTTCAAGGAATCTGCCGTTGAGTTCTG
>WQUW01000073.1 GCA_009781915.1 Treponema sp. | reverse complement strand
GTCCGAAAAGTTTAGAAAACTTGTTCGGACATCTTCCTTAGTGCGGTATTTTCGCACCGTTTCAACGAAACGGGAGAAAATACAAGGGCTGTTTGAGAAGTAACCGACTTCTCGGACAGCCCCAACTTTGTCGAGACGTCTCGACAACATTTAGTGTATATTTTTTGAGAAAATATACTGGTACTCCCCTATGTCGGATAGCGGGAACTTCTGAATACGCTATCATGACTGTTGAATCAGCATCCGTATCTACCAGAAAGAACTCCACGCTTTTACTATCTGAACGGTTAATTATTCGCAAGTATTCCGCGCCACTTCCTCCATGCTTCTGCCGTAGTAGAGGTAGCCGTAGATCGCAACAGCGGTGAGTACCAAGCGGCCGTAACGGTTATGGAGTACTCGCCTTCCACGCATGGCAATTCCTTTGCGGCATAACCTCTAGCCGTTTGGATTGTACCTAAGAAATAAGGTTGCTTGAGGTTTGGGCCATTAAGTATCAGGCAGTACATCTGCGTGTGGAAGATAACAGTCATGTATCTTTTGTACTGTTTGGGCAACCGCCTCTACAATATCGCCGCTCCAGTTTGTTAAAGCGATTGCCATTTCCGTTGATGAAGCGTTTTCCGGCTTAAAAAGCTCGTAAGGCTCAATATTCAGGGCGGAGGCGAATTTTACCAAAGTATTTGGGGAAATCCATTTCCTGCCATTTTCGACATCGCTCAAAAAAGGGATAGAAATGTCGAGCTTTTCCGCCAGTTCAGCTTGTGAGAATTTACGGTAATTACGATACCGTTTTAAGTTTGCGCCAAGAATACTTCGTATTTTAGCCTCAGTCATAGGCATTCCCGGCTCCTTCTTTCCCATATTGAAAGTAATTCTAATAGCTAGGTAATTATTATCTTATTAGCCTTGACTTTTTTGCAAATAGCCAATAAAATTATGACTATCTTTCTAATAGATATACAGGCATGGAGGTATTTATGGACGAAGGTAGGCTGTATAACATAGCATTACAATGCGCAAGGCTCAACGCAAATGGCTGCGCGCTTGGCTGTGAGCAATGCCAATTCAATATCTTCAATTAGTTAAAGACGTTCGAGAAGCCTCATTGCTGAAAGCGAATGCGTATACAGACTATAACAACGGCAGAGAGATTGAAATAAGAGCAGAACAAAGCAAAAGCAACTATAATCTTGCATATCTATTTTTCATGGCTCTTATTGTTGGTCTATTTGCATTCAGTTGTTCGACTTTGAGGTCATGTATGAACCCTGCTGTTAGCACAGTGCAGGGCTTTGAGCATTCTTATGTTGCGCCTACACAAGTAGCGCCGACGCAAGCTGAGAATGAGTTTCAATCAACTGTATTGCAGATGTTCATGCATACCAATGAAGCAAATCGGCCGATACGAACACTCGAAGAAGAGTTAACGTGGTTCCGAGATAACCCGAATAGACTTGATAATATACCGCGTATACTTGCAGTGATGAGAAGGCATGGGGTATGGGATGTAAATGGTGATGGTGTCATCGATTGTATTGATCACTCACTTATCTTCCGTAAACTCTATGGTTCCAACGCTCGCATCATTATCAATGTTAATCCAAATAATGGAATGAACCATATGTTTATACGTGTGCTATGGGACGGCGGCTTGCAGGTCATGGATATTGAACCACAAGGAACACCAGAGAGGTTTTCGATGGGAGTGGTTTGGGGAGTGATGTATAATCCGATGTTTAACCGTGATGTAACATCCCAGTGGACGCATGTGGTTGGGGGGATGAGTGGAAGATAGTAGCGGGAATACTATTTCTACGGACAAGTTAGTGAGCTTGTTTAAGGAAAAACTTCCTCCTGTGGAATATGAAGTGTACAAAATGGAGTTTGGTTTAGATAATACTCCATCGTACACGATAGAGGAAATCTCCAGCAAACTAGATATTCCGGTTACAGAAATACTTCGGATACGGAGAAAATGTTTCCGTAGAATTCGCTGGATTACGCAGGGTGGAAGACCACGCTCTTTTAAAATGTATTTGGAGGATGAACATTATATGAAAGAAATATCTGTTTTTGGAAAGCACCCATCTGAAAAACTGCAAGAAATTTTTATAAAAAGACCTTTTCAGATACAAGAACCCGAAAAGGCAAAAATTATTTTTCTCGGGTTTGACGCAAATTTGGATATGGAAATTGAACAGAATGAAAAATTTTACATTCAAATGTTGATGTATCTGGACGATGGGGTCAGGTATTGGAAACGGAAAGGCGACCATACACCCATGCTGGCCCCTGAATACAAAGGCGGCGGGAAAAGATACCATAAAAGGTTTCAGAAATTGGGATTTTCCAAAGACAATGCGGAAGATATATGTTTTACCGAGTTATTAAAATGGTGCACATACGGGAACATGAGCAAGGGAAAGGCGTTATATATGGAGATGCTTCGTAGCGCTGAAAACAAAAAACACTTGGAGAGAATAAAACGTCTCGCTGCATTGGAAAATGTTATTTGTATGCCAAAAGGCGTAAAAGCGCTCATTGACAAAGAAAAACTATTCGACACAAATACCGATAAAATAATCACCCACACGCACTTAGCGTATATTTCCAACGAGGAACTGGGCAGGCTAAGAACAACATTAAACGAGCATATACGTGGTGCAGGCTAGCTTACCTGCCCGCTTCTCTACCGCCCCAAAGCCAGCGCGCCGGAGGTTTCCGCCTCATACTGCCAGAAAAAGCCTCGCGCCACTTCCTCCATGCTTCTGCCGTAGTAGAGGTAGCCGTAGATCGCGGCGGCGGTGAGTACAAGGCGGCCGTAATTTCTGGTTTCAGGGTACAGGAGCGTTTCAAGGAACAAATCTAAAGGAAGGCCGCCGTCCCCCCGTGCCCTGTCCTCCGCCAGCCAGCGCCGCACCCTGCCTTGGCCTCCGTTGTAGGCTTTAAGGGCCAGCATCGTGTTTCCCCCCATCTGGTTGGTAATAAGATGGCGAAGGTAAAAAGCGCCAAGGTGAACATTCACTTCCGGGTCTGTAAGGTTTATCCCGTTGGGGCCGCGGAGGTCGGGGCCGCCGGCTCTGACAATGCGGACAGCGATGTCTTGAGCGGTGGCGGGCATAAGCTGGGCAAGACCCACAGCGCCGGCGTGAGAAACCGCGCCAGCCCCAAAGAAACTTTCCGTGCGGACAAGCCCAAACAACACTTCCGGCCGTATTCCCGTTTCATTGGCGTGTCTTTCTATCGTTTCCACGAAAGGCCGGGGATGGGAAAGATACAGGTCTTCCCGGCTAATCTGGTGGCCCTCCCGCCGCACATACCGGTTAACAAGGCGCATCGATTCCGCCCAGTTTTCCGCCTGAGCCAAAGCCTGCGCTACCCTTCTTAGTTCAGGTATGGAAAGCCCGTCCTCCAAGGCCCGTATGTAGGGCAGGGCAAAGGAGGCCGCCCCCATTTCAAAAAACCCCAGCAGAAACTCCAGTTCCCCGCCCGCTGTTACCGGCGCTTGGGCCGCCCGCCTTGCCCCCGCGCGGCTATCGCGGCTGTCGCTTGCGGGGGAGACATTTTCGCCTAGCATAAGAGCCGCCATAGTCCGGTAGTACAGGGAGCCGCTACTGTCCTCAAAGGCAACACGGAAAAAGCTTTCGGCGCTCCGGTTTGTCTGCAACAGGCCCTCTTGAACAACCCTGCCCAGAATCCACGCATACTGCGCAAGGGAATTTCCGGCGCGGGATGTACCTGCGCGGGACGCGTCCAAGCCCCTGTGTTCAAGGGCGAGAAAGACCTCCAGCATGGTATCCCATTGCCGCCCCGCCGCCAGATACCTTGAAAGCCTGTCAAGGATGCCGTTGAAGGTCGACATATCATCCCACTCGCGCATGGTACGCAGTACCAGCGGCGCTGTGGCAGAGGGGTTGTGGGCCAGAGTGTTCATCAATATGAACCAGAAACAGGCATCGGACTGAAGGGTATCCGGGGCGAATTCCAGCGCCCGCCAGAAATACTCCGAGGATGCCGCGAACTGGTTGCGGACCCGCTCTATTCTGCCAGCGTGGTGAAGGATCAGGTATCTGCGGGCGCTAGTAGCCCCGGCATCCAGTGTCCGCACAAAGGACTGGAGGGCCAAGTACTGTTCGGGGGCGCTGTCCGCCGCCAAAAAGAAGGGGGGCAGCGTGGCGTTTGCCAAGAGGCTGTCCCAAGCCCTGAAAAGGCGCAGGCCCTCCTCCCGCATTGCGGGCGTAAACTGGTAAGCTCTGGCTAAATCCCCTATGAGCGCCGGATAATGGAAGAAAAGAAGCCCCCCGTCTTCAAGGGCGGGGCGCATATTGTTCAATGTTATCGCGTGGCTTACGGGGAAGCGTCTCGAAAAAATGACTCCCCGCTCTCCGGGGCCAAGAAGCCCGTCAATGGCAAGCGCCTCTGTGTACGCCCAGCGCCGGGCATCCCCCGCCGGGAGGCTAAAAAGAAATTCCGTGATTTCCTGCCGTTTCGCTTCGTCCGGAAAAGCGTCCCCGGTAAGCCTCCAGCCCGCAAACAGGGACAGCGCCCTTTCCCAGTCCCCAGCCGGATGCGCCGGAAGGAACTGTAGCGACTCGCCGTAGCGCCCGGCGCGGTAGAGGGCGGCGGCGCGGACTAAGTCGGGCCTTCCCCTCGCGGACGAGGCCGCCAGAAAGCCAAGAACGCCTTCAACCTCTTGCGGTTCCCCGGCTTCCAGTATCAGGCGGATAAGCCTGTTGCCCGCTTCCCTTCTGGCGGGGAGGGAAGGGCTTTCCAGCGCGGCGGAGAAAAGGAGCATTTGCAGGTTCCGATTCTGCTCCGCGCTTGCATTGTGGCTGCCGGCGAGGAGCCCGGCGTAAAAGGGGGCCGCCGGATGGACACGGGTAAGAGCGCCAAGGCGGGACACGGCCTGCGAAAAATCGGCGGGCAACTCGGCCCGGACGATAAAGCCCACATCGCCCCTGTACAGCGACTGCGCCGCTTCCTGCGGCTGTAACCCCAAAATCCGGGATGTCCCGCAAGAAACGAAAAACAGCACGAAAAGAGCAAAGACGAAACCGGCTGTCCTAGTTTCTTGGCGGAACATATATTATTCTCCCCGAAATAATAAGGTTTGGGTTGGGAATATTATTGAACCGGGCGATACGGGGGTACAGAAAGGGGTCGCGGTAGAACGCTTCGGCGATGTCCCAAAGGGTATCCCCAAACCGTATCTGGTAGCGCACCCCTTCTCTGGGGATAACGGCGGGAACGTTAAACGTGGACACCGGCGCTACCCGCTGTCTGCCAGCCGGGGGGGCGGCTACGGGCGGCGGGGGCGGGGCCTGAATCACCGGAGGCGGAACTTGACCCGCGCCGGGGGGCTGGACAAGCGGCTGCGCCGGCGGCGGGGCCGGGGGTGCTGGCGGCGGGGGGGCCGGAGCTGGCGCTGGAGCCGGGGGCTGCGGAACCAGGATGGCGGGGGGCCAAGTAATAGCCGGGCCGCCCCCGTCCCGAAGAAGGAAAAACCAAAGCCCTCCCCCAATGGCGGCCAGAAACATAAGAACGCACACCGCCACCAGCCAAGGAACGGCGCTTTTTTTCTCTTTGGCCTTCTTTTTCTTGACATTCTTGTCCTTGGGCTTTAGCTTGGAAGCCCTTTCAAAAAGCCCCGTTGGGGGAAGTTCGTTCTGTTCCAGCTCGAAATCGGGGATTTCCGCGTCCAAGGTATCGCTTTCAAGAAGAGATTTCAGTGACACGCTTAATGTCTGATGCTCCCCTCGCACGGAAGTGTCCATGTCTATCGCGTCCGCGGCAACCTCGCCGCTGCTGGTAGACGAGATGATAAGCTCGATAGAAGGCTCCCCCTTGGGCCGGGGTTTTATTTTTTCCACCACCAGACTGCCGATGTAAAGGGCATCGACCATAGTCCGGGTATAACTCTTGTATAAGTCTATCTGCACACTTCGCTGGTTGTTGTGGACGGTGGTAAGCACCAGCCGTTTTTTTACCGTGGAATTTTCCCCAAGGATTGGATAAAACTCCCCATTAGCGATTTTTATACCTATGTCAGAAACCACCGCACTTACTCCTTTCCCCTCTTGTCAATACTACACCGCGCACGGCAATTTGTCAATCTAACGAATTGCCCTGCGCTGCCTTGCCCCGCGTTACGGCAGTATATGCGAGGCCGGAGCGGAAAAATCAAGCCCCACCGTGTCGCCGGGGTTCAGAAAGCCCTGGTCGGCGGGGTCGTAGGTTACCGCCAGCACGGGCTTGTCCCCGCCACAGTCGATTTCGTACTCCACAAGCTGCCCTAAGTAGACGCTCTTGGTTACTTTTCCGGTAAAGATGCCGCCGCCAGCGCTGTTAAGACGCAGGGATTCGGGGCGTACCACCAGGGCGGCTTCCTGTCCGCTTTTGAAATCTCCGCTTCTTGCGGCAAATGTCTTGCGCCCCCCGCCTTCAAGTTCGATTTCCACGTCCCATTTTGAGGAATCTTCTTGAGAACCCGCCACGGAAACCACCCGTCCGGCAAAAAAGTTTACCCGGCCAATAAAATCAGCGACAAAACGGTTTGCCGGGCGGGAATATATCTGGAAAGGGGTTCCTATCTGCATAATATCCCCGCCATTCATTACAACAATCCTGTCCGACACGGTCATGGCTTCCGCCTGATCGTGGGTAACGTAGATGCTGGTAATGCCGAAGCTCTGCTGGATGCGCCGTATTTCAAGGCGCATCTGCTCCCGCAGTTTAGCGTCCAAATTGGAAAGCGGCTCGTCAAAAAGAAGAACGCTGGGCTTGTTAATGATCGCTCTGGCCAAAGCCACCCGCTGCTGCTGCCCTCCGGAAAGCTGGTCCGGCCGGCGGCGGCCAAGGTCTTGGAGGTTCATGACGACCATGATTTTTTCGACTTCTTCCCTTATAACGCTTTTCGGCTTGCCTTTGAGTTCCAGGCCGAAGCCTACGTTCTGGGCTACCGAAAGGTGGGGAAAGATGGCGTAGCTCTGAAAGACCATCGAAGTATCCCGCTTGTTGGGCGGGATGTCGTTGACCATCTTTTCGGCAATCCACACCTCGCCCTTGGTGGGGTATTCAAAGCCGGAGATAATCCGCAGGGTAGTGGTCTTGCCGCAGCCGGAAGGCCCCAGAAAGGAAACAAATTCCCCCTCGGCTACCTCCATAGAGGCGTTGTTTACGGCGACTACTTTTTTGCCGGCGTTGGATTGATCCGTAAAGACTTTCGTTATTTCAACCAGTTTAACACTCATGCGTCCTTTCTAACCTCGCTCAAATTTTAAGCATTTTGCCGCCGGCCTTTCCGTAAAGAACAAGTAGCGCTGCCCGGATTATAAATATGGCGACAAGAATCATCCCGACCAGAATAAGGCTAAAGGCCGCCGCCGAGCCAAGCCGTCCGGCATCAACCTGGCTCATAATCTGCACGGTCATAAGCCGCCATCTGGGGCTGACCAAAAATATGGCGGCGCTTACGGCTGTCATCGCCCGGACAAAAGAGAACAGGAGCCCCGAGAAAAAAGCCGGTATCATAAGCGGCAGGGTTATCTTCAAAAAGGTCTTGCGGGAGTCCGCGCCCATATCTATAGCCGCCTCCTCGATAGAAGGATCGACTTGCTGCAAAATAGCGACCCCGGACTGTATGCCCACGGGAATAAACCGGAAGACAAAGTTAAGCACCAAAATCGCCAGTGTTCCGGTTAAGAGCAAGGGGCGCTGGTTAAAGGCAAGAATGTAGCCGATGCCAATAACCGTGCCGGGCACGGCGAAACTGAGCATGGAGCTAAACTCCATGAGCTTCTTGCCGGGAAACTTCTTGCGCACCACAAGGAAGGCAATAATCATCCCCAGAATACCGGCGGCGGGCGTTGAAAGGCCGGCGATTACCAGCGTGTCGCTTATCGCCCTGAACCCTACAGAGAACACAAACCGGAAATGCTCCAGTGTCGGCGTATTGTCAAAGCCCCACACACTGGCAAAGGCCCCCCAGACAATGGTAGCGTAGACAAGAAGAACAAAACCCGCCACAAGAAGGCAAAATCCGAATAGCACCCACTTGGCGAAAGGGGTTACCGATTTAAGGGTAGAATCCGTGGGCTTGCCCGTGATGGTTACATACTGCTTGCGGGAGACCCAGTATTTTTGCAGAAAGTAGGCCGTAATTGACGGGCCCAAAAGCATAAAGGCGATGGCGGAGCCTTTGGGCAGGTTGTGCATTCCGGTAATTTCCAGAAACGCCTGAACCGACAGCACGGGAAAGTGGGCCCCGGCCAGTATCAGCGGGTTGCCGAAGTCCGACATGGACTCGATAAACAGCACCAGCATGGCGCTGGCGATTCCCGGAGCGGCCAGGGGCAGGGTAACTTTGCGGAACACCTTCCACCGGGAGCCGCCGAGGTCAAGGGCGGCGTCCTCCAGCGTCGGGCTAATCGACTCGATAACCCCCCGCAGGGTGATATAAGCCACGGGGAAAAAGGTAATCACCTGGGCCATAAACAAGCCCCGAAAGCCGAATATGGGAAAGTTTACGATGCCCAAAAGGGAAAAGGTGATAAGCCCGTTATTGCCAAACAGCATGATTATCGCCATAGCCCCGATAAACGGCGGGGAAACAATGGGGATTATCGCCATTGTATGGAAAAACTTTTTAAGCGGCATATCCGTTCTGGCAATGGCGTAGGCAAAGAGAAATCCCACCGCGCTGCCCGCAACGGCGGTCAGCACCCCCATCATAATGCTGTTCCAGAACGCCAGACGCAGGTAACTGGAAGAAAGCACATCCCTGAACACGTCCAGCGTAAAAGGCCCGCCGGGGCTAGACTGGAAACTTACGACAATCACCTTTGCCAGCGGGTAGATTATAAACAGGGCCAGAGAGACAAAGATAAGGGCGATGATGATAAGCAAAAGCGGGTCGCTCAGCAGCGACTTGAACTCCCGCGATGATTTTTTCAGATGATTACGCGCGATCACAGCGCCCTCCACACATACTTACCTAACTAACAAAACCTCACCCGCCGCAACTTATGGAAAAGAGGTGGCTTTGAAGCGGTAACTGTATTACTCTTAGTATAATGCACCGCAAGGAAGGGAGTAAACCTCCCTTCCTGTGTAATACCCCGCTTCGGCCTATTCGCCGCGTAGGGGGGTGACAATCATTGCGGCCTTGTGATAATATATGACTACTTTTGTAAGGTATATTTTTAGTTGAAGGAAACAAGTATGGAAAATCTAGCGTATATGAAAAACCTGGCGGGAACCAAAACACAGGCCAATTTGATGGCGGCCTTTGCCGGGGAATCGCAGGCGCGGAGCAAGTATTTTTACTTCGCGAAACGGGCAAAGGAAGAGGGTTATGACGAGGTCGCCAGCTACTTTGGGGATACGGCGATAAACGAGCAGGCGCACGCCAAGATATGGCTGAAATTCCTTGACGGCATTGGCACGACCGAGGAAAACCTGCGGTCGGCAATTGGCGCGGAGCATTTTGAAAATACCCAAATGTACCCGTCTTATGCCGAAACCGCGCGGGAAGAGGGGTTTGACGCCATAGCCCGGCTGTTCGATTTTGTATCGAGCATCGAAAAAAGCCACGAGGACCATTTTGGGCGGCTATTGAAAAAACTCACCCCCTACAGCGCCGAGCCAGCCGCCACTACCGTACCCGGTATGTGGAAATGCGTTGATTGCGGAAATATCGTTATTGTAAAGGACGCTCCCATAGTCTGCCCTGTCTGCGGCAACTCCGACGGGCCTGAGGGCAAGGCTTTTAGGCAATTGTCGCAGTAAGCTTACGCTGGCGGGGCGGCGTTCCCGCCAGCGTGGGGTATGGGCTTACCCGGAACGCGCCATTATTTCCCGTAAGGCCCTGTTAATACGGGTTTGGTAGCCCTTTCCTCCCGATTTGAACCATGCCAGTACATCAGCGTCTATCCTGATGGAAAGGGATACCTTAACGGGCCCCACTTTCCAGTATTGGGGATTGGCTGGCTTCATGCGGGCAATCTGATCTGCCGTCAATTTGGGGCTGTCCTTGGTGTAGGCGATAGGGAATTTTTTTATCTCCTGTATCCGCTCAGGGCTTAATTTTTTTGAAGTAATCATCGTATTCCTCCTGTTCCTCATTGTCAGCTTGGCGCGCGGAAATAATTCTGACCCGTCCGCGCAGGGTATAAAAAACGATTACGCACAAAATACCGTTCAGGCTCCCAATGCCGTAATACCTGTCCTCATTTCCGGAATGTTCCCAGTCGTAACCCTCCAGAAAGGCAGGGTCATCGAAGATTTCCAAAATTTCGCCGAACGAAAACCCGTGGTTCCTCCTGTTAAGGCGGCCTTTGTCTCCATCCCATTCAAAACGCCCATCCTCACTTAATATCGTTCTGCCTATGTATAGGCTTAAATATAGCCGATTTGATATATATTGACAAGTACATCGCCATCAAACCAGCCAATCCGCCGCCGCGACAAACCCCTTGCCAGCGGCCTTTTCCATCTGGGACACCAGCGCCGCCATATCACGGGAAAGCGGGGCGCTGAGTTCAAGGCCGGGGCTGGTTTCGGCATAACCGGGTATGAAAAGCCCGGCGGCGTGAAGGCCCAGCCGGGAAAGAAGGGGGCGTTCTTTCAAAGGGTCTCCCCGCCAGCCCCGCTTAATGGCGGAAAGCAAAACCGGTTTGGTGTTGCCGTACAGTTCATCGCAGACCACCGGGTGGCTCAGGGCCGCCAGATGCACCCGGATTTGATGAGTCCGGCCAGTTTCGGGGAACGCCTCCAGAACGCTGAAATTTCCGGCGCTTCCCAAAAGGCGAAACCGGGTAAGCGATTTTTTACCACGGTACGCATCGACAATGGTGTGGTGCAGCTTGTTTCCATTTGGAACAAGGGGAAGATCGCAGAGCGTCTCGTTCCACGAAGGCCGTCCATGAACTATGGCGACGTAGCGTTTTTTTATTTGCCGGCCTTCAAACGCCGCGGAAAGGGTTTTGTGCGCCTCGCTGTTTTTGGCAAAGATTACAAGCCCGGACGTATCCCGGTCTATGCGGTGAACCGTGTAAACCTTTTCGATGGCAAGGCACTTCGCCGCCAGTCTGTCCAGCCGCTCCTTGCAAGGATCCCATCGATCCGGGCTTACGGCAATGCCGGAACTCTTGTTCAGCGCCGCAATGGTTTCATCTTCGTAGACAAGGGAAAATAGGGGACGCTTTTTGCAAGCGCCCGCATCCCCGGCAATCTCTGGCTTCATAATCTGCCCCTTCCTGATTTCTGTAATTTATCATATTATGAACGATATTCATACATTGTTGAGGGAGATGTTATGGCTCATTGTAGTACGCCTGAAGCAGAAGCGATTTTGGACAAGGAATTTCCGGTACTCGACAAGGGGTTTGTCCGGCTTGTCGATTATCTGGGCACGGACGAGCGGGTAGTTCAGGCCGCCAGAGTTTCTTACGGAACCGGAACCAAGAGCTACCGGGAGGATGCCGGGCTTATCGATTATTTGCTCAGGAACTCGCACACTAGCCCCTTTGAGCAGGTGGTGTTTACCTTTCATGTGAAGCTTCCGGTTTTTGTGGCCCGCCAGTGGGTCAGGCATCGTACCGCCAGACTCAACGAAGTCTCCGGGCGCTACTCGGTGATGAAGGACGAGTTCTACGTGCCCGCCCCGCAGGACATGGCCCTTCAAAGCACCGACAACAAACAGGGCCGCAGTGCCGAGGCGCTGGATCCCGCCCTCGCCGAGAAAACCCGTGCCGCCCTTGTGGAAGGCCAGAAGGCCGCCTACGCTTCTTACAAATCGATGGTGGACGAGGGGCTGGCGCGGGAACTGGCCCGGATTAACCTTCCCCTTTCGCTCTACACCGAATGGTACTGGCAGATAGACCTGCACAACCTGTTTCACTTTCTGGAACTCCGCATGGACGCCCACTCCCAAAAAGAGATACGCCTTTACGCCGAGGTTCTTTTTGAGATCGCCGGAAAGGTTGCCCCCCGCTGTTGCGAATCCTTCCGGCGGCATTTCCTTGGGGGCGCGCGTTTTTCCGGCGAAGAGCTTGCGGAACTGCAAAGACGGCTTGGAACACGCGATGGCGGCGGCGAATTGTCGGGGAAGGCCCTAGAGCGCTTTGAGGAAAAACTGAAAAGCAGCTAGGCCCCCGCCGCCGCGTGTGTGAGCATTCCCGCTAAAAGCTCCGGCAGGGAAGGATATACGGTTTAAGAATCCCGCATGGGGAACCCGCTCCGGAGCCACGGTCTCCTACGCGGAGAGTCCATGCAAATGGCTTCTTAAACCGTATATCCTCCCCTGCCGGGGCTTTTGGCGGAAATGCTCACCTCACGCGCGGCGGGGGGCAACTTTTTTTCATTGACTTTATCCGGGCCGGGCCGTATACTGACTACAATCCAACATCAATTAAGAGGATGGCACGCGATGAACAAGAAAAAGACAATTATGGAATTTAACCAGATGGCTGGCGAAAACCAGAAAATCGTATACCTTACCGCGTACGATTACCTTACGGCAAAGTATCAGGAGCGGGCAGGCGTTGACATGATTCTTGTCGGCGACTCGCTGGGCATGGTTGTGTACGGCTATCCCACCACCTTCCCCGTAACAATGGAAGACATGATTCGCCACACCGCCGCCGTCCGCCGGGGCGCGCCGAACACCTTTATCGTTGGCGATATGCCGTATATGTCCTATCAACCAAGCGACGAGGATGCGGTGCGCAACGCCGGGCGCTTTGTCGCCGAAGCCGGGGCCGACTGTGTAAAGCTGGAAGGAGCGGGGCCCGCCATTTGCAGCCGCATCCGCGCGATTAACGAGGCGGGGATTCTGGTAATGGCGCACATCGGCCTTACGCCACAGTTCGCCGGGCAGATTGGCGGCTACAAAGCTCAGGGCCGTAGCGGGGAAGCGGCGATTAAACTTGTGGAACAGGCAAAGGCTGTCGAGAAGGCCGGGGCCTGTTCGATTCTTGTGGAAGGCGTACCGGCAATCGTGGGGCGGGAAATCACTAGCCGGGCGGAAGTCCCCATACTGGGCATCGGGGCCGGCTCCTTTACCCACGGGCAGCTCCTTATATACGCCGACATGGTGGGGCTTTATGATGATTTTTTCCCCAAGTTCGTCAAAAAATACGCCGATGCCGGAAAGAGCCTGCATGAAGCCTTTAGCGCCTATTGCGCCGAGGTTCGAAGCGGCGCGTTCCCCATCGATGCCGAACACGCCTACAAAATAAGCGATGCCGAGGCCGAAAAATTTATGGAGATGCTTGGTGCATAGGCTCAAAGCTTAAAGTACGCCAACACAAGGAGATAACGCCATGAAAGCGCTTTTGATGGAAGAGTACAAAAAACTAAATTTCACCGATTTTCCAGACCCGAAAATCGAGCGCCCCAATGATATGCTGGTACGGGTCAAGGCCGTGGCGATTTGCGGTTCTGATGTCCACGGCTTTGATGGAAGCACGGGGCGGCGGCAGCCCCCCATTGTAATGGGCCACGAGGCGGCGGGCGAAGTGGTGGAAACCGGCGCGGCGGTTACATCGTTCAAAAAGAGAGACAGAGTTACGTTTGACTCCACGATTTACTGCGGGGATTGTTTTTTCTGCCGAAGCGGCATGGTAAACCTTTGCGATAACCGGATGGTGCTGGGGGTGTCCCCCGGCGAGTACCGGCGGCACGGGGCCTTTGCCGAATACGTCGTCATTCCCGACCGTATCGCCGTCCCCCTTCCCGCCGGCCTTTCCTACGAAGAAGCGGCCTGCACCGAACCTGTGGGAGTAGCGGCCCACGGGATACGGCTAACCCCCATTTGCTTGAACGACTCCGTGGCAGTGGTGGGCTCTGGCCTTATCGGGAACCTGACAATACAACTGCTAAGGGCCTGCGTTTCCGGCAAAGTCATCGCTCTTGATACAGACCCCGCACGGCGGGAAGCCGCCAAATCCTTCGGGGCGGACGCCGTTTTTGACCCTGCGGACGGCGATGCGGGCAACAGAATAAAAGACATCACCTTTGGCCGGGGGGTTGACCGGGTCATTGATGCCGTGGGCATTACCGCATCCATAAAAACCGCCGTTTCCATTGTGCGTAAGGGCGGCTCCGTTACCCTAGTGGGCAATACCAGCCCCGCCGCGGAAATTCCCCTACAGGCGGTGGTGAGCCGGCAAATCAGTTTACAGGGCTCCTGCGCCATTTGCGGAGAGTACGAAATGGCCCTTGACTTAATGGCACGGAAAAAGGTCGATGTAAAAGCCCTTATCAGCGTTACGGCCCCCTTGAGCGAAGGGGAAGCGTGGATGAATAAGCTTTACAACCGGGAAGGGAACCTGCTTAAAGTCGTGCTGATTCCGTAAACGTCCGGCCCCTACAGTTTTTTCCCAATGTAGAAAACGTATCCGTAGTACTGTTTGTACGTGTTGTACATCTGCGCCTCGTACCGTTCGTAGGCGATAAACGCCTCGACCGTTTTGTTGCCGGCATATTTGTTTAAGAAAATATCCTGAAAAGATGTATGCGAGGCGTAAAAATTATCTATCCAGCAATACTCTGGAACAACAAACGACGCTACAGGAATGTACCCCGCTTTTTGCATTTTGGATACGCAATTCCCAATGGTGTCTATTTCCGGGTAGGCATCCATCCAAAAATCGGTAATTTCGGCGGGGCGGCTATCGGTAAACCATGACGCTTCGCTGACAACAATGTATCCGCCCGGT
>WQUW01000072.1 GCA_009781915.1 Treponema sp. | reverse complement strand
TTTTCACAGGCATACGCCCGCGAATGCCACTGAGTCCGTTCCGAACCTCGGTTAGGTTCGCAAGGACGGGAGCCGCACACTCAACTGTCAAAACCTATACTTTTTGACAGTGCCCGTTTGGGTCGAATTTTTGGAAGAATTTTACGAATTTTGTTGACAATTGCCGTAAAACATGGTATTTTTTCATTATTGGATGGGTAATTTTGTGAAGTTTTGCAACTGTCAAAAAGTATACTTTTTGACAGTTGCCCCCGCCGCCCCCGTCCTTGCGAAACTACATAAGCAAGGACATATATCCCTGCATAACGGCTTGAAAAGCGCTCTGTTTCCGTGATAAACAAAGATATGAGTACACTGGAACCCGTCTTTAAGTCGCTTAAAAGCGCCCAAGCCGTTTTGGCCCTGCAAGACCGGGTGGCCAAAGACCGGGGCCTTAAAAACGCCGCCGCCGCAATCGAGGCCGCCCAGGAAAGCATCCTCGCGGCTAACGCTTTGGATGAGGAAAGGGCCAGAGCCGCCGGCATGAAAGAGGCCCTTGTAGACCGGCTCGCGCTTGACCCCAAAAAAATGCGGGACATTACCGACGGAATCGCCCAAGTGGCGCGTCTGGAAGACCCTGTTGGCAGGATTAAGGGCGGGTGGAGAACGCCTAACGGTCTTTTAATCGAACAGGTTGCCGTGCCTATGGGAACGGTTTCGATCATCTACGAGTCCCGCCCCAATGTTACCGCCGACGCTTTCAGTCTGGCGTACAAGGCCGGCTGTTCTATCCTGCTCCGGGGCTCCTCGGCGGCGCTGGAATCGAACCGGGCTCTTGTAAGGGCCATAAAAAAGGGCCTTGCGGACGGAGGCGTCCCCGATGCCGTGGAACTGGCTGATTCCGGTTCAAGGGACGATGTGGACGAGATTCTTGCCGCCAGAGGCTGGATCGACGCGGCGCTTCCCCGGGGCGGAAAGGAACTTATACGGCGTGTCGTGGATAACGCCAAAATTCCGGTTATCGAAACTGGCGAAGGCAACTGCCACATCTATGTAGAGCCGTCGGCGGACATGGGCCGGGCGCTGGAAATTATCGCCAACGCCAAACTCCAAAGGCCCGGCGTCTGCAATGCCGTGGAAACGCTTCTGGTTCACCGGGACGCCGCCCCGGCTCTTCTGCCGCCTCTCGCCCAGCGGTTTGCGGGCAAGGCGGAACTTCGCTGCGACAAAGATTCCCTTGCGGCAATAGGCCCCTTGCCCGAAGGCCTTGCGGTTAAGGACGCCGCCGAAGAAGATTGGGAAACGGAATTCCTTGACTATATTCTGGCGGTAAAAACCGTCGCGTCCGTAGACGAGGCCATACATCACATCAACACATACGGCACAAAACATTCCGAGGCCATACTCACAAACGACCTGCGGGCCGCCGAAGAATTCTGCCGCCGGGTTGACGCTGCCTGCGTGTACACCAATGCCTCCACCCGCTTTACTGACGGCGGGGTATTTGGCTTTGGGGCGGAGCTTGGAATCAGTACGCAAAAGTTTCACGCCCGCGGCCCTATGGGGCTTGAAGCTCTAACAACAATCAAGTACCGCGTTACCGGTTCGGGTCAGATTAGGGAATGATTCCTGTTACGTGGCGTTGTCAGCAAAGGAAGCCATGCGATTCTTCACGGCGAAAAGGCCTGAATCAACCGTTCCTTTGGGAATACCCATTACATCGGCAATCATGCGGTTGGAAGCGCCAAACCTCATTTTTCCCAGCCGCTTTTTCATGGCACGGAAGCGCTGTTTTGCCCGCTGGCAGCGGTCTTCCATTTTTTTGCGGTAGTCCGTCCCCGGCTGGGCAGCGTCCACCCGCCTCTGATAGGCAAGGCAGCGGTAATGCTGACAGTAAAGCCTGTCCCGAAGACCCAATATTTCCGCTTCTTTTCCGTGGCGCAGTTTTTTTATTTCGTCAATCATCTTCATAACAGCGTCTGTTTCCATGCCGATAGCGCGGGCTACATGGTTCACCAACTCATAGGAAGCAAGGTGATACGATTTAAGGAGCAGCAGCAAAATGTGCCGGGGATTAACGCCATCGGGAATGGAAGCGTCCGCGCAGAACTCAGGATATTCGCCCTCGCTTTCGCAGACGCTCATCTCCTGAGCCTTGGCCTGCCAGCAGACATATTCGGTCGCCCGGTGATCCGCTTCCCTGTACCGGTATTCCTTACAGGCGCTATACACAAGAGCGGCGATGTAAGCGTCAAACGACGAGCCCACATCCCGGTACAAATCGATAGCGCGGGCAAGGCGTGGATATAGCCAACTGAGGAATTCATTCCAGTGGTAGCTGTTCCCTTCAAGCACACGGTAGCGTTCATGGTTGTCCAGAAGGTATTGAAACATTCTGCCCTCAAAATCCTTCCTTGGCAAATCTCCGGCAAGGTAGCGCTGGTACATATCCGACAATGGTTTCTCGTGCGTCATTAAAACTCCTTACGCGGCAGGCTCGTTCTTCGGCTCTGCTGCCTACACAAAATATGGAACTAAAATGACGTTTTGATTCTGGTTAGATTACAAATATCATATAATTTAGGCTTTTTTGCGCCGGAAAAGGAAAATGCGTGGCATTACGGCCCGCTTGACAGTATGTTGTTATTGGTGGTAGTATCACACTATGGGGCTGAGGTAAAAAGCGTCTCCGTGCTTTTTCTGTGAAAAATTTACCCAAAACCAGCGCTTGCCGCCGCACGGCGTCAATGCGGCCAATCCCCGCCGGGGCCTTGTTAAACAATCTTTGGCATAGTACATTTCCGGCATGAAAGATACGGTGTACTCCGGCAGAATGCAAAAGGCGAAAATGGAAATGGCAAAGGCGGGTGTCGATGCTTTTCTGCTTGGCCCTTCTTCAAACCTTTTTTACCTTACCGGCTACGCGGCACAGGGGGACGAGCGCCTGTTTCTTCTAGTACTGCCGCTGGAGGGGGAGCCCTTTATGCTGGCGAATCTTTTGTACAAAGAACAGGTTGCGTCCCTGCCGGCTGACGGCTTTGCGTATTGGAAAGACGGAGAAAACCCCTTTGCCCTTCTAAAGACCGAGGTTGAAAAGCGGAATATTCCGGTAAAAAGAATTGCGCTGGAACCTCAAATTCCCGCCCTGTTTTCCCTGCCGTTAGGCGAAATTTTTTCCGGCACGGAGTTTACGCTGGGTTCGCCCATTACGGACGCTTTGCGGCAAATCAAGGAGCCGGACGAGCTTGAACGAATCCGCCGGGCGGGCCGGGAGTCGGACGGGGCGCTGTCGGCGGTAATTGGCAAGGGCAGTTACTGGATTGGAAAAACCGAAACCGAATTCCGCGAGGAGCTTTTCGCCGAGCTTCGCCGCAGGGGCATTGAGTCCCCCGGCGCTGTCGTGGCGGTTGGGGCGAACGCCGCGGTTCCGCATCACGGCTGTACAAACACGGTTATTGAACGGGGAAAGTGCCTGCTTGTGGATTTCTGGGGCCGCCTAGAGGGATACTATACGGATTGCACTAGGACATTTCATGCCGGCAAGCCGGACAGCGAGTTCGAAAAAATCCACGCCATTGTTCTACAGGCTCATCTGGCGGCAGAGGCGGCGGCCCGGCCCGGAAATACTCTGGGAGACGTGGACAAAGCCGCCCGCTCGGTCATAGAGAAGTACGGGTACGGTGACTACTTTACCCACCGGACAGGCCACGGCATCGGGATCGACGTGCATGAAGGAGCGTCCGTCAACAAAGGGGCGGCGGCCCCCATAGCGCCGGGCATGGCGTTTTCCATAGAGCCGGGGATTTACGTTCCCGGACGCTTCGGGGTGCGGATTGAAAACGTGGTAATCACCGGGGAAGATGGCCCACAGCCCCTGCACTCGTATCCACGGGAACTGGCGGTGATTGGATAATTTTGTCATTCTCGCTCATTCGCAAATGATACTTTTCATTCGGTTCATCAATTAGGGTGGATATTTTTTCTTGTAGGCTTATTCCATCGATACCAAACCCCGCAGCATCCCAGCCTGGTGTCCTTTGACGCGAAAAAAGTTCAATACGTGTTAATTCTCCAAAAAGTTGAACTATCCTATCTCTAACCACAGGAGGTTTTACGGAGTGGCCCAAGCGCGGGTACATAACAATCTGTGGAACGGTTTTGTCAACGGCTTTTATATGCCCGCGCATCCCCAGTAGGCATATTTCAATATTTGATTTTGTATAACTTCCCATGCCTCGCAGCGGCTCGCCGTCTAGTCTGGTTTTTACCCACGAGAAAGCGCACGTCTTGTACGTAAAACCCCAAGCGCTAATAACTTTGAATGCGTCAGGTAACGCAGGCATGGTAGCCCACAGAAATAACGCGCAATTCTTGTCTCTTAGCGCTTTGACGTTTAAATCGCATATTTCATCTGTAGACATTGTTTGATAATGTTTTTCCGGCGCAAAATTGCCGCCGTCCTTGCCAGTTCCCCATAAATATGCCCACGGCGGATCAGCATAAACGATCTGGTATTTCATCTCCCTCCCGTGTAACACATTTCCGGAGCAGGGGGGATTCGCCTTCCAGCCCTCAACCTCGTGTTTCGGGCTTTCAGGCCGTCTACGCCCCCTGTCGGGCGCATCGTGCGCCCTATTCCTCCCGTTGGTCGGCGGGGGCTCCGTTTCGAATCCCCACATTTACGACTGTGTAACACATTTTCGGAGCAGGGGGGATTCGAACCCCCGGTGCCTTGCGGCACAACGGTTTTCAAGACCGCCTCCTTCAACCACTCGGACACCGCTCCAGTAGAAACTTCGACTAAGAAAAAAACATTTCCGGAGCAGGGGGGATTCGCCTTCCAGCCCTCAACTTCGTGTTTCGGGCTTTCAGGCCGTCTACGCCCCCTGCCGGGCGCATCCATGCGCCCTATTCCTCCCGTTGGTCGGCGGGGGCTCCGTTTCGAATCCCCTACACTTATGACCTTGTAACACATTTCCGGAGCAGGGGGGATTCGAACCCCCGATACCCTTTCGGGGTATAACTCCTTAGCAGGGAGCCCGATTCGGCCGCTCTCGCACCGCTCCAGTAAGGCAGCCTATCAAGGCTGTTCTTTAAAATAACGAAAATCTGAATCGTTGTCAATATCCGTTGACACCATCCCGCGATTCTTCTATACTGGACTCCTGATGTGTGTGTCTAAGAACCTTTACATAGATAGGAGATGATCCCATGAAGCGGACTTATCAACCCAGTAAGGTCAAACGTAACCGGAAGTTCGGATTCCGGGCGCGGATGAAGACCAGAGGGGGGCGGCTGGTTTTGAAGCGCCGCCGGGCCAAGGGCCGGTTAAAACTGACGATTTCTGACGAGAAAAAGCCCTATTAGGCGCAGGCGGGCAGAGATTAGCGAAGGCGGCGATTTCCGGTTTCCCCGGAAAGAAAAATTAAAGGGAAGGGGCGAGATACGGGAAGTGTTCGGCCGGAAAAGGGCCGTTTCCTGTTCCGGGGCGAAGCTTTTAACACGCAGGAATGGACTGGAACACAACCGGATCGCTTTTACGTTTTCCCGCAAGTTCGGAAAAGCGGTGGAACGGAACCGTTGCCGGCGTTTAAGCAGGGAGGCGTACCGGCAGCTTCGGAATAAACTCCGCAAGGGGTACGACTTGGTTTTGCTGGTGTATCCCGGACAGGATGTTTTTTTGGTCAGGATGGAGCAAATGCGGGGGCTGTTCTCCCGTGCGGGTTTGTTGGATTCCCGCGGCAGTTAGGTAATGTAATGGAGTATGTGCGGAAACTGATGCATTGGATTGTTCTTAAACTGATCCGGTTGTATCAATATGCGATTTCCCCCCACTTCCCGCCGTGTTGCAGGTATATGCCGACCTGCTCGGCCTATGCGTACGAGGCAGTGCAGAAACACGGGGTATGCCGGGGTGGATATATGGCTTTGCACCGCCTTTTTCGGTGCCATCCCTTTCGTCCCGGCGGCTATGATCCGTTGAAGTAAGGATTTGTTATGGAAAAGCGAACGATATTGGCTGTTTTACTCTCGATGGGGGTAATGATAGTATTCTTGATGATTCAGGATGCGATGAATCCCCAGCAGCCGGCCCCGCCTCCGGGGCAGCAGGTTCAGGAGCTTGCGGAATTGGCTCAGGAAGATATATTTCGGGAGGGCGCTATTCCCGTTGTTTCCCCTGCGTTTGCGCAGGTGGACGCTGGCCTAGCGGAAGCGGCTGATGTGGAAATTGTGCCCCTTCAAGAAGTTGTGGTGGAAACTAACCGTTTAAGAGTTGTGCTTAGCAACGCTTTGGGGAACATCGTTTCTTTCCAGCTTTTGAACCACCTTGATCGCGGACAGCCCGTGGAAATGATCTTGACCGGGGATGCCCCGTCTCAGGCTTTCGCCGTGGTGTTTGGAAATCTGGAAGATGTCATGGCGGAAAGGGTCAGGCCGGAATATCGTAACTTCCGGGTAAACCGGGTTTCCGACCTTATTGTGGAATTTTCGCAGGAATTCGGCCTTGCCGATGGCCGCCAGTTTTCCATGACCAAACGCTATGAGTTCCAGCCCAACGAGTATATGTTCGAGCTTTCCATTGTTCTGGAGGGCGGGGCATTGATGCACTATTTCAGCTTTCAGGGAGCCGCCTATACTCTTGTCTTTGGCCCCCAAATTGGGCCCAGCTTTACAAGGCTAGTGGGGCGGCACGAGGAGTTCAGGGAATTTATGGCCTTTGACCGGGGGGCCAGAAGGGGCAGGTTAAGTGTCGAAGCGGTAACCGACCGGGCCCCGTCCGCGGTAATTACCACCCAGCCGAGTTGGGCGGCGATTGTAGGCAAATACTTTGCCCTTGCCGTCATGCCGCTGACACCCCAGTACCATATCGGTTTTTCTATCAGGGAAGAAAGCGGTCTTTCCGATGCGTCCCGGATGTACGTTACCCGCCCGGCGTTGATCGGTTCCCGCCACGAAGACAGATTCCGGTTTTACTTTGGGCCGAAAAACCATCAAAACCTGATCATTTACGAGCGGGGAGATAACGCTTTCGGGCTTCGGGACACGGGCCTTATCGAACTTTCCGCCACGAGGGGTTTTTGGGCCATCCTGTCCCCGCTGGAAAACGGCCTAAGGTGGCTGTTGACGTTCTTCTATACGAGAACGGTTCCCAACTACGGGGTAGCCATAATATTTCTTACCATACTCGTTAAGGTTGTGCTGTTCCCCCTGACCAAGAAGGCTTCGGAGGGGACTCTGCGTATGCAAGCCCTAGCGCCCAAGATCAAGGAGATTCAGGAAAGGAACAAGGGAAATCCCCAAAAGATGAACGCCGAAATGGGGGAATTTTACCGGAGGGAAGGCTACAACCCGCTTTCCGGATGTCTGCCCATGGTTCTTCAGCTTCCTATCTTCCTTGCCATGTTTAACCTGTTTAACACCCATTTTGACCTGCGGGGGGCGATGTTTATCCCCGGCTGGATTACAGACCTTTCCGTCCCCGAATCTGTCTGGGATTTTCCGGAGGGCGCTGTAATACCCTTGCTGGGCTGGAACGCCCTGCGGATTTTGCCCTTTATCTACGTGGCTTCCCAGTTGCTTTACGGCAAGGTGGTTCAGACGCCCGATCAAAAGGGAAACAAGATGATGAAGTACATGCTGTACGCCATGCCGATAGTCTTCTTCTTCGTCCTTTACAATATGCCTTCGGGATTGCTTGTCTACTGGATCATGTCCAACATTTTGACGATGGTGCAACAGATGAGCATTAACAAGTATATGGCCCGCAAGAAGGCTCTTGCGGCGGCGGCGGCCCCTCCCCCGCCCCCCAAGCCGGTGATTGCCCCCGGGGGTTCCAAAAAGAAGAAGCGAAGGTAGGGGGAGCTTTTGCAAAAAACGTGAGTTTTTGCGGATGGCCCATAAGGGAAATCTAATCACGGAACGCCGGGTGGTTTGACGCCGCGGTGTTCTTGGGAGTATATGCTATGGTATATGAATTTGAAGGCCGCACCGAAAAAGAAGCGATTGATCGGGCGGCGGAGGAATTGGGGCTTCGGAAAGACGATTTCGATGTAGAGATTATCGAGAACCAGCGTTCTGGTCTGTTCAAAAAGGGCTATGTAAAGATACAGGTTCACACCAATCAGAACGGATCGAACCGGAACGCCGGAGCGGACGAGGACGAGTACTTCGGGCCGCCGGATCATTCGGACGACCGGAAAGCGGCGGGCAGGCGGCAGTCCAGCCAGAGCGTGTTCGGCGAGCCTGAGCCCAAAAACGAGTTTGAAAAAGAAATGATCGAATTTGTGGAAGGAATAGTTAAGCGAATGGGCTATGGCGGGCAGGTTTCGGTTCTTTTCCGGGAAGATCGCAAAATCGGGCTTAAAATAGATTCCGAATATTCCTCCATACTTATCGGGAAGAAGGGCAAAAACTTGGACGCTCTTCAGCTTCTTGCCAACATTTACGCCAGCCGCAAAGGCCGGGAGGACATGAAGATAATTCTGGACAGCGAAAACTACCGTATCCGCCGGGAAGAATCGCTGGTGCGCATGGCGTACACCGTGGCCGACCGGGTGCGGGAAAACCGGGGCTCCGTGCTTCTTGAACCGATGAACCCCTTTGACCGCAGGCTTATCCACACCACCCTTAACGACATTGCCGATGTAGAAACCAAGAGCGAGGGCGAAGGGCTTTATAAGCAGATCAGGGTCTACTACCGGGGGGCGGGGCGGCGCTAGCGTTTTGCGAGTCAGGGGGCCGCGTAATGAAAAGTAAAAAAATGCCGCGGCTCTTTTTCGCGGCGTTCCTGTGGGCTTTTTCCGGCTCCGGCGTTTTCGGCCTTGGCTTGGAGGCCTTGGTCGACCCGCAGTACGCCGATGCCCTGCGCGGGGGGGAACGGCCCGTTTTGGTGCAGTTCGGTTCCCCCACTCCCCGCCTTATTCCCCGGCACGATTTTTTACGGCAGCATATCGAGGCGGTGCGCAGGGAGCTGGGGCCCAGCGTAATGGTAGAAATCCTTTACCTGTACAGAAAACCTCCCCACGCCCAAACGACCGTATGGACTGCCGAAGAAAAAGCCAGCCTTTACAACGAGCTTTTGGCCCTAAGCACCTTGGCGGGAATCCAATATTTTTCCGCAAGCCGGGGCGGTATGCGAACTCTTTATGAAAATTCCCAAGTCATTGACGGGCCGGCTACCAGAAGACCCCTTCCCGACCCGGTTTTTGCCCATCCCCCGGCGGAGCTTTCAGTCTATGTGCGCCAGAAAGACCTCACCTTTGGGGACAATGTGTACCAGTACAATTTTTTCACCGCGCCGGGGATACTGATCGCTACCCAGAGGAACCTTACACCCCTTTCTGTCGGGCCTATCACCGCCGTGGGCAGAAACAACCTCCGGTCTACCGTAGCCATTCTGGATGCCGGACAGTACATTCTTGTCTACACGGTTTCCATGGCGCGGGCGGCGGCCCTGCCGGGAATGAGAGATCGGGTGGGCAATTCCTTCATCAGCCGGGCTGCCGCGATTATCCAGTGGTTTTCGGATCGGGCGGACAGGGCCTTTGAAGGCATAAATTGAATTGAATGCCCTGGGGCCACAGCCGCCGCCGTCTAATAACAGCACAACAACAGCCGCTGCGCCAGCTTTTTCGCCTCCGCCGGGCTTACAAGCTCCGCGACAATGGCGCAGGAAAACTCTCCGGCAGTACCCGCACCCCGGCTTGTAATAATGTTGCCGTCAACAACTATTCTGTCCTGTCGAAATTCGGCCCCGGCAATGTCCGCCGCCGCGATTCTTTCCTCCTGACCGGGGTAGCAGGTAAACCGCTTTCCCGCCAAAAGACCCAAGGGAGCGAGCACACGGGCCGGGCAAGCGCAGATAGCGCAAACCAGTTTTCCCGCCCCAGCCATAGCCTTGATAAACGCCCCGGTTTTTTCGCAGGCGTGAAGATTATCCGCGCCGGGAAGCCCTCCGGGAACAACAACCCCGTCCCACTCAGCCGGGTCAAGCCTGCCATCCCCGGCCAGAGCCGCCAGAGTAACGCAGGCGGTTACCGGTACGCCGTGAGAGCCGGTAACGGACAAGCCCTCTTGTCCAACAGCGGCGACCGTTACCTCAATTCCCGCGCGGCGCAGATAGTCAACCGGAGTAATCGCTTCCACTTCCTCAAAGCCTTCAGCCAAAAGAAGAACAATTTTTCTTACCATAACACACTCCATAAAACGTAATATATGACATTCGAGGCTGTTCCAAAATGTCAGATTTTGGAACAGCTACCTTAGATTTGACGGAAAAAGCGACCTATAGACGCTTTTTCCCAAAGCCTGTTCCAAAACTAACCGAGTTTTGGAACAGGCTCATTCATCATAGCATAGCGCGCAAGGCCTTGCCACAAAGCCCTCCGTCTTTTACAATCGTTACAATGAAGCAGGTTTTGATAATCGACGAGTCGCCCATGTTCCGGGAGTACCTTCGCCTTAAACTGGAGGATAGCGGCATCGAGGTAAGTATCGGAATTAACGTTACGGACGGCATATCCAAGATGCGGGCCGTGGCTCCCGATCTCATCATTATAGATTATCACCTGAGCCGTCAGGGTGTTATGGAGGCGCTTAGGCAAAAAAAGTCCGACCTTAACGTATCCAATGCCCCGGTTATCATTCTGGCCCAGCATATCGACCAAGACCGGCTTATAGAGCTGGCTCCCTACGGCGTAAAAAAGGTCTTTACCAAACCTGTCAAGGTGGACACGCTTTTTAGCACTATTTCCGGGCTTTTGGGCGTGTCCTTTACCATCGACGAAAGCCCCGGTATTGTAGAGGCCCACGTTAACGACAACATTATTTTTATCGAAATCGCGCAGGGTCTTAACCGGGATAAACTTGACCTTTTGGGGTTCAAGATTACCGAGCTTATCGACCTTTACGATATTAAAGTTCCACGGGTTATTGTTATGCTTAGCGATATAACCTTGAGCTTCGCGGACACCCCCAACATGGAAAAGCTCTTTGACACGGTGGTTCAGTCCTCCAAGACAAAACTGCGCCATATCCGGATACTTACCACTGACGATTTTGTCCGCAAGTTTATTAAGGGGCGCAAAGCGTATGACGGAATCGAGGTGGTCTCTAACCTCCAGTACGCTCTGGACGGCCTTCTTTCGGGGGTAGACAGCTATGCCGGCAAAACCGAAGAAACGGCGGAGATTATCAGCGCGAGGATACTTCAGGCGGACAACAGCGAAGACCCGGAGGCGATGGCCCTGAAGTTCGGGGCGGAGGCCAAAAGCGCCAACCCCGCGGGCCCTAAAGCGGGTGGTTGAAACGTGGCTTTTTCCTGTATTCATACCCATACGGTATTCTGCGACGGCTCTGACGATGTGGAAACCTGCTGCCGCGCGGCGTATGAAAAGGGGCTTGTGTCCTTGGGGTTCAGCGCCCACGCTCCAATCTTCAAAAAAACGGGGCTTCGCACTACGTGGCATCTTCGTGAGGAGCGCCTTGGGGAATATATCGAAGCAGTCCGGGCCGCCCAAAAACGCTGGGAAGGAAAGCTGCCGGTGTACCTTGGGCTGGAGGTTGATTTTCTTTCCGGTTTGATGGGCCCCGCCGACAAGGATTACCGGGAAATGGGGCTGGATTTTATTATTGGGGCGGTTCATTACATAGTTCCCCAAAAGGGAAAGCCGTTTGCGATAGACGACTCGGCGCTGGATATGTCTCACGGCATAAGAGAGAGCTTCGGCGCAGACCCTTCGGGCGCGGTAGAAGCCTACTGGGATTGCCTTGCCGCTATGATACGCGCCGGGGGCTTTGACGTACTGGCCCACCCGGATTTAATCAAAAAAAATAACTCGCCCCCCGGCGGCCCGGAAAACCGGCTGTTTGTCGAGGGCGATGCCCCGTACCTGAAGCGAACCGCCGCCATCGCCGCCCTTATGTCCCAAGCTGCAGTCCCCGCCGAGATCAACTCTGGCGGCATGAACCGGGGCGAGATAAAAGACTGCTATCCTTCCCCCGGCTTTCTTAAAATCCTCCGGAAACATGGCGTACCTATGGTCATTAACGCCGACGCTCACCGGGCGGAACATCTGGGCGGCCACTACGAGGAAGCCCGCCAGTTCCTGCTCGCCGCGGGCTACACCCACACGCCGCTCTTTGAAGGGCGCGTGGACGGGCGGGCGGTCTGGAAAAACGCGAAGCTTTAAGCCGCCCTTAATGCCCGCCGCCGATGCCGGGAAGGTTGCCGTCCTTGTCAAAAACGACCTCTTTCGGCTCTTCCAGCATCTTCATCATGGGATGCTTTTTCGCTTCTTCCACAAGAGCCTCGGAAATAATGATTTCCCCGATGTGGGAAGTGTTCTTTATCCGCACAATTTTCGGCTTTGACTTGTCGATGTTAGTGCAGACAAAAATCGCCGACTTTATCGCAAGCTCATCGCTTCTAAGGATAACGGGAACCTTAACGCCTGAGACAACTGTTGAAGTAAAGCCGTTGGGGTAGGTAACGTCAAAGTCCAGCTTGTCGAAGGCCCGCTTGGTGGAAAAATCCGCCATGCCCAGCCCGATGGCGTTTCCGTGGGTTTCGCTGGAAAGGTCAAGGATGACGTAGCGCTGCCATTCCGGGCCGCCTGAGGCGTAGGGGGTGCAGTACGAGGCTGTGATATTGGGGTCGGCCCCGTCACCGGAAAAGTTCTTGCCGATTTGATCAACGATAAGGATGTCGAACGCGGGGATGTAAATCTTGGGCATCCATTCTTTGGCTTTTGAAAGAAGGTCTGCCTCCCGCTCCTTGAATTGCGCCGTAAGAATGGACTCTACATGGCAGGTGTTGTCAAAGGCGTTCTCTACAACCGCGAGGCCGAAAAGGACGTTTGTTTTCTCCATTATGACATCGGCGTAGGCTTCCACGTTATGCGCCATTCTGCCAAAGCCTTCGTCGTGGCAGCCTTCCGCGCCCTTTTGCTTTCCCATGCCGATGGCGAGCATTTTTAACAGGCCGCTTTCGTATGTGCCCCGGAAGGCGGTGTGGGGTTTTACACGGGCCACGGCGACAATGCCGCAGGCTTCGTTCGCGTATTTGTCTACGGATACGGGCTTGCCTTCCCGGCTGTGCCCGATAACAACAGTTTCCATGCTTGCCTTAATGGGGCAGCCCATGGACTCTTCGGTAATCCCGTAGCTTTTAAGCACCAAAAGCTGGCCTTCCGCGGTCGCCCCGCCGTGGCTTCCCATAGCCGGAAAGAGAAAGGGGTTTGCTCCCAGCCTTTTAATCTGCGCCACCGTTTCTTTCAGGATAACGGCGATGTTGGCTATGCCCCGGCTTCCTGCGGTAACGGCGATGTTCATGCCGGGCTTTATTGTCCGGGCAATCTCCTGTTTGGCAAACTCCCTTGCCACCGCGCCGGGAATATCACGGATGGTTGTGTCCTCGAACTCCTGCGCGACACGGGCCATTTTGGGAACCCTGACCGGCTTTAAGATGCCGTCGATAACGCCGTGGCGATCCCACTGACTGTCTCTGAATGTTTCACCCATAGTACACTCCTGTACTTCCCATTTTCAGCCTGTATTCGCGGTTTGTCAATGTATGTTTGCGGTGAACACCCCGAAAAACCACCTCTTTTCCCCCAAACCCCGAAGCAAAACCGCATCCCCGCGCAGTAAGAGGTAAAAACCGCATAGTATTTTGATAGTATTTTGATGGAGGGCAGCAATGGAATTTGTCTACACTTTTTATGAACCCGGCATTGATTGCGGAAAAATAAGGCCCCGCGAAAGCCAAATTTCCCTTCCGGAAAAATTCCCGCATTATTGGCAGATAAAGCTTGAAGCGGAACTTCGCTCCAGAAAGTACAGCCTGCGCACGCTGCGCTCGTATGTGTACTATAACGCTCTGCTTTGCAGGACTGTTCAGAAGCCCCCGGAGGAAATTCACAACGGGGATATAACTCAATTTCTTGCGGTTATTGAAAAGAACAGGGAATACAGCGCATCGTCAATAAACCTTGCCATAAGCTCGATAAAGTTTTTCTATAGGAATGTTCTAAAAAACAGCGGCATTAGAGATCAACGCCGCCCCCCGCCAAGACAAGCGGCTCCCGCGGGTTCTGTCAAAAGAGGAAATAGGCAGAATATTGGCTGTGGAAAGCAACATCAAACACCGCCTGCTACTGACCCTTGCATACTCCTCCGGCCTTCGGGTAAGCGAGGCGGTTTCCCTAAGGCCGGAGGACATAGCTCTGTCCCGCAAAGTAATCTGCGTCAAGCTCGGCAAAGGCCGCAGAGACCGCTACACCCCTCTTTCGGACAAAGCCGCCGCCCTTTTCAAAGAGTACAGCGCCCGTTGTGACATACGGGCATGGCTTTTTCCGGGGCAGTCTGCCACGCGCCACTTGGCGATCCGTTCCGCCCAGCGCATATTCGACAAAGCAGTCCGCCAAGCGGGGATTTTCAAGGATATATCTATCCACAGCCTCCGGCACACATTCGCAACCCACCTGCTCGAAAGCGGAACCGACATCCGCTATATTCAAACGCTCCTTGGCCACTCCAGCATCCGCACCACGGAACGCTACACCCACGTAGCCAAAGGAAGCGTCCTGAACATCAGAAGCCCGCTAGACACGATCCCATAGGCTATTGCATATGGCGGCTTATTTTCTTAGCTGAAACTACTTGACAGGAAGAACTTGGAGTTTCCCCGATTTTTTGGACAGTGAATTAAGCCGCTAAATTATTTGTTAATGCTAAAGGTGTAGCATATCCGATTGCCGAATGTCTACGGCGTCTGTTGTAATACATTTCGATGTATTCAAATACCC
>WQUW01000071.1 GCA_009781915.1 Treponema sp. | reverse complement strand
TTTTCACAGGCATACGCCCGCGAATGCCACTGAGTCCGTTCCGAACCTCGGTTAGGTTCGCAAGGACGGGAGCCGCACACTCAACTGTCAAAACCTATACTTTTTGACAGTGCCCGTTTGGGTGGAATTTTTAGAAGAATTTTACGAATTTTGTTGACAATCGCCGTAAAACATGGTATTTTTACACTATTGGATGGGTAATTTTGTGAGGTTTTGCAACTGTCAAAAAGTATAGGTTTTGACAGTGCGCAAAGCACACAAACCGCCCGGCATTCGGTGTACATCCTCACCGTTATCGTGTATAATAAAAGCATATGAAACGGTTAAGTTGCGTTGCCTTTGCGCTGGCAGCGCTTTTACAGCTACAGCCTCCGGTTTTTGGGCAAAATCCGGCTGGGACATTTCCACGCTTGGAGCCCGCCCCGATAGCCCTTGAATACTTCCAGCGCGGCGTTCAAAGCAACGGCTTTTCGTGGGAGGATTTGGCGGAAATAAGCATTTGGGCGTCCGGAGGGAACGGCTCTGCCCTCCAGCGAATCCATGCGCTGGCCGCCTCGATACCAGCGTCTGCCGGTTTTCCCGCCACGGAAAGGGAAAGGGCGGAGTTCATACTTACCTACCTGCACCGGAATGTGTTTAGGGCGTATTCGCTTCTTCAAACAAGGGTTGACACTGTTTTTTTGAACGGCAGATTCAATTGCGTCTCGTCCGCTGTTTTGTACATGATTCTTTGCAAGTCCGTTGGAATTAACGTGTCCGGTGTTAAGACCATAGATCACGCCTTTGTGATGGTTCACATTGGCGGCGAAGACATTGACGTGGAAACTACCAGCATCCACGGCTTTGATCCCGGCAACCGCAGGGAGTTTCACGATGAGTTCGGCAGGGTTACCGGCTTTGCCTACGTGCCGGCGCAGAACTATCACGACCGCCAGACAATCAGCCCCATAGAACTTGTCTCCCTGATTATGTCCAACAGAATTGCCGAATTGGAAACCGCGCGCCGCTTTTCCGAGGCCGTTCCGCTGGCAGTTGACCGGGCGGCCTTGCTTGCGGGTATTGCTGGCGGCAGTGATCCGGGCACAAGAACGGGATCGTCAACTCCTTTTTTTGAAGACCCCCGCAATGACTTAATGAACCGGCTTTTTAATTACGGAGTGTTTCTGCTTAACTCAGGCAGGGAGGAAGAGACACTGCGCTGGGCCGCCATTGCCTCCTCCGTGTATCCCGATGAAACACGCTGGCAGGAATTTGTCATGGCGGCGGTGAACAATCGCCTTCAAAGGCTTGTCAGGGCGGGGCAAATCGCGCAGGCACGGGATTTTCTGAACAGCCACGGGCCGGAATTAAGCCCCGCGAATTACGCAGAACTTGACAGCCTGCTTGTTGACACAGAACTGTTGCACGCCGCCAACAACATTCGCAGTGCCGCAGACGGCGACACTGTTGCAGCCGCCATTGTTGAAGTACGCTTAAACGGCAGGATCGATGAAGGGCGGGCCGCCGAGCTGTTGACCTTTGCCGTTCAAAGAACAGCCGCCGCCCTTAGCGCCGCCCCCGGCAGAGACTGGCTTGCGGCAATCGATTATATCGAAAACGCCATTGCTCGTTTTGGCCCGAACCGGGAATGGGAACAGGCCCTGCAAACGTACCGCCACAACCGGGCGGCGGATTTTCACAACCGTTTCGCCGCCGCGTGGAACAGGAGAAGTTTTGACGAAGCCCGCCACATTCTGGACGAAGGGCTTGCCGAATTTCCCGATAACCGCCAACTGTTGTCGAACAAGGATAGAGTGAACAGACATCTGGCCCAGAGCGGCGCGAGGTGATGCCTCGTTTTCCTTTGGCGTTTATAGAGTTTATAGAAACAGAATAATAGTTTTAAGGAGACCCCTGTGGCAGCGAAAATTCCCACAAGATTGCATCTTTCAGAGGACGAGGTTCCACGGTACTGGTATAACCTGCGGGCCGATATGGCAGACAAGCCACAGCCCCTGCTTCATCCCGAAACACTCACGCCCATAACTAAGGCGGATTTGGAACCCGTGTTCTGCAAAGAACCGGTCAAGCAGGAACTGGACGAGACCACCCGGCTTATCCCCATTCCTGAAGGCGTTCAGGAGTTCTACAGGGCTTACAGGCCCGCCGCCCTTATCCGGGCCTACTTTCTGGAAAAGGCTCTTGCCACACCCGCCGAGATTTACTACAAATTCGAGGGAACCAACACTTCCGGCTCCCACAAACTCAACTCTGCCGGGCCTCAGTCTTTTTACGCCAAGGCGGAAGGGCTTTCTTCCCTTGTTACCGAGACCGGAGCGGGGCAGTGGGGAACGGCTATGGCGATGGCTGCCGGGTTTTACGGCCTTAACCTCACGGTTTTTATGGTCAAGGTAAGTTCCGAGCAGAAACCCCACCGCAGGGCCCTGATCGAAACCTACGGAGCCCGCCTTATTCCTTCGCCCTCGGACACCACCGAATCGGGCAGGGCTATTCTGGCGAAAGACCCTAGTTCGGGTGGCTCCTTGGGCTGCGCCATATCCGAGGCCATAGAGAAGGCGGTAAAAACCGAAAAGTGCCGCTATGTTCCCGGAAGCGTCCTTAACCATGTGGCGCTTCACCAGTCCATTATTGGTCAGGAGGCCAAGGCCGCGCTGGACAAATACGGCATAAAGCCGGACGTTATTATCGGCTGTGCCGGCGGCGGCTCAAATCTTGCCGGGCTTATCGCTCCTTTCATGGGCGAAAGGCTGGCCGGGACATCCAAGGCCCGCTTTATCGCGGCGGAGCCCGCTTCCTGCCCCTCTTTTACAAGGGGCCGCTACGCCTACGACTTCGGGGACACGGCAAAAGCCACCCCCCTTATCAGAATGCTAACCTTGGGCAGCGGCTTTGTCCCCTCGTCCAGCCATGCCGGGGGGCTCCGCTATCACGGCATGAACCCAATACTGTCCAAGCTCTACAAGGACGGCTTTCTGGAAGCGCAGGCCCATGTACAGTCTGCCGTGTTCGAGGCGGCGGTGCAATTCATGAAGGTGGAAGGCATCCTTCCCGCGCCGGAATCCGCCCACGCGATCAAGGCGGCTATTGACGAAGCCTTGGAGTGCAAAAAAACCGGCGAAAAAAAGGTGATCCTTTTTGGTTTGAGCGGCACAGGCTACTTTGATCTTAGCGCGTACATGGCGTACAACAACAAAACCATGGTCGATTACGTCCCTGGCGACGAGGAACTGGAGCGGGGCTTCGCTTCAATCCCGGATATTCCGCAGAACCGGGTTTGACCCCCGCCGCACGTGAGCGTGAGCATTCCCGGATAAAGCTCCGGCAGGGGAGGATATACGGTTTAAGAAGCCCGCATGGGGAACCCGCTACGGAGCCACGGTCTCCTACGCGGAGATGCCATGCAAATGGCTTCTTAAACCGTATATCCTCCCCTGCCGGGCATTGTGCCAGAGGCTCATGCACGGTGGGGGCATTGCTGGGGGGAAAGCGCATTTCTGGAAACGGACAATCCCGGCGTTACCGGTGTGCTTCTTCCCATACTTCTATTGCAAGGCCGGTGGCGATGTACCTGCGGGTACTGAAGAAAAACAAGATGTTGGAGTGGATGCTGTCAATTTGTACGCTGGTAACGGCGTTGGCGTTGGGAAATTGCCGTTGCGCCTGCGCAAGCAGGTTGGCGTAGGTTACCTGCTGGTTGGTAAAACTGAACAGGGCGGCCTCGATTCCGGTAAAGGGAATGCCAAGACGGATAATGCGTGTTGTTGTTCCCTCTATCTGCACCGGGCCAAGGATGGTGTGGTCGCGGATATAGATATACTTGCCTGTGGCAAAGAGCGGCACTTGATTTGTGTTCCACCCCGACCGCACTCCGGCGATATTTGTCGCGCAGCCCGTTAGTAAAAGCCCGATTACCGCCGTGGCGGCGATAATCCCGAAAAGCTTAACATTATTCTTCATACAAAAACTCCTTTGCGGTGTTATCGCCGCCGCCGGCATATATGGTTTTACAGCCTGAACCCGAACCCAATGCCAAAAGGAAGACTAATACCCCAGCGGCTGCTGTGAGACATATTGCCACTGGAAGCAAGCGTGTAATGCAGTAGAAGCGATGTTCTAAAAAACACATTGCTTCCAACGGGCACATCCAGACCAGCGCCAAACTGGATGCGAAAGGTGTTGAAAGAAGTATTTTGATCCTCCAAGCGCACGAACCACATGATGTCATACTCCACACCAAGGAGCGGAAAAACGTAGCCTCCAAACGGCAGTTCCAACGGCAGCTTAAATAACAAGCTAAAATCCAACAGGGGAAAGAAGAACTCGATGCTGTCCGTCTCTTCCATGTTTCCGGATATTTCCCTCGACCACCCCCCCACTACGAATGAAATTCCCACTGCCAGTTCTACATATCGCGCGTCAAAAAAAGCCCCGATTCCCAAATAACTCAAACGCTGGACCCAATACTCTGTAGTCCTAGTCCTTTCCTGAACAGTTGCCTGGCTGAAGCCTCTAAAACTAGAAAAAAGCGCGAAGTTAAGGCCAACGCTAAGCATTGATGGCGGCCATTCAACGGCGACTCCAGCCTGCATGGGCTGTGCGGCAGCGCTAAAGGCTGTGCCATCGAGAGAAAAAAGGGAAGGAAGGGGCGTTGCGCTCAAAGCAGGCGCAGGCGTAATCCAGTACCCTTCATCAAAGCTGGCGGTTTGGGCGTAAAGGCCCGCAGTAGCGATAAAGCCCGCCAGTATCGCAGTCAACGTTTTTTTCATTCAAATCTCCTTTGCGGTGTTATATGTATAAACAGGCCCCTGCGGGCCCAAAATATTCACAAAATCCATGCAATAAGCATCGAAATCACAATATCATATCTAATTGCATGGTGTCAAGAGATGTTTTATAGGCTAATAACATAGAAAGTGGAAAATATGCTGTTATAGCATAGCAATGGTTTTGTAGAGGAGGTCGCATAAACTTGACCATACAGGAAATTTTTATCGTCAACTTGAAAGCCTATCGAAAACTGCAAGGGCTTTCCCAGACCCAGTTGGCTAACCTCTGCGAGTCCTCAACCGGCTATATCGGAGAGATTGAGTCCGGCAAGCGCTTTCCTTCGGTAAAGATGATCGAACGGTTAGCCGCTACGCTTGGAATTGAATCTTGGCATTTATTCAAAAACGAACCGGTAACCGCTTCTTATTCAGACCGTTTCACAAAGCTTGCGCCCACGCAGAAAAAAGAGATCGCAAAGCTGGCAAATTCCGCCCTTTCAAAAATTCTGGACGGTTTTTAAGGAACAAGCTCCGGCAAACGCCCGCATCGCCCGGCGGGTCGAGTCAAAGGCAAACTCCTCGTCCCTGATGTCGCCGGGCCGCATAAACCGCACCCCCGCAATTTCCCCGGGCTGAAGACGAAGGTCTTTTTCTGTAAGGCCCGGAGCGCTCGTGGTAAAGTACGCATCGCAGGTATTGTACACGACATTCTTGTAGGGGTAGACGTTCGGGAAGGACGCGAAAAGGGTAAACGCCGCCTCTAGCGAGCCGCCCGGCGGAATGGGCGGCAGCCAGCCCAGCTCTTCCCGCAATTCCCGGCAAAGACCCTCCAAAAGCCCTTCGCCGCAGTCCACAAAGCCGCCGGGCAGGTCAAGTTTCCCGGCGGCGGGCTCCTTGCCGCGCACCAAAAGCAGCACCCGCTCCCCGGTCTGAATAACGCAGCCCGTAGCTGCTGCAATATTGTGGTAATAGACAAAACCACAGTCCGGGCAGTGGAACTTTTTGCCGTTAAACCGGATATTTTTCAAAGCGCAAGCGGGGCAATATTGAAACATGATCACGAACACTATAGAATAAAAGCCATGATTTGTAAATGCAGCCTTAAAGTCCGTACCTACGAGTGCGATAGCTACGGCCACGTAAACAATGCCAATTACCTCAATTATCTGGAGTTCGCCCGGTGCGAGTTCTTAAGGGATGTGGGCTTTGACTACCCCACAATGGTCAGATTGGGCTATGGGGTGTATGTCGCCCGTGTCGAGATCGATTACAAAATACCCGCAGTCGCCGATGACGAACTCCTTATTAAGTCGTGGCCCGTCAAAAAAGGCGCGGCAAGCGGGGTTCTTGCCCAGCAGATATGGCGGGGAAGCGACCTTTTGGCAGAGGCGAAGGTTACTTGGGCCTTTGTGGACTCGAAGGGTGTACCCACAAGAATACCCCCCGAATGGAATATGCCGGGATTAAAGCCGTCCTGAGCGGCATAACTGTACACATAACAACAAGGTGAATATTGTGAGACTTACACTTGAGGACGAAGTAAGAAAAGCAAAGCTTACAAAAACAAGTCGGCACGTTGCCGATTTCGTTCTGTCAAACCTTTCCCGCATTTGCTTTATGACTGCGGACGAAATTTCCCGTGAAATGGGCGTAAGCGATGCTTCCGTTGTGCGCTTTGCCCAGTCGTTGGGCTATTCCGGTTTTGCGGATTTGCAGAAAAAAATTCAGGTTGCCGCAAGCGTTCACATGGAAAACGGCAGCGATGGACAACTGCCCCCTTTTGAACGCCTTAACCGCATTGCCCCCTACCTTGCGGACAATGACCTTGTGCAGTCCATGATGAAGGTAATCACCCAAAACTTCGAGGATACCTTTAAGTGCAACAGCATTGAAAAAATCGAAAAAATATCAAATTGCCTTATCGCAAGCCGCCGCAAGTTCATCGTAGGGCCAAGGGGGAGCCACGATTTGGCTTTTCTCTATGCGAGCCTGTTTGGGCAGACCCTTCCCGGCGTTCATCCGGTGCTGTCTGCGGACGCAAACTTTTTCGAGCCGCTTCTGGACATTGATAACAGGGATTGCGCCGTTATCATAAGTTTTCCACGCTACTCAGGCGCAGTGGAAAAAATTACCTCGTTCATCAATAAGTCCGGGGCAAAGAAAATTGTTGTAACAGACAAGGCAACAGCGCCCCCGGCAAAGAACGCGGACATCCTGCTCATAGCGAGCATAGACAATATCTCGTTCAACAACTCACGGGTTGCGGCGGTGTTCCTTGGCGAGCTTATTCTGGCGGACATCACACGCAAAATCGCCCCTGCCGAGTTTACAGCGCGCCTGAAAAAATTCAATGAACTTAATCCGGTGAATAGCGCCGAGACGCATTAGGGGCTTAGGCCATAAACCCGGCATTTACAAAATCACAAGGCTCAAGACCCTTCCCTTCTCTTATCCTGTTCATGTTGCTGATAACTCTTTCAACCATATCGCCGCTAAGGTCTTGAGTGTTTCCTCCAACATGCGGAGTTAGTACAACAGTATCCATTTTTAACAGCGGGTTATCGGTTTCAATGGGCTCGCTGGCAAACGAATCAAGACCGGCCCCGGCGATTACCTTGTTTTTCAGGGCCTCAATCAAGTCCGGCTCGTTGATAATGGCTCCACGAGCCGTGTTGATAATAATGGCTGACGGTTTCATCTTTGAAAAAACTTCCCTGTTTATAAGCCCCTTGGTCGAACCGGAAAACGGCAAATGCAGGCTGACAATGTCTGAATTTTCTAAAAGGCTGTCGAATGGCATATAGGCGATTCCCAATTCTTTTTCCTGACGTTCTTCCATCCGAAACGGGTCGTAATAAACAACATGGGCATCAAAGGCGTTTAATTTTTTTGCCACCAGTTTGCCTATATTTCCACAGCCGATTAACCCAACCGTTTTGCCTTTGAGCATGAATGATTTTTCAATAAAGATTTGCCGCTCCCGGTTCCAGCATCCATTTCTAACCAGATTGTTCAGGATAGGCACGTGCCGGTAAGCGCACAGCATAAGGCACACGGCAAGCTCAGAGGCGGCGGCGGAGTTTACCCCGGAAGTAATCGCCACAGGAATTCCACGCTTTCCCGCCGCCGCAATATCAACTGTATCATACCCGGCGCCCCAGCGTTGAATCAATTTGCATTTATTTAGTCTGGCTATGACCGCAGCGTCTATTGTTCCGTCCCGCAGTACAATAAAATCCACATCTGCCAGTTTTGAATATTCATCAGCGCTGCGAACTTCTATCAATTCGATGTCCTTCGCAAGCTTTTCCAGCATTATAGGTTTTACATTTGACGCATAAGAACCAACCATAGCCAGACGCATAATTCCCTCCGTGCCTCTTTTAGATTTTACAACGCAAACTCTACGCTGTATTTCTTTCCAAGCTCCCGCAGTTCTTCGTACACGACATCTTCCATAGGAATGCCTTTCGCCTTACGCTCACTGCGGCGGCGGCTTTCGATTTCTCCGGGCAGAAAAATTTCCGCAATGCCTTCGTTTTTCGGCAGGGCCTTAATTTCCCCAACCATCTGGCTCAGCCGCTTTTTGAATGTTTCAAGGTCTGTAAACTTTGAAATGTCAATCGCGCAGAAAAAATGCCCGATGTTTTGCGGATTCACAAAATCGTTCCACATATTGCCCAAGTGCGGCCCAAACTGAGCGCCGCTTAAAATACCGCTAAGGATGTCCATGAAAAGCGAAAGCCCGTACCCCTTGGGGCCGCCAATTGGAACAACCGTTCCCTGCCTGCCCAGCTCCGCGTCCGTGGTGGGTTTGCCTTCTTTGGTAAGCGCCCAGCCTTCGGGAATGGACTGGCCCAGTTTTGCGGCGAGAATTACTTTGCCCATAGCGACAACGCTTGGGGCCATGTCCAAAAGTACCGGCTCGCCGTCCGTGGGCGCACAGAGGGCAATGGGGTTTGTCCCCACGTATGCCTTGTAGCTCCCGGTGGGGGCGATGTTAGGCGGGGCGTTTGTTCCGGACAGGCCAATCATTCCGGCTTGGGCCGCCATGTTTACATAGTACGAGGCCATGCCGTAATGGTTAGAGTTGTTAACCGCAATAAAGCAGCTTCCGTTTACCCCCGCCCGCTGGATGCATTTTTCCATAGCGTATTTGCCTACGAGCATACCCATTGAATTACAGCCGTTCAGGGTAAGGCCAGCCGGATAATCCCGTTCAGCCTCGACTTTGAAGATGGGGGAAACGACTTTTGTTTCCAGCCTTTTGGTGTAAATTGTCATGCGGCTTACGCCATGAGATTCCACGCCGCAGAGATCGGCGTCTACAAGGCAGTCGCTTATGACAAGGGCTTCATCTTCAGGAATGCCGAATGTCATAATAATTTTTTGGCAGTACGCGCGCAGTTTTTCCCACTGAATCATTTTTGCCATCATTTGCCCCCTTTCATATTGCCGGCGATTTTTTCGATAAGTTCCGCAGACGGCGCTTTTTGGTCTATTGCGGAGACTTCCATAATCAGGCGGTACAGGTTTACACCGTGGCGGCTGGCGGCAGCCTCGAAAAGCCCCGCAAAACTTGAATGACAGCCGGCAAGTCCGTAGATAAGGTCAACGGGCATAATGGCGCTATGGTAGCCGTGTTTTTTCATTGCCGACGCAAGTTCGTTGTCGATAAAATGAAGCAGCGCATAAAAGTCAACACCGGTGCGCTCTTCTTCACGTTGCATAACGGCAACGGCTACTTCGGTCGCTAGGTTTCCGGCGCTGCGTGCCATACCCATAAGGCCGCAGTCAAGAACGCTTGCGCCCGCGCGGAAAGCCGCAATGGCGTTTGCGGCGGAAAGCCCCAGGTTATTGTGCCCGTGAAACCCAACGGGAATTGTTACCTTCGCCGTAAGCTCGGCAACATAGTCTCCTACCTGATCGGGCGTCATAAATCCGGCGGAATCCATAATTGTCATTTCGTCAAGCCCGAAAGATTCAAGCATTGCCCCTTCGCGGGCAAGTTCCTTTGCGGACAAAATGTAGCCTTTCATAAGGGAATAGCGGCATACCAGTCCAGCTTTTTTCACATTGCCAATCGCTTCTTTTGTTGAAGCGCCGTCTCCCGCATTCGCCCCGACCCGCAAAAAATTAAGGCCTCGCGAAGCCGCAAGGTCAATGTTTTTGGGGACTGCGTATTTTATGCCTACAAACATTCCGATTTCCGCTTTGGGCAGATATGGCTGTACCAGTTCCAGATATTCGGCATCGGTAAGCGGGGACGGCGAATTCTTCTGGGTTTCCTCCGCGCCCATTCCGTAGGCGTTGCCCATCTCGATTATTTTGATGCCGCTTTCGATCAAGCCCGTAAGCATCATCTCTGTCAGTTCGCGGGAAAAACCGTTTCCCACGACATTCGCTCCATCTCGGAGTGTGCAATCCAGCAGTTTCATGTATCTCTCCTTCCAAAAAATATTTTTCCAGTCAAGGCTGTCCCGGCTGGAACAGCCTTAGTTTACTTTTGCATTTTCTCCTGCAGCCGCCTGAGCAAGAGCGGGGTTAAAAGGGACAAAATAATCAACAGGATAAGTATCACGCAAATGGGCCGTGTAAGATAATAAATCAGAATTGGCGTATCCAGCGCCATAAGGAGCGCGCGGCTAAAGCCCATCTCCGCCATTGGCCCCAGAATTATGCCCAACACCATTGGGGCGGTGGCGAACCCGGTTTTCCGCATGAAATATCCTACAAGGCCGAAAAACACCATGACGCAGGCATCGAAGAAGCTCAAGTTTATCGCATACGCCCCGATGACCGAAAGCACCACAATAACCGGAGCGAGTATGCCGATGGGCGCTGTGGCGAGTTTTACCAGTTGCTTGCCGATAAGGAAGCCGAAAACTCCCATAAGAATGTTCGCCGCCAAAAAACCGATAAGAATGGCGTAGGTAGTGGCAGCGTGTACGGTAAACAATGTGTGTCCGGGGATAAGACCGTGAACCATCATTCCGCCCAGAAGCACCGCCGCCGCCGCACTGCCGGGAATTCCCAAGGTTATGGTTGGAATTATGGAACCGCCTGCAACACTGTTATTTGCCGATTCCACCGCCCAAATAGCCTCCATGTTGCCTTTGCCAAACTGCTCCTTTTTTTTAGACCAGCGTTTTGCCTCATTGTAACTGATCCAGCCGCCGACATCGCCGCCCGGCCCCGGAATGATGCCGACAATAACACCGATAACCGAAGACCGGACAAGGTTAGGAATTGCGGCAATAACATCTTTTACCGGAGGGACAATCTTTCCGGCTATGGGCGGCAGGGTTACTTTTTCGCCCCGGCGCACGGATGCGATAGCTTCCGCCTGAATCAAGACTTGGGACAGTGAAAAGAGTCCTATCAGCGCCGGAATAAGCCCAATGCCCGATTCAAGGTGAATAATTCCGTAGGTAAAACGGGGAACGCCGACAAGAATGTCAAAGCCGACAAACCCGATGCAAATGCCCACAGCGCCTGAAAGCAAGCCTTTCAGCATATTGTCGCTGGCAAGAGACCCAATAATGGTAAGTCCGAAAATGGCAATAAGGAAAAACTCTGGCGCGTTAAACATAATGGACACACGTGCCAGCGGCGGGGCTATCAGCAAAAGAGCCAGCGCGCTTAACGTGCCGCCAGCCATCGAAGCGACTATGCTTACACCCACAGCCTGAAGCCCCTTGCCTTGCTTGGTCAGTTCGTATCCGTCTATGGCGGTGGCTGCCGAAGCGGGAGTTCCGGGCACGCAAAGGAGTATCGCCAGAAAGGAACCCCCTTTAATGGCGGAGGCGAACAGGCTGGTCAGCATGACCATAGCCGCCGTGGGTTCCATGCCAAAGGAAAAGGGAATAAGCAGCGCAATTCCCATTGCGGCAGTCAGTCCCGGCAACACGCCGATACATATCCCGCCCACAACGCCAATGAGCAACCCCATGAGCGTCTGAAAGCTAAGTAAGTTCGCCAGTATTTCTGAAGCTATCATAGTAACTCCTACGGCATTGGAAGCCGCAAAACTCTTACGAAAACAACATACACAAATAAAATGAGGATGATGTTGGTAAGCGCAATTGTACGAATACGTTTAACCCCGTAAAAAACCATAAATACGGGGACAAAAACCGCAGTGGAAATAAAGAAGCCGGTAAAATTCATCAGTACCATATACCCGGTTATGATGCCAAAAACCACAACCGGCGTACGAATTACACGGATATTTAAGAGGAAATCGCTGGCAAGGGCCAACTGCGGCTTTAGCGTTTTGCGGATGCCAAGGATGATAAGCAGTACTGACATTCCGATAAACACCCCGAACACTATTGTTGGAAACCGGGCCGCCATTGGATGCAATCCTTGAGCTTCCATAAAAAAGAATACGGACAACGCCGTTAAAATGATGCCGATAAAAACATCGTTGTTAATTTTACGCCTTTCGTTCATATCATTACTTCCGCTTTCAAAAAAGGGGCTACAGCCCCGCCGCTTTTGCGGGGGGCTCGCCTGATTTACTATTACCAGCCCAACAGCGGCGCTAAAGCTCTTATTGTCGCTTCTTCAGCGTTTATGTGTCTGGTAAACTCCTCTGGCCCCATGTGATCAACATAAAGCCCCAGTTCCGTCATCCGGGCAATCTGTTCGGGGTTGTTAATCGCTTCTCTTAGGGCATCTGCCAAAACTTGCGTGATTTCAGGCGGTGTGCCTCTCCGCACGGCAAAACCTCTTTGGCTGGTGTTTATGATATTTGGACCTAGCCCCAACTGGTTCCATACCCGCACATGGGGCATAAGTTCGCTCGTGTCGTATGAAAAAAGAACGAGCGTTTTTAATTCCCCGTTTCTTTCGGGTATAAGCAACTCCCCCACGCCGCCGATTATCGAGTGAACGTGCCTGCCAAGGAGGGCGGCATAAGCATCGGCAAAACCTGTTCCGTGAACCGGAGTGATATTAAGGCCAAGCGCTTCGTTAAGCTGCAATACCAGAATATGCTGCTGGGTTCCTACTCCGGTTGTGGTCATGGTAATGGGGTTAGCCCTCGCATAGGCGATGAAACTTTCCAAGTCGGTAAATCTGGTTTCATCAATGTGGACTGCGATACCCATAAAATCGGTAACATGGTTTGCCAGAAGGTAAAAGTCGTTAATTGTCCTTGTCCTGCCAAGGGCGGGGTTCAAGTAGCCGGAAAAAAGGGCGGGGAAGTTGACCATTGCAATGGTATGCCCATTCGCGGGATCGGAAAGCAGCCGTTCCCAGCCAATCCAGCCAGTAGCGCCAGTTGGGTTAATGACATTGACGGTTGTGCCAAGGATGCTTTCAAGGTACGGCACAAGTATTCGCGCGCCAATGTCAGAACCTCCGCCGGGAGACCAAGGGACAATCATGGTGATTGGCCTGTTCCCCGGAAAATACCCGCCGGTTCTGTCTCCAATTCCGGCGGCGAAAACCATAGATGTGCCCGCAATTAAAAGCACACACGCCATAACTATCTTTCTCATTTACAGCCTCCTCAAGTTTATGTATAATTCACTACAAAAATACAATTTTTTGCATGAATTACTACAATATAGTCTCACGGCACACGGGGGCTGTCAAGCTTTTTTTTCAATTTTTTTGCTTTTTTTCCAATTGAAACCGCATTATGGGCCCTTTGCTCTAAAAAGAGAGCTGAAGGGAAGAGTTGGGTTAACCATTATACTTTACATTAAACATAGGTATTTGCTACAATAAGCGTTATTGGGTGCCAAGGACATTTTTAAAGAGTTTAGTTCCCCACGTTATAGGTATACAGGGGGGGGCGAGAACCATCTAAATTTTATTGACCAAGAAACAGGAACAGGCATTACTGTTTTCTTTGGTGGCTCTAAACCAAAATCAGGGCTTATAGATGGCAATTTTGAAAAAGTTCTTACAAGTGGAAAAAAGGATATAGAAGTAAGCCCTATTCCATTTGAGGAGGAAATTAGACTTATTGTTGGTATAACAATTGGCGGTCGGATTCCTCGCTGGATTGGGGCTCATGCGCTTGTCATGTATATTGATAATCCCCACGCCCCTTTAAGAGATATGGATGGCTTCTGGAGAAACGATATTATGCTGGATGCTTCGGGGCAATTTGGCACCCGTTGGGGAATTAGAAGCATTGCTTCGGATATAGTGGTTCCTGAGCGCTTCCCATCGCAAATAACAATAGACAGTTACAGGCGGTATTTTTATCCGAGAGTGGGTGAAATGTGGTATACATATTCATACTCAATCGACAGGGAATTTGGGACACATATACATGGATTGATTAGAGAAAAATACCAAAGAACCAGTTTCCAGTGTGCGATAAAAGCCAGTACCTTGCTGCAGAGGTCAGGTCTGTTTGATGGCATTGAGGTAGTGTGGCGACCAGCAGGCATAAAAAGGTTCCTTGACCGCTACACGCCTGTCAAGAGGAACATTATGAGGCTTGTTGATAAATCTGTCTATGATCTAGGTGTCAGTCCGCCTCGGCAGCAATCTTGGGCGTAAGTAAAGAAGGAGATTATACAGTGAGTAAGGAGGAACACTCAATTGGCCTAAAGGGGCTATTTCTCAGAAGGATACTGCCGTCTGTTATTTTATTTTTGTATTATCTCTATTTTTTGTATCCAGCTTTTGATTTTTTTAATCAGGATCGCCATCCTAACCGGGCATATGTACTAATTTTTATATTAGCTTTATCTTCGCTGCATGCAGTTTTTTTGGCAGCATTATACAAAAAAAATTATGATATTATATTTCTATTGTTGTATAAAATATTTTCCTACTTTCCATACCTCTATATTATAGTTCTGGAAGAAGAAATCTTTCATGCCAATTATCTTGAGCTCTTTGTTCTTTTCAATAATGCAACCGTAGTCTTTGTAAATTCTTTTTTTACGGTATCTCCTACAGGCTGTTTATTTTTCCGAGTAGTCCCGACGGTCTGGCCTTTTCTGCCAATGTATATTGCATTTAGCATTATTCCTTTTGTCCTTGCACGAATACTAACAAAAAATACTTGAAGGAAGCCTCATGTGTGCTTGATTCGGTTATGCCGCATCATGTTCTTGTTTCTCCTTACTCTTTGGGCGCGCTCTTTTTTTCCGCAAAGATGATTTCGTTCACGTCAATGTCGCTGTCTTCCGATGTGTAGTCTTTTACGT